>NZ_JARIDH010000063.1 GCF_029267215.1 Clostridium sp. | reverse complement strand
AGTTTCTATTGAATATTCCAGAATAATAGCTAAAGCGAAGAAACTCCCTCTGGTCAAACAACTTCGCTTCTTAACGCTATTATTCTTCCATATTCAATGAAACTCTAAACTGCTTATTAAGATGGTCTTACAGTTATATCTAAAATCAATACTAGTTTAAAACAGAGCCTTAAATTTACCCTTATATAAAAATAAAATTTATCTCCTTTAAGAAGATTACCTCAAAAATAAATTTTCACTTCTACGAGAGTCAATTCTTTTCATATGTTTTAATATATAATTTGCTGTAATTCCTATAAAAATCCCTGTTCCTATTCCTGCTAATGATAAAAAAGGCAAATATGCCATTATTCCTAAATTTCTTATTACTAATGAGGCTACTAAAAGTTGCCCTATATTATGAAAAACTCCACCCACTGTACTAACTCCTATACAAGATACTTTTTCCTTAAAAACTTCCTTTACTAAAACCATGCCTAAAAAACTAAATATAGTTCCTCCAAGCCCAAATAAAAATGTTGAAAGAGACCCCATAATTAAAGTAGAAAGAAGTAATTTTAATCCTATTAAAGTCATACATTCCTTATAATTGTTAAGTGTATAAAGCCCTATAACAACAATTAAATTAGAAAGTCCAAGCTTAGCCCCTGGAATCATAAATGGTGATGGTATAAATCTTTCAACTGTATATAAAACTAATGCCTGAGCTACTAAAACTCCAATATAAATAATATTTTTTGTTCTCATAAAAGCCCCCTATAAATTTAGTGAGATAAAATAATATCTGACTTTTCTTTCCCCTTAATTTCAATAAAAACCTTATTAGGAAGACAAACTATACTTTCTCCTACTTTGCTTATTTCTCCTTGCTTCATGCATATTTTATCTTTGCAATCTGTTTCCTTCATAACTACCTTTCCATCCATTATGTAAACTAAATTTTTATGACCTGATGATTCAATTAAAACTTCTTTATTCTTAACTTCATTCAATAAAAATCTACTATGTATTTTCCCATCATAACTTATTACAACCTCTTTTTTATCATTACAAAAACCTTTTTTAAAAACTAATCCTATTGGAAGTATAGATATAAATACTAAAAAAATTATTATAATTCCATCTAATTTTTTCATCCTTACTCCTCCTAAAATAACAATATACTTATTATGTATATATGTTTTAAAACTTTAATTTATTATTTTATTCTTTAAGGAATGTTTTTTTATTTTCTAAATATATTTATAATATCTTAATACTCATGGAGGATTTATCTTATGAAAAAAAAGTTTTTTGCTATTATTATTTCAACTTTAGCACTATTTAACTTAGTAGGCTGTGGCTCATCAAAAAGTTCTAAATTAAAAGATGGAGATTATAAAATAGAAACAGCTAAGGCTGATGACCATGGAAACAAGGCTAGACTAAGCATAAAAGTTGTTAAAGGAAAAATAACTGAAGCTACTTATAATGAATTTAATGCTGAAAACAACCAACTTAAACGTGATAATGAAGAATATAACAAGAAAATGACTGAAGTTTCAGGAATTGGCCCTAAGGATTATGAACCTCAATTAGAAGAAGCCTTAATAAAAGCTCAATCCTCTGAAATAGACACAATAACAGGAGCTACTGGTTCATCTGAACAATTTAAATCCTTAGTTTCTGCTATTTTAAAAAATGCTGAAGAAGGAAAAACTGGAGAGAGTAAACTTTAATCCTATATAAAATTATAACTTTTAGGAGGATAAAATGGGTCGCTTAAAAAATATATGTTTTTTATTAATTATTTTACTGTTTACTAATTTAACAGCTTGTTCCATAAGTAATGAACCAATTAGTAAATCAAGTTTTTTCATGGGAACCATAGTTAATATAACTTTATATGACAAAAAAAATCAATCAATCTTAGAAAAAGTTTTTAAGGAAATAAATACACTTGAAGAGAAATTTAGTCTTAATATTCCCTCTTCAGAAGTAAATGAAATAAATAAAAATGCAGGAAATTCCCCTGTAAAAGTAAGCAATGAAACTTTTGAAATAATAAATAAAGCTATTGAAATTTCTAAAATGTCTAAGGGTTCCTTTGACATAACAATAGGACCTTTAGTTAATTTGTGGGGAATAGGAAGTGATAAAGCAAGGTTACCCAGTAAATCTGAAATAGATTACTGCCTAGATTTAATAGGTTATGAAAACATAATTTTAGATGAGTCAATAAAATCTGTTTTTCTAAAAAAAGAAAAAATGATCCTTGATTTAGGAGCTATTGCTAAAGGATATATTGCTGACATAATAAAAGATATGTTAATTAATGAGGGTATTAAGAAAGCTATTATTGATTTAGGTGGAAATATTTTTGCCTTGGGAGAAAAAAGTAAAAACACACCTTGGACTATAGGCATACAAAATCCTTTTGAAAATAGAGGAACTCCCTTAGGAACTTTAAAAATAACAAATCAATCTGTTGTTACTTCTGGAATTTATGAAAGATTTTTAGAAGTTGAAGGAATTAAGTATCATCATATACTTAATCCAAGTACTGGTTATCCCTTTCATAATGAATTAGCCTCTGTAAGTATAATATCTTCTAAATCAATTGATGGAGATGCATTATCAACAGCAACCTTTGCACTAGGCATAGAAGATGGATTAAATCTAATAAATTCACTTAATGATATAGAAGCAATTTTTGTAAATAAAAACAGAGAAATTTACTTAAGCAATGGGCTTACAAATAATTTTGAACTTTTAAATAAAGATTTCACTATAATCAGGTAAAACCAAACTTAAAACCTATATTAAACCTTAGTATGTTTATAAAAATCTCACCATAATTAAACAAAAACTTTTATAAATTATTTTTACTAAGTAAAACTTTAAAAGATATATTAAATTAATATATTACTCTTAACAAATTAAAGACCAATAACAAATACTAAATGGCAAGTTTCTTTCCTCTAAAAAAATAAAATTAAATTCTCTAAAGAAAAATAAACTTGCCATAACTTAAAATTTTCTTAAAAAATTATATATTTTTATAAAGTATTTTCCACAAATTCTTTATCCATTAACTCAAAAGCCTGTTTTAAAACACCTTTTCCATTCATTGTTCCATAATCTGAACTTTTTATAAGTCCAATTGGGAATTTCCCCTCAAACTTTTTATTCAATCTATTTGACAAGTATCTAACTTGAGGTCCTAACAACAAAACATCTGTATCCTCTTTAATTTTTCTTAATTCACTTTCCCCTATTGCTTCTATTTTGCAATCAACATTTAATTCTTTTGCCACTTTTCTCATATTTGAAACAAGTAAAGATGTAGACATACCTGATATACACAATAAAACTATATTTTTCATATCCTAATCCTCCTAAAATTTAATACCCTATTTATTTCCAACATATGTTAACTAATCCCCACTTAGCTACGCTTGAAATGGGAGCTTCTTGGTCAATATTCCTAACGAAACAAGTTTACACAAGCTTAAAATGTCTTCTCCTTTCAAAAACTAAAAATCCTAACACACCTATTCTATAGCGAAAAAATGTTTTTAACAATTAATTATATGTATTTTTATTAAATTCATTTAAAATTTCTTATTTTATTTACAATTTTTTAATCCATTTAAAAATTTCAGTTTTTATATTTATAAACAAAAAGCTCCCTTAAAAGTAGATTTTAACAGTTCTTTTTTTATCCTATCTACTTTAAAGGGAGCAATTCAAAACATAAGTTCCTTTTACTAATTAGCAACTAAAGTTATATTAAGTTTAATTTTCTTACCATCTCTTACAACTTCTAATGGTACTGAATCACCATCATTATATTTAGATTTACTTTCATTTAGTTCTTCTACTGATTTTATTTTCTTACCACCAAATTCTACTATTAAATCTCCACTTTTTAATCCTGCTTTTTCTGCTGGGCTAAACTCTTGAACTCCCACTACATAAACACCTTCTTGTAGGTTATTTTCCTTAGCTAATTCTGGAGTTATGGTTCTAACTTGAATTCCCATTTTTAATATTGGCTTTGATAATGAACCTAATCTATCTTTAACTTCATTTATAGGAATTGCAAATCCTATACCCTCAATACCTTCTCCTACTTTCTTAGCAGTGTTTACACCTATTACTTCACCTTTTGAATTTATTAATGGTCCACCACTATTACCAGGGTTTATAGCAGCATCTGTTTGTATATAATCTAAAACATTTCCACTTTCTGTTTTCATTTTTCTATTTGGTGAACTTATTATACCTTTTGTTACAGTTGAACTGAATTCTTTTCCTAAAGGATTTCCTATGGCAATTACCTCTTCACCAGCCTTAACTGTGGATGAGTTTCCAAGTTGAATAATTCCAGGCATTTTAACATTATCAGTTATTTTAATCACTGCCAAGTCTCTCTCAGCATCATAATTTACAACCTTAGCATTTACTTCTTTTCCATCATAAAAAATTACTTTAACTTCCTGAGCCCCATTTATAACATGATAGTTAGTAACAACATATCCCTCTTCATTTATTATAAATCCTGATCCTAATCCCTCTTGCTCTCTTACATTAAAGAATTGATCTCTTACTAAACTTTTTGTTGAAATACCAACAACGGCAGGTTTAACTTTTTCAACAACCTGAGGAACAGTTAATGCCCCTTCTTCGGCCTTAAATGATGGTGGATTAGCTGAATCACCTTTTAAATTTCCATTGCTAAAACTCACATTATTAACAGGAATTTTATCTTTTAATGTATAATACAAACCTCCAGCACCAATAGCTCCACCCATCATAGCTATGACTACTGCCCCAACAACAATTCCTACAGTCTTTTTAAATCCACTTTTTTTCTTTAGATTATTTTTAACCTTATTATTTATTGGAACTTCATCAATATTTTTTTCATTTTCCTCTAAATTCACCTTTTGAGTATGATTAATATTTGTACTCTTTTCTTCATTAGAATCTATATCTTTATTTGAATCTACTTTTTCTTTATTCTCCTCAAATCCAAAGTAGTCATTTAAATTTTCATCTTTTTTATTAAAATCACTCATTTAAAATACCCTCCTAAAACATTCAATTTCCATGACTTTATAATACCCATTTTTTATGTCATTTCAATGTCATATTTATGGCAGTTCAATGTCAGTTTGCCTGCTAATTTAAAGCTACTTCTCCTGTTCCTGACTATTATCTTGTATAAATTTTATACTATCTAAAATAAGTTCAGGTTTCTCTAAAGGTATAATATCTGTGTTATTTTTAGCATTTATTATTTGACTCATGTTAGGTGAAGTAAGCTTTCTTAAACTTTCTTGTTCTTTAGAAAAATCTTTGTTATTTACTATTATGCTCAAAGGTTTTCCATTTAATAATCCTTTTTTCTGAGAATTGCTATTTTTATTTATGATATTTGAAAGTTCATCATAATAAGCTCCATTATAATCACTCTTTGTTCTAAGCATATTAAACTTATTTAAATAATCTTTACTTAATTCCTCTATTCCATTAGGATTTTTTATAATTCCAAACTTATTCATAATTGATGTTAATCCAAAATAAGAACCATATTTTTGAGTAAATCTTGTAAACTTATGACTTGAAAATTGTTTCATATAATCCTTATTATTTAAAGCCTCTTCATTAATTGGATTTATAAGTATCATTCCTTGCACAAGTTCTGGATAAAGCTTTGCAAAATTACACATAACTAATGAACCATATCCTTCTCCAACCAAAATAAATGGTCCTCCAATATTTACTCTTCTAAGAATTAATCTTAATTGCTTTGCTTGTTCTTCAAGGGTTTTAGATTTTCCAAGTTCAGAAAAACCATATCCTGCTCTATCATATACAAATGTTCTATATCCATATTCTTTCTCTATTAAAGAAGTTTCTTTATCCCATTCATTCATTCCTAAACCTAAGTTTGAATCAAATACTAATGTAGGCTTAGTCTCACCATCATATTTAAAATAAGTCTTCTTACCATCAAGTCTTAAATATTTATTCTCTGGTGATATTTTACTTCTATCTATTTTATTTACTATACCTTGATAAGCAAATCCTACGAACACTAAAACCAAAATTATTAAAAATAAATTTTTCATAATACTAGCTGGCTTTATTTCTATATTTTTATTCATCTTATGAAATCCATTTGAGTACGGAATAAACTTCATTTACAATTCATCCCCTTATCTTTCTCCTAATCTTAAATTAGGTTTTGCATTTAGATTCATTTCAGCTATATTTCCTTTTAAAAGTTCAAAATAAGCAGCACTTCCTATCATAGCCGCGTTATCTGTACAAAGTATTGGTGATGGGAATAATACCTTAATTCCTCTTTTTTCACATTCCTTCTTAAGATTCTCTCTTAAGGCACTATTTGAAGCCACTCCTCCTGCAATTGCTATTTTGTCTGCATTTCTTAATTTACAAGTTTTTATGGCATTATCAGTTAAAACTTCAACCACAGCCTTTTGAAAACTTGCAACAACATCAGCTTTATTTATTTCTTCATTTTTCATTTCCATCTTATTTAGGTAATTTAATACTGCTGATTTAACACCACTAAATGAAAAATCTAAAGTATCATCATGGAAATTAGCTTTAGGGAATTTTATCGCATCTTTATTTCCTTCCTTAGCTAATTTATCTATTTTAGGACCACCTGGATATCCAAGTCCAACAGCTCTTGCCACCTTATCAAAAGCCTCTCCTGCCGCATCATCTCTAGTTTCTCCTATAATTTCGAACTTTCCATAATCCTCTACATGAACTACGAAAGTATGCCCTCCTGAAACTACTAAACAAACAAATGGTGGTTCTAAATCCTTATGATCTATGAAGTTTGCACTTATATGTCCTTCTATGTGATTAACTCCTATTAATGGCTTATCTAATGAATAAGCTAATCCTTTAGCATATTGAAGTCCTACTAATAAAGCTCCAACAAGCCCAGGTCCATATGTAACTGCAATTGCGTCTATATCTTCGAAAGTCATTCCAGCTTCCTCTATTGCTTCCTGAACAACAGCATTTATAGCTTCTATATGTTTTCTTGATGCAACCTCTGGAACAACGCCTCCAAATTTTGTATGTGTATCTATCTGAGAAGATATTACATTTGATAAAACTTCTCTTCCATTGACAACAACAGCTGCCGCCGTTTCATCACAACTACTTTCTATTGCTAATATAACTTTTCTATCCATTTTAATCCCTCGTAATTTATTTTTTTATATGTAAACATAAAGTATTATACTTTATCTATGAAATACATTCAAGAATTGTAAATACCTAATCTTGCATTATGATATAATAATTATTATATCATATGATTGGAGGTCTAATATGAATTCATACGCAAAAGTTATAGTAAAAGGGTCTCCTATTACTAAATCAAACTTTAAATTATCAAATGCACAGGGACGAGCTATTTTACCATCTAATTCTGGTAAATATCATGATAGATATGCTTTATATGAGGAACAAATAGCTTATGAAGCTAGAACTCAAAATCCCAACATAATTTTAGAAGAATCCTTAATTGCAGTTTTAAAAGTTTATTATAAAAGTTCAAAAAGACATCCTGATACAAGTAACATAACAAAAAGTATATTTGATGGTATAGAAAAAAGTGGACTAATAATAAATGATATGCAAATAAGAAGAATTATAACTGAAGAATTTTATGATAAAGAAAATCCTAGATTTGAATTAGAATTATTTGGAGAAAGTGCTTATAGTTTTGGATATGATATAAGAAAAAAAGAAATTCAAGATGAAAAGCTTATTTATTCTCCTCCTCCCAATAAAAAAAGAAAAACTTCCAATACTATTAAGAAAGAAAAAAAATCTAATCTCAAAAAAGAAGTCTCAGGAATTATATGTTCAATATGCAATAAATCAATAGTTGGAAATGACTTTGTTACTGCAAACAAAGGAGCAACTATTGTATGTAAAAAATGTTTATTAAGAATGTAGGTGATTATATGAATTTGCTTTGTATAGGTGATTCTCTAACATTTGGTTATAGCGTTGGTCCTGAAAATTCATGGGTTAAATTAATAAATGGTCTAAAGTTTTCAACAATAAATAAAGGTATAAATGGAGATACCTCTACAGGGATATTATCTAGAATATATCAAGCATTAATTTCATGTAGACCAGATATTTGCTTAATCATGTGTGGTTCCAATGATTTATTAATAGGTAAATCTATAAAATCAATTATGGAAAACATAGAATTAATAACAAAAGATTGTTTAGGTTTAGGAGTTATTCCTATAATAATGGCACCACCTAAAATATATGGTAACCTAGCATTAGAACGTTGGGATTCTTCATTAAATTATGATGAAATAAACAGTCAGTTAGAAAATTTCTCTAAAGAACTTAAAGATTTTTCTTTTGAAAACAACTTTAAATTTATTGATATTACAAATTCACTTCCTTTTCATATTTCAAACTATTCAGATGGGTTACATCTAAGTATAAAAGGAAATGAAATTGTTGCTGAAATAGTAAAAAAGGTTCTTTACTAAGAACCTTTTTTATTATATATATTTGAGAACTACTCTTAACTTAGATATGGTTTAAATAAAAGGCTCTGTTTTAAACTAGTGTTGATTTTAGATATAACTGTAAGACCATCTTAATAAGCAATTTAGAGTTTCATTGAATATGTAAGAATAATAGCGTTAAAAAGCGAAGTTGTTTGACCGTAGGGAGTTTCTTAGATTTAGCTATTATTCTGGAATATTCAATAGAAACTCTCTGCGAAATTAAGTAGGTCTGAAGGGATAGCTAAAATCAACACTCTATTGAAACAGAGCCAAATAAAAAAATTCTCTAAAATTTAGTTGAATTCTAATTTTCTTTATTTAAATAATTAAAAACAGCCTCTCCAACTTTATATCCCTCATCCACAGCTAAATCAGATAATTCATAAGCATGAAGGACATTACCACAAGCAAAAATCCCTGGCTCAGATGTTTCAAATTCTTCATTAACTAAGATTGTTTCACTACTATTTGATATTCTAATTCCAAGTTTCTTTCCTAAATAACTTTCTGGAATCCAAGGAACTGATATTAAAAGTGAATCACATTTTATAAATTGCTCATCTTCTCCACTCTTACTTATCATTACTCCTTCAACTCTTTCTGTTCCTAAAACCTCATTAACTGTATATCCTAATTTAACAGGAATATTAAATTCCTCTATTATATTTTCAATAGTGTATTGAGATGAATTTAAATAATCTTTACTTTCAACTATGGCTTCTATTTTGGCCCCTTCAACAATAATTCTTCTAGCAACAATCATATCGCTATCATGAGAACCTATTATAACAATATTTTTACCTGGTAAATAACCATAAATATTTATAAACCTATGGGCAGTTCCTGAAGTATATATTCCAGTAAACTTATTTAAAGGGACACTTACATTCCCCTTAAACTTTTCTCTGCTTCCAGTTGCTAAAACTATAGACTTAGCTTTCATTCTTTTCATGCCATCTTTAGGATTAACATAACTTATCTCTTTTTCATTATTTATTCCTAAAACTGTAGTACTTAGCTTAACATCTACTCCTAAATCATTAACTTTATTTACAAAAAATTCTACAAACTCACTTCCTGTTACAGCCTCTCCTAAAGTTTCCTTACCAAATCCACAATGTATGCATTGATTTAAAACACCACCTAATACATCTTCTCTTTCTAATAAAAGAACTTTATCTATACCTTTTTCTTTAGATTTTATAGCTGCTGCCATTCCACTTATTCCGCCTCCAACAACTACAACATCATATTCACATAAAATACTCTCCATATCATAAATATTTACCTAAAAGTAAACATTTCCTCCTCTCAAAAAGTATTATAATTTTATAACTTTTTTTGCATTATTCATAGACTCAACTATAGTGTACATATTACTTATTTCACCAATAGCTAACTCTTCCTTAATACCATAAAAATCTAAACAAGTTCCACAACTTAAAATTTTAACTCCACGTTTTTCTAAATTTTGTAGTGATTCTAACACAGCTGAATTCTTAACAGTAAGTTTAACCCCTCCATTTAAAAATATAAGTTCTTTTGGTATATTATCATTTTCTGATAATGTATAAATATATCCTTTCATAAGAAGAGTTCCTAGTTCATCATTACCTTCTCCAAATTTATCACTAGTAACTACTATTACAAAGTCCTCTTCATTTTTTTCTTCCTTAATATTTTCTTTTTTCTCTATGTTAATTATATAGTTTTTATCCTCTTCCCTTACCTTTGCTATATATCCACATCCAGTAGCATATTTAAAAATATTGTTTTTAGCAACTTCATTATCAACAATGACTTCTGCTATTCCACTATCTATTGAATCAAAATATTTTTTTGTATTTATCACAGGCATAGGGCAAGCCATCCCAACACAATTTATTCTCTTCATAACTTCACCTCTTAAAATAATCTATAATATAAAGATATCATATTTTAATAACTTCATAAAATCAAAACTTCAATTTTTGAATTTATTTTCAAGGTTTTTTGTAATAAATAATTAATAATATTAACATATTATTTTATGCTATAATGTTACTATCTTTGACAAATAAAGAAAGGGTGTTTTTATGCAAGAAAAAGTAAAAGAAAATAACATTCTTGTGAAATTTAAAGAATCACTAAATAAAAATTCTTTAATAAGATTAGGCTTTTATATATTTGCCATAGTCGGTATATTTTTAAAAGGTGCAATATTTTTAGGATATTCTTTAAACAAAGATCCTAGAGTTATTAATTTTAGCTTAGGATATAGACAAGCTAGTTATTTCATTAATTATTACATAGCTTTTGCAGCAATATTAATAAGTATAAGTTTTCTATTTAGAAACAAAGGAAAGTTTATTTCATTAATTGTCATAGACTCACTTGTATCAATACTTATAATGATGGATATTTGGTACTTTAGAGGATTTCAAACAATGCCATCAGTTATGCTTTTTAAACAGACAGCTAATTTAGATAACTTAGGAGATAGCATACTATCAATGGCTAGTACATCAGATATACTATTCTTTGTAGATATACTAATTCTAATAATAGCATTTATATTCTTAAGAAAAAGCTTTTCTAAGTGTAAATCAAACTTAAAAGGTACATTAATAGTTTGGATTATTTCAATATGTTATATAGGCTATGTTCCATTTAATGTTCATGTATTAAAAAGAGAAAATGTTAAAAATGCATATATCTTCGGTAACTATGATCCAACACAAACAGCTGAATTCTTCTCTCCATTAGGATATCATTTATATGATATTTTTAATGTTTATAAAAATTCAAAACCATATAAAATGACTACTGAAGATGAGGCTAAAATAAAAGAATATTATAAATTTAAAAATGAAAACTTACCTGAGAATAAATACACTGGAATGTTTAAAGGTAAAAATTTATTAATTATACAAGTAGAATCACTTGAAGATTTTGTTATAGGAAGATCAATTGATGGACAAGAGATTACCCCTAACTTAAATAAATTGTTAAAAAATTCAATTTATTTCCCTAATATTTTTGAACAAGTTAATGAAGGTACAAGTTCAGACTCAGATTTAATGGTTAACACATCAATGTTACCTTTAAGACAAGGAACTGCATTCTTTAGATATCCAAACACTTCATATAATTCAATGCCAAATATTTTAGAAAAAGAAGGATATAGTACAATAGCTATACACTCTGACAAAGGTTCATTCTGGAACTACGCTCAAGGATTAACTGGAATAGGCTTTGATAAGTTTGTTGATTACTACTCATTTAAACGTGATGAAAAAATAGGACTTGGACTAAGTGATAGAAGTTACTTCACTCAAGTACTTCCAATGATAAAAAATTTAAAACAACCATTTTACGCATTTACAGTTACATTAACAAGTCATGGACCTTTTGATTTACCAGAAAAATATCGTAAATTAAAACTAAATCCTGAACTTGATAAAAACGTACTTGGAGGATACTTCCAAAGCGTTCACTATACAGATGAACAGATTGGAATGTTCTTAAATAAATTAAAAGAAGATGGTTTACTAGATAACACAGTTATTGCTATTGAAGGAGATCATACTGGTCCACATAAATATTACGATAATAAAATAGAATCTTTATCAAACCCTGAATCATGGTGGCTAGATAATGGAAACCATACTGTTCCACTAATAATCTACAATCCAAGTATAAAAGAACCTGTTAAAGATGATGTTTACGGTGGCCAAATTGATATAATGCCAACATTATTAAACTTAATGGGAGTTCCAAGAAATATATATGAAAATACTGCACTTGGAAGAAATCTATTAAATACTAAAAGATCCTATGCTGTTTTAACTGATAAAACAGTGAAAGGAGATTTAACTGATAATGAAAAGAAAATCGTAGAAAGTTCTTTAGAATTATCTGATAAAATGATAAGAGCAAATTACTTCAAAGGAAAAGTTCCTCCTAATAATACTCCATCTAAATAATTAATAAACAAAAAAGAAAGCTAAATTTTAATAATTTAGCTTTCTTTTTACTATTCTATAGATTTTGCACCATAATTTTTCTCAATTGTTTCGTCCCAATTCTTAACATAATTACCAACAGCCCATTCAGCCATAACTATCTTTTCATCATAACCTATATTTATCTCTCCAAGTCTTTCCCCTAACCTTCCATCTGTTACTTCATATATAGATAACTTATTTTTTGATAAAGTAATTGCAATCTTTCCATTAGGAGATGTTACAATATCATCTATATCTCTCCCTAAAGAAACTATCTGACTCCATGGAACCATTAATGTATCATAGTTTATTAAAACTGGTACTGGATTTATATTAATATCAAAACTTTTACAATCATCAAAATTTTTCTTATTATTTAATAATCCTTCTAAATGCCAATTACCATTTTTTCTTTGAAGTGTCACATTAGAATGTTTATTCTGTGCATAATAATCCTTATCGCCTTTATTAAACTTATCTATAGCATTAGCCTCACTTATATTATAGTTTTCTTCTTGTTCATTACCAAATAAATTGACTATATCCATGCTACTAACACTGTCTATCATATCTATAGGAACTATACTATAAGAATTATATGTTCCATTAAAATTTTTACCATAATAAGATTCAAGTCCAATATAATCATTTCCTACAAAGGTTATTTCTTCATAAATCCCCTTTTTAACAACCTCGCCTTTCATCTCTTTATCATCTTTTTTCTTGCTAGTTACTTTAAGAGTATTTTCAAGTGTTCCATTTTTAAAATTCGATTTTAAACTTATATTTGAAAACCCATTAACCCTTGGTAATAAAAGAGAATCCTCTAAAACTTTAATAGGTTGAAGCTTATTATTTATAACAGAAATCCAAAAAGTTTTATATACAGCTTCCTCAAAATACCCATCTTTAATTCTAGCTGGCTCCTTAATTCCAAGAAGTATTCCAACATCCTTTTTATAATAATCCTTATTTGTCTTAGAATCTATCAAAGGTAGACTATTCTTATTTTTCTCCTTAGTCTTCGTATCAGCTTCACTTACAGAAATCTTAACATTATCTGAAACCTTTTTTATCTTAACTAATTTATCTGAAAGTAAAACATATGCCTCACTATCACTTATTGATATTAAATTTAAATAAGTCTTATTACTATCATATATAGATGTAATATCTATATAATCGCCCTTAACATTATCCTTAAGTTCTTTCTTAATTTCAATATCATCTATTTCCTTAAAAAATGTATTTCTCTCCATTCTCTTAAGTTTGAAATTAGGATTATTTATTATAATATCTCCAACAGTAAGATTATCTTTACTTATATTAATCTTATTTCCAACAGCCAAATGTAAACTTCCATCAGTTACTTCATCACCTTCAACCTTACCATCATTATAAGTACTTTTAGTAACTTCCCACTCCCCCAATATCTTTATATTATCTGATTCTGGTGGAGTAATCTTTGAAACATCAAAAGATTCTTTTTGAGAACACCCAACCATAAATATACTAATAACCATCAAGAATAATATAAAAAATTTTTTCATAAAACACCTCTTATAATTAATTTACATCGTCCTCAATGCTTCTAACAACCTTTTTAGGTAAATAAATTGTTATTTTTGTTCCCTTACCTAATTCACTATTAATCTCTAAAGTTCCTCCATGTAAATTCATAATTTCATCACATATAGAAAGTCCAATTCCATTTTGAGATTTTGAATTTTTACCTTTATAGAACTTCTCTTTTACTCTAGGTAACTCTTCCTTACTTATTCCACAACCTGTATCAATAATGTCTATATACACGCCGTCTTTACCATATAAGAAATCTATAGTTATATTTCCATTTTCAGGCGTAAACTTAAAAGCATTATCAAGTATATTTATAAATACCTGTTTTAATCTATCCTTATCACCAACTATTACAAACTCTTCCTCAATATCACTCAAAATAAGACTTTTATTTTCTCTTTCTGCCCTTGGATTCATATAAAGTTTTATATATTCAACAAAATCTTTCAAATTAATTTCTTCATACTTTAGTTTTATTTTTCCACTTACAAACTTAGAAAAATCTAAAAGTTCCTCAACCATATTACTTAATCTATCGGCTTCCTTTTCAATAATATCAAAACCCATTTTTAATGTTTCTCTATCTGTAAAATCATTATTTAAAGTAATAGCCCATCCTTTAATTGATGTTAAAGGGGTTCTAAGTTCATGAGAAACAGAAGAAATAAATTCATTCTTTAAAATTTCTCTATTTTCAATTTCCTCAGCCATTATATTTAAAGTTCCTGCAAGTTTTTCAATCTCATCATTAGTAACAATTTTATTTCTTACCTTTAGATTTCCTTTTGCCATTTGCTCAGAAACCTTAATAAGCTCAGTTATTGGATTTACAATACTATTTGCTAAAAAATAACTCAAAATTATACCAATAGCTAAAACAGTAAGTCCTATAACTATAAACACTAAAAAGAAATTTAATATAAAATTATCAACATTTCTAAGCGAACTTATATATCTTATAACTCCAACAATATCATTGGATGAATTTCTAAGTGGAGCAGATATAGCCATAACCTTTCCTGTATAATCAGGTGCAGTTCCTACCCATTTAGAAGTTTCCCCTTCTAATGCTCGCTTTACATCCATAGGTGTTCCATAATTTTTAGGTTCTAATCCAATAGAATCCATTATTAATTGACCCTTCAAATCATAAATTTGAACTTGTGCATCAGTTTGCTTCCAGAAAATATCTACATCATCATAGACATTATCCTCTAAACTCACATTAGATAAATATCTTTTATAAAAATCAACCGAAATATTTATCTGACTTAATAATATCTCTTCAGTATTTTGATAATAATACCTAGAAATAAAAATTAAAAACATGGCTGAAACTATTATAATAGTTGATAATAAAACAACTAAAAAATTTTTCATTAGCCTAGTCTTTATACTTTTCATAAACTATACTCCTATCTAAACTATGTAGATCAAAATCACTTTATTAATTTTTATATTTCCTAATTTAACTTATCTCCTATCTAGACTATATAAATAAAACTCTTTTGATATAAACTATCTTTTCCATCTATAACCTGTTCCCCAAACAGTTTCAATATACTTAGGCTTTGATGAATTATCCTCAATCTTAGCCCTAAGTCTTCTTATATTAACATCAACAATCTTAGGATCACCAAAGAAATCAATGCCCCAAACTAAATTTAACAATTCATCTCTTGTAAACGCCTTACCTGGATTTTGCATAAATATTTTCATTAATAAAAACTCTTTCGGAGTAACATCAATTTCTATTTCATCTTTATAAAGACTTTGAGAATAAAGGTCTAACTTGAAATTATCTACTTCAATACTATCAACCTTTTCACCACCTTCTTCTCCTTCAATTCTTCTTATTAACGCTTTTACTCTTAATGTTATTTCTAATGGATTAAATGGCTTTAAAACATAGTCATCAGCACCAAATTGTAATCCCATTATTTTATCCATATCTTCGCCCTTAGCAGTAAGCATTATAATCCCCATCTTAGGAAACTTTTTTCTTAAAGTCTGACAAACCTCAAATCCATTTATACCAGGTAACATAACATCTAAAATAGCTATATCAGGTTTTTCAATTAAGGCTTTTCTTATACCCTCTTCTCCACTTTCACACTCTATAACCTCAAATTTCTCTCTTTGAAAATTTATTCTTAAAAATCCTCTTATACTTTCTTCATCTTCAACAAGTAAAATCTTCATACCTATTTCAACTCCTTATAATGCCTTGCTTATTTTAAATACCTTTATATTTTAGAAAAATAAACTAATATAACAAAACCCTATTTTATTATATATAATATCGTATAGACTTTAATTACAAATAGCTTACACTCTCTTATTACTAACATAATTTTTGCTGACTTATTATATTTATATAAATACTTAAATATAATAATCATCCTATATACTATTATATCTTATTTTTAATAAGATTTATTTATTGAAATTATACTATCTTATTTTTGCCTTTATTTATTAATTGAAGTTATTTATATTAATTTTTCCGTAAAACAAAAAAAGCTATAAATTGATCCTTTATCAATTCATAACTTACCTTTTAATTTTAAAATATATATTTATTTTTTTATAAAAAAAATGGCTCCTCGGAGAGGACTCGAACCTCCAACCTATCGGTTAACAGCCGAGTGCTCCACCATTGAGCTACCGAGGAACATTTCATTGAAAGATTGTTCTTTCAAAATTGCACATAATTAATACTATAATTTGGTCAAGCCCTCGATCTATTAGTATCGGTCAGCTGAACATGTTACCATGCTTACACCCCCGACCTATCAACCTTGTGTTCTTCAAGGGATCTTACTAGCTTATGCTATGGGAAATCTCATCTTG
>NZ_JARIDH010000082.1 GCF_029267215.1 Clostridium sp. | reverse complement strand
CAATTAAATATAGATTTTTGAAACGTTTAATAATAAATAAAACATAAACTTATTTTTTTAATAAATTGATATCTTAAGTTTAAGAAAATGTTTTCATAAATGATATAATATTAAATATAAAGTAAATAATGATTAGACATATAAGTTAGACAAGGAGATTTAGAGAGAAGTTCAACTTAATTTTTAAAGTTGGGCTTTTTATTTAAGGAAGCTATTAAATTTCAAATAAATAGTTTTAAAAACAATTTAGTAGAAGATGGAAGGAGAATAATTATGAAAAGAACATTAAATATTGCCCACAGAGGATTAAGTGGATTGTATCCTGAAAATACAATAATAGCTTTTAAAAAAGCTGTTGAAGCCGGATGCGATGGTATAGAGATGGATGTTCATCTTACAAAGGATGGTATACCAGTTGTAATACATGATGAAGAAGTGGATAGAACAACTAATGGATCTGGATTTGTAAAAGATTTTTCATATGAAGAACTTTCAAAGTTAGATGCTGGTATTAAGTTTTCAGAAGAGTTTAAAGGAGAAAGAATACCTACTTTAAAAGAATTTTTTGATCTTATGAAGGATAATGACAAGCTTATAAATATAGAACTTAAAAATAGTATTATTCATTATGAGGGACTTGAAGAAAAGGTTTATAATGAAATAAAAAATTATGGATTTGAAGATAGAGTAATAATATCATCTTTTGATCATTATTCAATAAGAAAATGTATAAGAATTAATAGAAATATTAGAACAGGAATACTTTATTGGGATTGTATATTTGAACCACATAATTATTGTAAAGTAGTTGGAGCAAATGCTCTTCATCCAGAATTTAATAGTGTTACAGAGGAAATTGTAAAAAAAGCACATGAAGATTTCCAAGAAGTGAATGTATATACAGTAAATGAAGTTAAAGATATGGAAAAAATGATTGATTTAAATGTTGATATGGTAATAACAAATTACTGTGATGTATTTAAAAAAGTGTTAGAAAATAGATGCAAATAGAAAAAAATAACATTTAGTTTTAGCATTCGTTTAGAGAATTTTATAATTTTTATAAGTTACTTATATTTTAAAAGACTTTATAAATTTTTATTTTATATTTAAACATAAATGGTTAATGGTCAAAAAATAAAACATTTTAATAATTGGTTTTATTTTAAAATAGTATTGATTTCTACATATAACTAGAAAGTTACTTATATTTAATATAGAACTTAATAATTAAATTTGTTTTATAAATAAAGAGGGGTTGAAAAGAGATGAAGAATAGTAAGGCTAAGAAATGGATTACTCTTTTAGTTTTGTGTGCCGGTGGTGGTGTAATTTATAGATTACCATATTTAAGAGAAGTTTTTTATATACCAATGCAAAATGCTTTTCATTTAACTAACTTTCAAATGGGATTTTTAACAAGTATGTATGGTATAGTTAACTTCTTATTATATATACCAGGTGGAGTTATAGCAGATAAATTTTCATATAAAATATTAGTGCCATTTTCACTAATAGCAACAGGTCTTTTAGGTTTTTGGTATGCAACAATACCATCATATACAGTATGTTTAATAATAAATGGAGCTTGGGCAATTACAACAGTATTTACTTTTTGGCCAACAATGGTTAAGGCTGTTAGAATGCTTGGCGATAGTTCAGAACAAGGAAAATTATTTGGTGTATTAGAAGGTGGAAGAGGGGTTGCTTCTACTATAGTATCTTTCATAGCATTAGGAATGCTTGCAAAACTTGGAGAAGGATTATTAGGAATTAGATCAATAATAATATTCTACTCAGTAACAGTCATTGTGATTGGTATTGCAGCTTACTTTTTATTAGATGATTCAAAAGAAGAACAAGCTAAAGATAAACAAACAAGAAATGATATTATGAATGGTATTAAAAAAGTTGTAAAAATGCCAGAAGTTTGGTTAGTTGCATCATTAGTATTCACAACATATGCAGCATTTTCAGGACTTTCATTCTTAACACCATATGTTACAGAAGTATTCAAAATGTCAGTTTCAGTTGCAGCATTCATAGGAATAATAAGAAGTTACGTAATCATGGCATTTGCACCTCCTATAGCAGGGGTTATTGCAGATAAAATGCATTCAACAATTAAATTTATGATAATTGGCTTTGTATTATCAATAATATTTACAGCAGTTTATGTTTTTATTCCAGGAAACACTTCATTTATAGTTATTGTACTAATTAATATGTTAGTTTTATCAATTGTTTTACTTGGAATGAAAGGGGTATTCTTTGCTCCATTAGATGAAGTTAATGTACCAAGAGAATATACAGGTATTGCAGCTGGTATAGTATCATTTATAGGATATGTACCAGATATGTTTATAAATTCTTATTATGGAGGACTTTTAGATGCTCATCCAGGAATAACAGGATATAATCTTATATTTATATCAATGATAGTTCTTTGTTTAATTGGACTTGCTTGTGGATTGGTTCTTTATAAATTAGTTTATACTAAAAGAAAAGCAAAGGATTCAAAGGAAATAAAAACAGAAATAGCCTAGGATAGTTTATTAGAAGTTTTTAAGCCAGTATTAATTTTATATAGAGGTATGTACAGTTTAAAGTAGAGATAAAAATTAAAATAGAATTTAAAATATGATGATAGAAATAGTAAGTGGTATAGAGTATATAATAATTAAAAATGCTTTATACCACTTTTATTTTGATAAAGTATTTTTATTTTAGTCAATATGAAAGTAATTTTTACTTTTACATAAAATTTATAATATATAAATTGAATTTTAGAGCTAATATTAATATATAACGATTTTGTAGGTTTATAGATTATTGTAATTTTATAATAATTTAAATTTTAAGTCATAAATAAATTTTAACTGAATCTCTAATATATTATTATAATGTTATAATAATAGTGGCTTTTTATTTTAAGATTTTGTTTTAATAGAGTATTGATTTTAAATTGAAAAATTCTAAGTAATTGGGTTTCAAAGAATAGCTAAAATTAATACTAGTTTAAAGTAGATTATATTTTAAAAAGCATAATTTTTTTATGTATTAGATTTAATTTAGAATGGGTGATAGTTTATGTCATTTTTAAATAAAGAGCAACAAAAAGTAGTTAATGAGAAAAGGGAAAATGTACTTTTAGTAGCATCAGCAGGTACTGGGAAAACTAATACCTTATCTGAGAGAGTAGCATCAATAATTAAGAATAAAAAATGTAAGCCATCAGAGATTTTATGTATTACCTTTACTAATAAGGCTTGTAAAGAAATGAGTGATAGAGTTTTAAAAGTAATAGGGGGAGAAGCTAGGGAGGTTGTAGTAAGAACTTTTCATAGCTTTTGTTTTGATATAATAAAAACCTATGCAAAGAGAAATACTGATATATTTTCTGACTTTACTATTTATGATGAGGAAGATTGTAAGGAGATTATAGGTAAGCTAAATTATTTTTATGCTTCTAGTAATTTAATGGCTGGCCCATCTTTGATTCAAAGAGTTATTGATTTCATAAAGGTTGAAAAAGTTAGAAGAGAGCTTCAAGGGAAAAGTTCTTCTGTAGATTATAAAGAAGTAATAGATGACTTATTTAAATTTAATCAGGAAAAGGTAAATCAAGCTTGTAGTGAGAAAGGAGTTTTAAATTATAGATTAAAGGATTATATAAAAATTCATGGACATGAGTTAGTGGGTTTATATGAAAAACTGTTAAGAGATGACCATGCTTTGGATTTTAATGATTTAATCATACAAACTAAAGAATTGTTTAAAGATGAGAATGTTGTAGATTCTTTAAGAAAGAGATTTAAGTATATAAATATTGATGAGGTACAAGACACAAGTCTTGTGGAATATTCAATAGTAGAAAAGCTTTTTGAAGGAAATAATGTTTTAATCTGTGGAGATTTCTTTCAAACCATTTATACTTGGAGGGGGTCAAATCCTGAGATAATATTTAAAAGATTTAAAGAAAAATACAATCCAGTAGAAATTGTTTTTTCAAAAAATTATAGAGCCACTAAGAATTTAACCAGTTCCTCATTAAACTTTTTAAATAATGCCTTTTCAGATAAGGTTTCACAGCTTTATAAGGATGGAATCACAGCAGAATCTGAAAAAGAAGGGGAAAAAATTATTGTAAAAGGAACAAGGTCACCTAGAGAAGAGGCTAGATTTATATTTAATGGAGTAAATCAATTGGCTAAAAAGGGGGAAGACATAAGTAAAATTTGTGTATTAACTAGAGATAATAAATACAATATTTCTTTAAGTGAAGAACTTTATGCAATTGCTTCTTATGAGGGAGCGGATTTTGAGTTTATACTTGTTGATCAGTTTAAATTTTTTAGAAGACAAGAAATTAAAGATATATTAGCTTTCCTAAAATTAATAGCTAACAGATATGATTCACTAAGTTTAAAAAGAATAGTTAATAGGCTTCCGACAGGAATTGGAATGACTACCTTAACTCATATAGATTCAAATGTTTATAAAAAAATAGGAATTAGCTTAGCAGATTTCATAGATCCTATTGTAAGAGAGTATGGAGAAAAGTATGCTCTTTTAATAAATGAGTTTCATAAAGAAAATATAATTGTTTTTGATGTGGAAAGTACAGGGGTAGATGTAACAGAAGATGAAATTATTCAGATTGCTGCCATAAAAATAAATAATCAGGGTGAAATAGTAGATAGATTTGAAAAACTTCTAAAAAATAATAAGCCAGTTGGAGATTCAGAGTATGTTCATGGTTTTTCTGATGAAAGACTAGCTAATGAGGGAGAAGATAAGGAAAAGGTATTAAAGGAGTTTGTGGAATATTCAAAGGACTCCATAATTGTTGGTCACAATGTTCAGTATGATATAAACATATTATGTAGTGAACTAAATAGGGCAGGCCTTGGAAAACCTAAGTTTAAAGCTTTTTATGACACCTTAGATATTTATAGAAGATTTTATCCAGGAGAAAAAAATTATAAACTTGAAAATTTAAGTAGGGTATATGAAACAAAGCATAAGCCAAGCCATGATGCCATGGATGATATTATTGCAACAGGAGAACTTTTAGTACGTGCTTTAAATGAGAAAGTAATTAAAACATCCATGGAGAGAATTTCATTAATGGAAAAACATTTAAAACAATTTACTAAAATATCAGAAAAGTTAAATCAGCTTTTTGAAGAAGCTGAAAATAAACGTCCTTATGAACTTGTTGCATATATAATGAATGAGTTTAATATAAAAAGTATGTATTCAGGGGAAGCGAATGTTGAAAAATTAAATAGATTAAGAGATTTGTATGCCTTGTTAAGAGATTTAGATGATAAAACAAAGGGTAATAGAGATTCACTTTTAGATATTATAAGAATTACAGGCCTTTCAAATGGAGAGCTTGAATCTTTAATAATAAATAGAACTAAAAAACCAAGAATTCCAATAATAACAGTTCATCAGGCTAAGGGGTTAGAGTTTGATACTGTGTTTTTAGCAGGAATTCAAAATAATACATTCCCTTCTTATATGGCAATAAAAAGTGGAAATTTAGATGAGGAAAAAAGAGTCTTTTATGTTGCAATAACAAGGGCTAAAAAGAGGCTTGTTATAACATATACTCATGAAAGTAAATTTGGAAGAAGAAATGATTGTAGTGACTTTATAAGCTATCTTCCAGAAGAAAATATAGTTCAATTGAATTAGTTAAAATATCCTTAATATTATAAACATTGATTTCTAAAATTTTTAATTCAATTGTGCATTAAGGGTATAATTGAATTAAAAATTTGGTAATGTGTTAATAAATTTAGATAAATACTAAGGTTTACATACTTACTATAAATCTGTATAATAATTCTGAAACTAAACAATGGAGTGGATTAAAAATGAGAATGAGAAGAAAACCTTGGGCAAGACCTGAATTAGAGGCTTGTGACTTTTTCGTAGCTAACCCAAAAGAGAATAAAGGAAATTGGAAAAATACTTTTAAGAATACAGAGAATCCAATATATTTGGAGCTTGGATGTGGTAAGGGAAATTTTGTTGCAGTTAAAGGTTCAGAAAATCCGGATATAAATTACATGGCTATAGATATAAAGGATGAGGTTATAGTTTTAGCTAAGAGAAATATTGAAAAGGCTTATGGAGAAAAAAATATGCCAATAGAAAATGTTAAAATAATGCCTCAAGAAATAGCTTTAATAGATAATATTTTAGATAGTAATGATAAAATAGAGAGAATTTACATAAACTTCTGTAATCCATGGCCAAAGGATAGACACAAGAAGAGAAGATTAACTCACACAAGACAATTAACAAACTATAGAAATTTCTTAGTAGATAATGGAGAAATACACTTTAAAACTGATGATGATGAATTATTTGAAGAGTCATTGGAATATTTTAAAGAGTGTAATTTTGAAGTTACATATATAACTTATGATTTACATAATAGTGGATATGAGCATAATGTTGTAACAGAGCATGAAGAAATGTTCTCAAAGCAAGGAATAAAAATAAAGTTTTTAATAGCTAAAAAATTAAATGCTTAATTTACAAAAAAGAGTTTTGAATTTTATTTCAAAACTCTTTTTTCTATTAATATTTGGCTACTTTCTAGATTTAGGTGATAAATTTTAGAAACTTAAACAAGTTTAATAAAGTATATTTATTACATTTATGAAATGGTATACAATGTATCTTAAGTTACTAAAAACTTTATTTAAGATTTCCTTTTTATAAAAACATCTTGAAAGTTTTTGTTAATTCAAATGTTTTTTAAAAGTAAATCATTCAAAATAATTATTTAAACTTGTGGGGGGAAAGTAAATGAGTTTATCAACTGATGAATTAAAAGGATTAGTAAGAAAAATCGGTAAAGATTTATCAACTAAAATAGATGACAAAGAGTTACAAGAATTATTTTATAACTGTTTTATAAATACAATGGATACAACTGTTCAAATTTCTAATGGGGATGCCTTTGTAATAACAGGAGATATTCCAGCTATGTGGCTTAGAGATTCTACATCTCAAATTGAGCATTATTTACCATTTGTAAATGAAAATCCAGAATTAAAAGAAATTTTTGTTGGATTAATAAATAGACAGGTTAAGTGTATTTTTATAGATCCATATGCAAATGCTTTTAATAAGGAGCCAAATGGACAAAAATGGGATAATGATATAACTAAGGATAGTCCATGGGTTTGGGAGAGAAAATATGAAATAGATTCTCTTTGTTATCCAGTAAGATTAATGTATAAATATTGGAAAGAAACTAAAGATGAAACTTTCTTTAATAAGGATATTAAAAAGGCCTTAAATATGATAATAGATCTTTGGATAGTTGAGCAATATCACAGAGAAAAATCAGATTATAGCTTCCAAAGATTAAATTGTTCTGTAACTGATACTTTAAGTAATGAAGGACTAGGAACTCCAGTAACTTACACAGGTATGACATGGTCAGGATTTAGACCAAGTGATGATGCTTGTGAGTATGGATATTTAATTCCTGCCAATATGTTTGCTGTTGTTGCCTTAAGATATATGGCTGAGATTGCAGAAGAAGTATTTAAAGATGAAGAATTAAAAGAAAAAGCAGACAGCTTAAGAGTTGAAATAGAGGATGCTATAGAAAAGCATGGAAAAGTTTATAAAGAAGGCTTTGGAGAAGTTTATGCATATGAAACTGATGGTTTTGGAAATTATAACTTCATGGATGATGCTAATGTGCCAAGTCTTTTATCAATTCCTTATTTAGAATATAGAGGAATTGATGATGAAGTATATCAAAATACTAGAAGATTCATTTTAAGTGAAAACAATAGATTCTTCTTTGAAGGAAAAGCTGCTAAGGGAATTGGAAGTCCACATACTCCAGACAAATATATTTGGCATATTGCATTGAGTATGCAAGGATTAACTACTAATAATAAAGAAGAAATAGATAACTTGGTTAAATTATTAAAGGAAACTCATGCTGGGACAGGATATATGCATGAAGGATTCCATGTTGATGATCCAACTAAATTCACAAGAGATTGGTTTGCATGGTCAAACTCATTATTCTCACATTTCATATATGAGAAAGTTATAGAGAAAAAATAATAAATTATATTTATAGATTGAGGGCGTAAAACCTAATGGCTTTATACTTTAGGTAGTCCAATTAAACTTATTTTATGAGATATTTAAAATAGAATAAAAATTTCTTTTAAAGGGAAAAATATACTGAGGTGAAGTTTATGAAAAAAATAAGCATAATTCTACTCAGTTTATTTTCCCTTTTTTTATTTATATCTTGTGGAAGTGAAGGGAAAGATATTGTTATAAATATTATAGATAATGAAATAGAAGTTGAAGAAAATGAAAAAAGAGATATAAAAATACAATCTAAAGATACATATAAGCAGTTTAGAGAAAACAAAAAAAAGGTTAATAAAAATGATTTAAGAACATATTATAAAAATGATTTAACACTTAAAAAGTTTCAAGCTCCAAAGAAAACCATAGAGGAATATGAAAGTTGGTTTATTGATATGGTGAGAGATAGAGGGGAAAACACTAGAGTTCTTTCTGATGCATTTAGATCAGTTGATATTTTAGTTGGAGAGAATATTGTTAAATACCCTGTAATTATTGATACTGTAATATTTAATGATAAAGAATCATATATCATAGCATATCTTTTTGAAGAGGTGGAAAACTTAGATATGGAATCACAAGAAGCTATGAATCTTAGAGAGTTTAAAGATGTATTAGTCATAGGGGTTTATAAGGAATCATCAGATGTATTTTATGAAAATAGGTATAAGTTTTAAAAAAGTTATATTAATTAGTAAGTTAAGAAATTTTATAAGTGGTGTTATATAAAGTTTTAAAATCAATTTTATTAACTAATAAGTATTAACTTCTATAAAGGGTTGAATTAGTGAACTACTCACTATTTACTCCTTTGAGGTAAGAAAATTCTTTAATATTTAGCAAAATAGATTAAATCAAAATTTCTATAGTAGCTATATATAATTAAAGGAAAGAGAATCAAAAAATGTTTATTTTTTGAAAAGATACTTGTAATTTAGTTAATATTATGTTAATATAATATTAACAGGTTAAAGCATAAACCTAATTTCCCTATATTTCATATATATATGCATTTGTCCTATAAGTATCCCTTAGCTTATAGGACTTTTTATTATATTTTAAAAAATAAGTGAGGCGTAATTATGTTTGGTAAAAAAATTAAAGGGTTAACAAAAGTGATTTTAGTGCTTATTTTATTAGTACCAATAACATTTAAGGTTTACGACCTTTATTATTCTAATGCTAATTTGGATATAAATTCTAAAGTTATTAAAAGAGGAAAAACATATAGAGATTATAAAAAAGTAAAAAATAAAGTAGGAATACCTAAAGTTTATTTTACATATAAGAAGTTAACACCAGAAGAGATGATGACTTTAGATATATTGTCAAATACTAATGGGTATAATATAAATGATACTATTTTAAATGTTAAAAGTTTTGTTTTAGCACAACATGGTAAAAGTTTAGATTCAACACTTTCAAAGAATGAAAGTGTAGAAGTTGATAAATATATGGATCAAATAAAAAGTAGTGTAGAAAATAATTTAAAAAAGAATTCAAAATATATATATGGAATGAAAATAATTTTATCAGTGGCTACATCATTAATGATTGTCATGTTAATTTACAATATTTGCATGACTGCTGTATTTATGAAAGAAAAATAAAATACAAGTAATTTTATTTTAACTTAAAAACCCAAATCTTTTACAAGAAGAAAGGGTGAAAAAAGCTTTTCCATCTAAATTTTTTTTATGAACATAGGGATTATCCCATTTTCTTGCGTCAAAAGAGGAAATTCTATTATCTCCAAAAAATAAATAATGATCTTCAGGAACATTAAATGTTCTATCTAAAATTTCATTATTTTTTACGTAAGGTTCATTTAAAAGTTTTCCATTTATATAAATATTTCCATTCTTTAGGGTTATTGTTTCTCCAGGAAGTCCAATAACTCTTTTTATTAACAATTCTTTAGAGGACTCATGAGAAAAAACAAAAATATCTCCTCTCCTTACATGAGAAAAGATCTTACTTACTAAAAGAACGTCTTCTTCAACTATGGTTGGTTTCATTGATCCAGTTGGCACATATGCTTTGAAAAATAAATAGTTATTAACAAAGTATAAAAGAATAAAAAATGCAATAAAAAAAAGAAATTTTCTTTTTTTATTATTATAAATTTTAAAATTAAAAGTAGATTTCTTTTTCTTTACTATTGACTTCATAAACATATCCCCCTATCTTAGAAAACATATTACCATAAAATGGAAATTTTTAAAAGTGATTATATTAAAAATATCTAATATAAATATATAAAGAAATTTTTTAGAGGATTCTTATGGATGATATTTCAGATTTAGTTAAGATTACATCAGTCTTAGGTACTGTTACTTTAGGGTATTTAATATATGAAAATAACAGTATAGAAATAAGAGAGTTTGATTTATTTACTAAAAAAACACCTCATTATTTTAAGGGATTTAAAATTCTTCATTTAAATAATTTGTATGGAAAAAATTTTGGGGAAGCAAATAGTAAACTTTTAAATAAAATACATGAATTAAAGCCAGATATTATTGTAACCACAGGAAATATGTTAAAATCTAATTTAGATAGGGGATGGACTTTTTTAGAACTTTGTAAAAACTTAAGAAGATTTTATCCTATTTATTATTTAGTTGAAGAAAGTATAGTTAATGAAGAAAAAAAAACTAAGGAGTATTTGCTTTATTTAAAAGAATTAAGTAAAAATGGAGTAATACTTATTAATGATGGAAAAGTAGCACTTATTAAAAGAGAAGATAAAATAAATATTTATGGTATTTTCATAAGAAGTGATGAGATAAAGGATTATAAATTTGATAAAAAAGATGGGAAAATAAATTTTTTAAAGGAAAATATAGAGAATAAAATAGGACTTCCCAATAAAAGTGAATTTAATATAGTGTTGACTAATGAGGTTTTAAATTTTGACTCTTATGTTAAATGGGGAAGTGATATTACTTTTTCAGGATATAATAGGAGGATTAACAAATATATTTTTAATAATTTAAATGATAATAAGAAGGGGATTTTTATAAAAAGAGATTCATCTATGATTTTAAGTAGAGGTCTAGGAAATAAATTTTTAAGAGCTAGATTATTTTATAGACCTGAAATAACTCTTATAACTTTACGGTAATATTGCATACTTTTAAATAATATGAATTTAGTGTAAAACAAATATCAATGACCTTATAAAATATAGCTTAAAAAGGTGATGAAATTTAAAAACATAAATAAATAAGATGTGATTTAGGAAATTTTAAAGTTCAAAATAAATGTATAAATAGAGAAGAAAAGTACTATATTTAATATGGAATATAGTACTTTTTATTTATTTAAAATATATAGAATATTGAGTTTAAAAGCATATTTAGTGTATATTTATATTAAAATATTTAATTTTAGACCTTAAACCTAAACTATGAAATATATAAGTTAAGAGTGCTTTTGAATTAGTGTATAAATTAGAATAAATGTACATATAATATGTATTCAAAGCTTTAAAATTAGTATTTATCATTGGAAATAATAGAGAAAAAATTCTATAATAAAATTTAAATGGTAAATTTTTTTTATTAAATTTACAAATAAATAATATTTTAAATATAGTTTAAATTGTAGGTGAGTCAATGTGGATAATAAAGAAAATAGTGAAAAATTAGTGAAAATTAAAAGTAAATTAGAAAAAGGTTATAGTAGCTCCTTACCTCATGGGTATAGATTTACTAATTTTAGAGAGGGAGATGAAAATAACTGGGCATATATTCAGTATAAATCAGGTTCTTTTAAAGAATATCAACAAGCTATTAGAGTTATTTTTAAAGAGAGTAGATTGTTGAAGAATGAAATTAAGAAAAGATGTATATTTCTTGAAAACGAAGTAGGTGAAAGAATAGGAACTTTTATTCTTATGCCTAAAAATAGTAATGAAAATAATATAGAAGAAATAAGATACTTAGCTATAAATTCTAAGTATAATGATAAAGGATTAGAAAATCTACTTGTTTCTAAGGCGTATCAAATTGTTAGTGAGTTAGGTGGAGAAATTAAAAAAGAGTTAGAAGAAGCAAAAAAAAACTCAAGTGATGGATTAGAATTAGGATTAGTTTAAAACAGAGCCAAATAATAAGCTAAAATAAAATTAATATGTAATTTAAAAACTCATTCCTAAAATATAGGAATGAGTTTTTTTATCTTTTTAAGAAAACCTGGCTAATTATTTTAGCTATTTCTCTAACAGTTTCAACATTAGTTTCAATATTTTCCTTAGCAACTATTAAGTCAGCTGTAGTTTCTGTTGCAACTTCAGATATATCTTTAATGTTTTGACAAGCATCATTTACATTATTAGCTATGCTAGGTAAGTCTGCAATTGTTCTACTTAGGTTGTCCTTATTTTGATCTAAAATACTATTAACATTAGTTAATAATTTTAGAATCTTATTTAAAGTAAGGATTAAATAAACTACTGCAACACATCCCAAGATTGCTAATATTAAGTATATTACATTTAAGTCTATATACATTAGTTATTGGTTATTTTCTCTAATTTCTTCAGTTTCAGCAGCAACTTCTTCACTAGCTTCAACTGGAGTTTCTATTAAATTTTCTTCTACAGCTTCTTCAGTTTTTTGTCCTTTTTTGCTAGCTAAGTATTCTTTTATTTTACTTTTAGCTTCACAAATATTTTCTTTTCCTTTTGAAACTTGTGTATTTAAATTTCCTTTTAAATCTACAGTTTTATCATTTAAAGTTTGTATGGCTTTTTTTGATCCTTCTTTTAAATCATTTCTAGTTTCTTTTCCAGATTTAGGAGCGAATAATAATCCACCTAAAACTCCTGCTAATGTACCAACAGCAGCACCAGTTACTGCAACTTTAGCTTTTTTATTTCTTTCTACTCTTGCTTTAGCTTTTCTTTTTTCTTCAATTAATCTTGATAAACTCATATTCCATACCTCCTAAGTTATTAACCTTCTATATAATTAAATTATACTATACAGTATAAAAAAATCAATAATAATTATCATTTAACATAGATATGAGTTTTTACTTAGTATTTTATAATCAAAGGTTAATTTTAGAAAATTATTTAAAATAAAGATTTACATTAGTTTAAATTTTATGATTATTTATTTTAGAAATCTTAGATTTAAGTTTAGTTTTTGAATATTTCATTGCATTTGAAACTACATCTTTGCTTGTATTATATAAGAGTAAGGTTGTTACTAAGATGAATTTTAAAAGTTTTAAATTTTCTTTCACAATAAATCACCTTATTCATATTATTTATTATAAAAACTTAAAAAGGAGAAACTTTACAATATATTATATGTACACTAGCTTTCATAAGTTAAATATTATATAAGTATATTTCAAATATATATAAGTAATATAATTTGAGATTTAAATTATGTATTTGGCATAATTTGGCTTAAATTGTACATATTATATAATTGAATAAAACACATTGATATGTTATTATGGTTTAAAAATTATTTATTTTAGAGGAGGAATTATAGGATGGACCCGAGTCCCAGTATTTTACCTAAAATTATTCTAATATTAGTTCTTATCTTAATTAATGCATTTTTTGCAGCTGCAGAGATGGCAATGGTATCTGTGAATAAATCAAAGATAAAGGTACTTGCAGAGAAAGGGAATAAGAAAGCCCTTTTATTAAGAAAGGTGTTAAAATCACCAAGTAACTTTTTATCTACTATTCAAATTGGAATAACATTTGCAGGATTTTTTGCCAGTGCATCAGCAGCCACTAGCATTTCAGAAAACCTAGCACAATTCATGCATAAGCTAAACATTCCTTATGGTAGTGAAATATCAGTTATACTTATAACTATGCTTTTGTCTTATGTAACTTTAGTATTTGGAGAGTTACTTCCAAAGAGAATTGCATTACAGAAGCCAGAAGAAATAGCTTTAATGGCTATAAGACCAATATCTTTTGTATCTAAAATATCAACACCCTTTGTAAAACTTTTATCAGCTTCTACAAATTTATTTATTAAAATTTTAGGATTAAATAATAAGCATCAAGAAGAAACTGTGTCAAAGGATGAAATAATGTCCATGATAAATATTGGACAAGAAATTGGTGTAATTGATAAGACAGAAAAAGATATGTTAGATGGTATATTTGAATTTGACCACAAATCAGTAAAAGAAGTTATGACACCTAGAGGGGAAGTTTTTGCAATAAAATCTTCAACTCCAAATGATGTTATAGCTAAGAATCTTATAAGTGAGCAGTTTTCAAGAATTCCTGTTTATTCTGATAATAAGGATAACATAGTAGGAGTACTTTATTTAAAAGATTTCTTTGAAGCTGTTGTTAAGGTTGGAGTGGAAAATATCAAATTGGATCAATTAATAAGACCTGCTTATTTTGTTCTTGAAAATAAAGTTATTGATGATTTATTTAAAGAACTTCAAGATAGTAAACAACATATGGCTGTTGTAATAGATGAGTATGGTGGTTTTTCAGGAATTGCTACTATAGAAGATTTAATTGAGGAAGTTATGGGCGATATATTAGATGAATATGATGACTCAGAAAGCTTCATAGATAAAATAGATAATAATACCTATGTAGTTGATGGTTTATTACCTTTGGACAAGTTAAATGATAGTTTAAATTTAAATCTTGAAAGTAAAGACATTGAAACAATTGGTGGTTTTGTGGTTAATCTTATAGGTAATATACCACAAAAAGAAAATGAAATGATTGAATATCAAGATCTTTCATTTCAAGTTTGTAAAACAAATAAGAAGAGAATAGAGAAACTTAGGATTTGTTTAAAAAATCAAACTAGTTCTTTTAAACCTGAGATTATATTAAACAATTAAAAAATAAGTAATAGTATTCAATAAGTAATAAAGAAGAGTATGAGGTTTTAATACTAACTCATACTCTTTAATTTTTTTATTTTATTTGTTTTTTAATTTGCATATTCCTTGAGTCATTGTTCCCATTGGACAATAAATACACCAAGAACGAGGCTTATATAGAATTGAAGTTATTATTCCTAATAGGGTTGAAGTCAACATTAAACTATAGAAACCAAAGGCAAACTGAGTTATCCAAGGGGATACATTAGTTAAGCCATTTAATTTCCAAGAAAGTTTAAATGTCCAAAGCAGTGTAATAACTTCTTTTAAGGAGTTTGTACCTTTAAAAACAAGGTAAGTTGAGATAAGCATATTAAAAAACATAAATAAAAAGAAGGTTAAAAATCCATATCTAAAATATTTGCTTACAAAAAATCTAGGCATAGTTTTTTTCCTAGATAGTTTAAGTTTTTTTCCTAATAAATCTAATAGTTGTCCTCTACCACAAAACTCATTACAATATTTTTTACCTCCTCCTAATAAGGAGATAAGAAGAGGAACAATAAAACATATAAGTCCAAGCCAAGCAAAAAGTATATTAAATAATCCAAGTATTAAATATAAACTAGAAAATATCCAAAGATATTCTCTAAAAAGTTTCTTTTTCATATATAAATCCTCCATAATTTAAAGTTTTTATTATGTTTTAAGTTATTATTGATTTTAGCTATCCCATAAGATCTACTATTTCTATTATAGAAGCAGGACATTCTTTAGCACATTTAGAGCAACCTATACATTTATTTAAATCAACATTTGCATGAATCCCTTTATTTATAGTAATTGCATTTATTGGGCAGACTTTAGTGCAAGATCCACATGCTACACAAAGAGATATATCTACAAAGGCTTTTTTTTTAACAATAAGTTTTGTTGATTTTTTATCCATTTAAATCCTCCTTATTAATAACTAAGTTTATTACTTAAGTATATTTGATTTTATAAAATACTTAAGTGACTAAGTTACATAAGAATAGATAAAAATATTTTTATCTATTCTTATAACAAATGATAGAGATTAACTAAAAAATTATAAGGTGAAATTGTAGAACTAAAGAGTGCAAAGATGGGTAGAGTTGGAATTATAATAGAATTAAGTTGAAAATTATAAATTATAGCTTTAAATTAATTAGGCTATATTATGATTTTAAATAGTAAAACTTATAAATATACTTTTAATATTTATAAGTTTTATGAAAAATCTTAATATAGCCTTTTATAATATATTATTATTTTAAAAAAATTAGTTATAGCTAGTACTAATTATCTGAACTACTTAAAGGTAGACATGATGGAACTAGCTTTTCTGCAAGTAAGAATAAAGTTACACTTTTAAATATTGTTTTTGGAGTTAAAACTTTAGCATAAACATCTTCAACACAAGCTTCAACACAGAAATTTTGATCTAAATCAACATCTTCAGGTAAAACTATATATTCACAGAATGGATATTCAAAGTTTACTGAATGAAGAGATTGAACGCAAACATCAGCTGTATAAACTATTGTTTGACATAACTTTCCACTAACTATTAATTTTCTACCAGTTGCTATAGCGCCTTCATTATTCATACCATCAATCAAAGAATCTCCATTGGCATCTTTAATTGAACTAGGAGTTTCTATAACCATTGATTTTGTAATTTCAACAGTTATATAAATTTTTTCGATATTTTCAATATCTGGATAACAATCTGGTATATATAATACTTCAGGTATTATTACTTGAGCCCAATTTTTTTTACCTGATACATCTAAATCAGCTACATCACATAATCCAACTACTTGGTAATTATGACCTTTATTACATGTGCAATACATAATACAAATCCTCCTTATTAATCACATACCAAAGATTCAGCTTTGATAAATAATGTTGTATTTTTAAATACTTGTCTTTCATTAATAGCGCAAGCAAATAAATCTTCTATATAAGCATCTATTTTGAATTTAGAACCTATATCAAAGTTGTCGTTATCTGGGAGAATTATATAAGCTGAGATTGGTATATCATAGTGGGCAGAATGAACAGAATTACAGTTTTCAGTTGACACATAAGTTATTCTTTGTCTTAATATTAAATGAACTAAAAGTTTTAATCCAGTTAAATTAAATCCTTCATTATTCTGTGGAGGAATAGGAGTTTTTATAACATTTTGGCATACTATTTTAGCACTAGATGTTACACTTAGAAGTTTCTTCACATCAGGTTTAAAGCAAGGAATTGTTAATAATTCAGGAACTGAAATTTCAGTCCATAGTCTTGGGTTTTTTCCAGGTACTAAGACTTTAGTTAATTCATCCTCTGTTGCAACCCCTTTTATTATTAGAGGTTCAATACCACATCCATGTTCTGAACAATTTGAAGTGTCACAAGTACAATCAACCCCATAATTTTTATAAAAAGATTCAGCACAAAGATTAACACTTTTTGTTGCTTTAATCATTATAGCGGCTGTTAAATCTATACTTCTTTCACAAACTTTATTGACACAAATTTTTTCTATACAAGAATCAACTAAGAAGTTTTGGTCCAAATCTGTATTTTCAGGTAAAACTATGAAAGAAGAGAATGGTATTTGGCCGTGGAAACTGTGAACACTTTGGTCAATATTTAATGACACATAAGAAATACTTAAGCAGATTAAACCTTCTACTATAAGCTTTCTACCAGTAGTAATTTTACCTTCTATATTAGTATTTTGTAATCCAGTAGCATCTTTCAAAAAAGGAGTTAGTATAACTTTTTTACTTATTATTTGAACATCAGCATTTATTGAATCTATTTGTTCTATGGATGGTTTTTCACATGGAACTACAACGGTACCGACGAATACTTCTTCTTGCCAATTATCACCTAAAATAAAGCAATCTGGATGTTCGCAATTAGTTGAAAAGAATATGCTATCTTCATCAACACAAATATTACAATCATCTTCATATTTTATACAATCACCATTGCATTTACAGCCTTTACATTTATCTTTAGAACAATCTTTTTTACATATTTTATCACATGAACAAGGTTTTAATTTACAATCAAGATTTTTATTTTTATCATAACCACATAAGCAGTTTAGTTTATCCATTCTTATAATCCTCCTAAGATTTAGTTTAAGGTATCATTTGCAATAAAATAAATATATATATATTTTAAAATTTGAATTCATTAAGATAATATAACATCATCTATTAGCCATATACCACCAGGTCTACTTGTATTATAAGATTCTGCTACAAATACGATTGTAGCTTTATTTGTTCCAGAAGGAATATTGCTAGTAGTATTACAAATAGAACTTCCATCACAATTAGGAATTAGAGTATATGATTCAAAATCATAATTTTGTAACTTAAGTGTAGGGCTTTCGCCAGATATTTCTACTTGTTCTGCTCCTCCTATAGGAATATATATAGAAGCAACAGGATCTGCTTCTGAATAGTTACAAATTTTTTCGGTTATTGGCCAATTTGCTGGATTTTCTATGAATTGGGTTATAGGATTTGAGATATTTACAAAGTCACCCCAAAAAATATATGCACCAGTAATTAAATTATATGCTGCTCTATCTCTAGTGTTTATATCATCACCAGTTATATAATGATTATAATCAAATTTTGCTCCCCAGAAATTTAGTGAATAGGAACATTCAGGATCTATATCAACAACTTGTATTAGATAGCTAGGAGAAAATTCACTTCTATCTACATTAGGTTGGGGCTGTAGATAAGCAGAAAATTCTCCGCTATGAGAAACGTTCCAAAAATTCCCTGTATCTACATTGACTTGAGTTCCTAAACCTTCTAAGGTTATTGACGATGCTAAGGAATTAATAGTTTTTTCATCAGTTCTTTTAACACCTTCAATATTCCAAATACAGTTGCTATTTAGTGGGAATTCAAAACTACTGTTACAAATATGGTTACATTTTAAGCAACAACATCCATCCTTACCATCTTTACCATCTTTGCCATCTTTGCCATCAGTACCATCTTTACCGTCTTTACCATCAGAACCATTTATACCATCTTTACCGTCTTTACCAGGAGGACCTGGTATGCCTTTGCATCCACAACAACAAGAATTACAGCAACAATTATTCATTCCATAATTCATTATAGGATAGTATATAGGTAAAATTTGTCCGTTATCACCTTTAGGACCAGGAGGACCTTGGCAACCTTGAGGACCTGGAGGGCCTTGAGGACCTTGAGGACCGGGACATCCAGGAAATCCATTTTGACCAGGAGGACCTTGGCAACCCTGAGGACCTTGAGGGCCAGGACAACCTTGAGGACCCTGAGGGCCTTGGCAACCATTTTGACCGTTCTGACCTGGAGCACCAGCAGGACCGTTTATTCCATTTTGACCGTTCTGACCTGGAGCACCAGCAGGACCATTCATTCCATTTTGGCCGTTTTGACCTGGAGCACCAGCAGGGCCATTTACTCCATTTTGACCATTTATTCCATTATAGGAAATATCGTTTGGTGATTGAGGAATTACATAATTAATATGAGATGAGTGTTGTAAATAATCATCTGATAAATTTTTACTATTTGATTCTGGATTATAGTAAATTGGATACATACTCATTTTTATCACCTCTCATTCTATAAATATGCAATAAAAGACAAGTTGTTCCATGAAATTATAAAAAACAACATTTATATTTAAAGTAACAACACATATTGCTTTTGAATAAAATATAGTGAATATAAAATATTATTTTATAGATTGAGTGTGAAAGGAGAATTTACCTTTGGTAAAGTAATTTTATATGAAGAACAAGTGTAATAAATCTTATAAATGTTTTAATTTTAATAAGGTAAAGGACTTTAAATATATTGATGAGGTTTGTTTAGCAAATAATTGTTTTAAAGTAGATTATATATTAGAAGTAAGTTGTTGTGTTGAAATCATTGAGACTAAAGTTATAGAAATATGCTCTGAATACTATCTTATAGTTAAGGGTATTAAAATATTGAAAGTTTTTTATGAAGCTTCAAATTTATGTACTTGTGGAAAAGTTTTAAGTAAAAAGTTTGTGGTTCCTTTCTTTGAAAAAATTAAAATAAAATGTGGAAGTAAGATAGAAAATGTAGAGGGACATGTTTCTTATTGTGATTTTGATAATTGTGGTTTAGAACATATATTTATTAATACAATAATTACAATATGCATTGAAGGAATTAAAAAGTGCGAAGAGCCAACAATATGTTTTGAGGAAAAGGAAGATATATGTAAAGAAAAATGGCATTTAAATAATGACTGTATTAAGTATTAAAATACTATAGACACCTATAATAATTAAATTTGTAACTAAGGTTACGTTAAAATTTTTTATATAAGATATAATAATGTTATAGGATATATAAAAAAATTATTGATTAGAAAGTGAGGTGTCTAGTAGTTAAGCTTTTTTTATAAATATATTGGGATTTAATATTAGTAATTTTATTATAAATTTAGCTTGCTATAGTGTTGATATGGATAAGATAGGAATTGAGATTCCAAAGATGGTTAGTGGAACTCATCATGGAAATTTACAAAAGATAAGAAATGGCAAAAGAACATTTGGAATTACACCACATATTCCAGGTGGATTTATTAGTCCTGAGAATTTAGAGAAGATATCTAAAGTTGCTAAGAAATATGGTGGAGTAATTAAGATAACTTCAGGACAAAGAATTTTGATTACAAATTTACAGGGAGAAGATTTGCCAAAGATTTGGGAAGAACTTGGGATGGAACCTGCTGTTATGAAGCAAAATTCAATTAAGAATGTGGAGATTTGTCCAGCTGGTTTTTGTAAGAGATCTAAATTTAATACTATAGGAACTGGAATGAAAATATTAAAGAAGTATAAACATATGGATATGCCATGTAGAACTAAAATTGGGGTTGCTGGCTGTAGAAATGCATGCGGAAGTGTTTATGCTAAAGATATTGGAGTTATTGCAGATAAAACAGGATTTTTAATTTCTGTAGGAGGATCTGCAGGTTATAATCCTAGAATGGCTGATATTCTTATTAAGGATGTTGATGAAAAAGAAGCTTTAAGAATAGTTGATAAAGTAGTAGAAGTTTATAAAAAAGAGGCTGAAGCTGGAGAAAAACTTGGTGATTTTATAGATAGAATTGGAATTGATAGCTTTAAAGCGAAAACAATAGAATAAAAGAGAAAATATATTTATATTCGACTAAAATAGTCGGAAATGAAGAAGAATAAAATGTGCAATAAATATAAAATTTTGATATTATTATCTCACAATAAAGAATAATTATTATTAATTAAAAATAAAAATTGCTTTAAACATATAGTTAGTGAGAGGAGAGTTTAATTATGTCAAATGTTTGTTTATGTAAAGGTGTTTCAGAAGAGAAAATAGTAGAGGCTATCAAAGAAGGAGCTCTTTCATTTGAGGCTGTTGGAGAAAAAACTGGAGCAGGAAAAGGTGCTTGCTGCGGAGCTAGATGTAAGTGCAAAATTGAAGAGTTAATAGAAGAAAATAAATAATTTATAATTAATTACATAGTCTATAGCAAAGAGATACAAAGTATGTATCTCTTTTTTTTATGCAAATTTTTAATGATCTAAATTAGAAGAAAATAGAATTATAAAAAATATTTAGAAAATATATTGACGCTATATGGTAAGTGTGTATATACTGTATATATAAAATATATACAGTATATACAGAGAGAAGGGGTGAATTTTTGAATATAGTAGTTTCAAACACTTCAGGGTTACCCATATATGAACAGATAGCTAAGGCTATAAAAAATGATATTTTATCAGGAGAGTTAAAAGAAAATGCCTCCTTACCATCTATAAGAAGTTTAGCATCAGAACTTAGAGTAAGTGTAATTACAACTAAGAGAGCTTATGAAGAACTTGAGAGGGATGGATTTATATACACATTACCTGGTAAAGGATCATATGTAGCAGAACAAAACAAAGAACTTTTAATTGAAGAAAAGTTAAGAGAAATTGAGGAGAAGCTTAGTGATGCATTAGATATTGCTAATAGTATTGGACTTGACTTTGAAGAATTAGTTAAGATTCTAGAAACATTGAAAGATATTTAGTTTTATGACTTTGTTTTGAAAATATGTGTTGGTTTTATTTAAAACTAAGCTTATGTTTTAGGTGAATATTAAGCTTAACTAGAAATTTTAAGTTTTATTTAATGGAGGTTTATACAGCTTATTAAGATTGTATTTATAACTTTATTTAAAATCAACACTAGTTTAAAACAGAGCTATAAAGAAAAAATTATTTATTAGACAATTAAAATTAAGAGGTATTAATTAAAAAAGAATATTTACTAAGATAGGATTTTCAATAACTTATGATAATAATATTTTATGGTTATAAGAAGGAGCGCTATTTACATGAAAAACTATGAAAATACATTGGAAGTAAAAAATATAAATAAAGAGTATAAAGAGTTTTCTTTAAAGAATGTTAGTTTTAACATACCAAAAGGATTTGTAATGGGACTTATTGGGCCAAATGGTGCAGGTAAGACAACTACAATAAAAGCCATAATGAGTTTAGTACATTTAGATAGTGGAGAAATAAAGGTATTTGGAGAAAGTTTAAAAGAAAATGAAATTGAGATAAAAGATAGAATTGGATTTGTTTATGATGACTGTTGTGCTTTTGAAGATTTCACAATAAAAGAAAATAAAAAAGTAGTTTCTTCATTTTATTCAAAGTGGGATGAGGAAAAGTTTAAATATTATTTAGAGAGATTTGAATTAAGTGAAAAGAAGAAGGTTAAAGAGTTATCTAAGGGACAAAAAATGAGATTCTCCTTAGCAATAGCACTTTCTCATAATGCAGAGCTTTTAATACTAGATGAACCAACATCAGGATTAGACCCAGTATTCAGAAGTGAAATGCTTGATATTTTATTTGAAATAATAGCAAATGGAGAAGTATCAGTTTTATACTCAACTCATATAACAACAGATCTTGAAAAATTAGCAGATTATATAACTTTTTTAAATAAGGGAAAGGTTCAATTCTCTATGGAAAAGGACTTATTATTAGAAAAATATATGGTTGTTAAGGGTGGTTTAGATGACTTAAGCAAAGAGCTAGAGAATGAGCTAATTGGAGTCAGAAAGAGTAGATATAATTTTGATGCTTTAACAAGGGATATCAGTAAAATAAGAAATATATGTGGAGATAAGGTTGTTTTTGAAAAGGCTACTTTAGATGACATTGTTGTTTATTATTCAAAGAGAGGTGTGAATTAGTATGAAAAATTTAATAGAATTAGATTTTTTTATACAAAAGAAATTCTTAAAAACTTTGATTTTAGTTTTTGTTTTCCTAGGCATATCTTATGGTGCTATTTATGGGGTTGAATTTTTATATCCAGCAGGAATATTTGTAGTTTTTTATCTTATGATAATTCCAATTGAGTATGAAAAGAGAAATGGATTCACAAAAGGAATAAAATCACTTCCTGTAAAACCAATTGATTATGTAGGTGCTAAATATATAACTAATTTAATTTATGTATTTATAGTAAATATTACTTTAATTTTATTAAGTTTTGTAATTGAAAAGAATACAGGACAGAATATGAGTATAACTTCTGGTATTGTATTATCAACAATAACTGTTCAATTGTTATACATGGCAGTAACTCAGCCAATATATATAGCTATAAATTATAAATATTTTAGATTTGTTAATATTATATTTAGCATTATGGCAATGATTGGAATTGTAGGATTTTTCACAGGAATACAAAATATGAAATTGGGGTTTTTATTTCAAAAGTACACAAGCTTATATGGCTTTATATTTGGAATCCTAATTTTCATCATATCATTCATAATATCATTGATTATCTATGGTAAAAAGGAGGAGAGATAGGATGAAGACCCTAATTTTAAGAGATATTAGAAGTATTAAGTCTGTATTAATATTTTTATCAGTAGGGGGGATATTAATATATGGTCCATTTTTTATTGCTTTTAAAACAGGAGAAGTTGGAGAACTAGGAGAAGTTGGTAATATTATATTAGGATTTTATCTTTTAATAGCTTCTATGGGATGTGTAAATTGGATTATTGCAAAAAATACAAACAAGGGGGCAGGAACAAACAAATTGTTAAGATCTCTTCCTATTAATCCTAAACAAATAGTTATTAGTAGATTTTTAGAACCTTCACTTATTTATGGTATGTTTTTAATAGTTAATTTATTGTTGATTGGAGTAAGTTCAATAATATTAGGTACTAAGCTGTATATTTCAATAAGTATAATGATTTTATGTTTTTTAGTGGCGCAGATTTATGGAGTTATTTCACTAGGGGTTGATTTAGCATATCCAGAAAGTAGCTATGTTAATTATGTAAGAACTATTCCATTTTTCGTAATAATATTAGCATTTTCATTAGGCAGAAAGTTTTTTGAAAACTATGGATCATATATAAAAATGGATATAAATTTGGCAGTAATATGGTTTACAGGATTATTATTAATAGCAACCTTAGTAATTACATTCGTAATGTATAAGTTATCATTAAGAAAATTTTTAGTTAAAGAGTTTTAGTTTATATTTATAGAATGAGGGCGTAAAACCTCGTGGCTTTATGCCCGAGGCTATAAGCCTATTATTTTAATTTTTGTTCTTGTATATATTTTTTGATTATATAGAAATAATAAAGCTTTAGATTAATATATGATAAAACTTTATAATATATTTAAAAGTTGTATGACGAGTTTTGCTCATTATACAACTTTTTATTGAATATTGCTTAAGTAAGTGTTTATTTTAGATTTTATTTAAAGTCCTATTACTCACAGTTAGAATAATTTAGTGAATATTGTTTAGGGGTTAGTCCAAACTTCTTTTTAAATAAGTTTATGAAGTGTGATATATTTTCATATCCTAATTCATAAGCCACTTCAGTAACTGATTCTGTTTTAAGAAGTTTTTTAGCCTCATCTAATTTTAAGTTTTTAAGATAATCATTAGGTGTTATTCCAATAACCTTCTTAAATTTTGATGAGAAGTTAGGAAGAGACATATTTAAATCAAAAGCAATTTCTGAAACTGTTATATTATTTTTTAGGTTTGATTTCATTAATTGAATTGAACGCTTTATTGGGTTATTAAATTCACTAGCTAATATATCTTGAGCACCCTTAGTATTAAGAAGACTATAGGTTATCTCTTGAGCATATAAATCAAGAAGAAATTCCTTATGATTAGTAGAATTTGTTGAGGTTTCAACAATTTTTTTTAGTGTTGAATCCATAAGTTCATTACTATTACTAAAAAAAGGCATATCTAAATTAGTATTTGTTAAATCTATATCTAAATCATAACTTAGTTTTTCAGAAACATTATTTATTAACTCATCATTTAATTCTAAAACAAGAGCTTTGGTTGGCTTTTCTATTTTCATTTCAATACTTGAATTTGGAGGAAGTAGCATATACTTAGAAGAATCATAAGTAAAACTTTCTCCATTATTTATTTTCACATTTTTTTCGCCATCAATTATTGTGCATAATCTTTTATATTCATAGGATTTATATGTATCCTTATAATTTTTATCAAAGGTGTAGTATAGAACTCTTAAATACTCTGTTTCTATACCATTTGATAACTCAAGTTGTCTATGAAATTTGTCCATGTTTTTCACCTCATAATCAATAATATATAAGCTATTATAATGTTGTCAATTTTTGAAAATTAAAAATTGGCTATTTTTAAAAAAAATGAATTAGTTAAATTTTTAACATAGTCATAAAATAAAAGTGTAACAAATGGAAATTGAATATTAAAAATTTAATGTATGGGTATATACTTAGGAGGAATAAATATGAGTTACAAATTTTTTATGCCAGCTATAAGTTTAATGGGAGCAAACTGTTTAGAGGATGCTGGAAATCAAGTAGCAGAGTTAGGATTTAAAAAAGCTTTGATAGTAACAGATAAGGTTTTAGGTCAAATAGGAATAGTTAAAAAGGTAACTGATGTTTTAGAAAGCAAAAATATTGATTTTGCAATATATGATGAAACAAAACCAAATCCAACAGTTAAAAATGTTAATGATGGATTAAAGGTTTTAAAAGAAAATAAATGTGATTTTGTAATATCATTAGGTGGAGGATCAGCTCATGACTGTGCTAAGGGAATAGCTTTACTTGCAACTAATGGTGGAGAAATAAAGGATTATGAGGGAGTAGATAAATCTGAGAAACCTCAATTACCAATGGTAGGCATTAATACAACTGCAGGTACTGGTAGTGAAATGACTTTATTTGCAATCATCACTGATGAAGAAAGACATATAAAAATGGCTTTAGTTGACAAACATTTAACACCAATTATTGCCGTAAATGATCCAATGTTAATGCTTGCAATGCCAAGATCATTAACAGCAGCCACAGGAATGGATGCTTTAACACATGCTGTGGAAGCTTATGTTTCAACAATAGCTACACCAATAACTGATGCTTGTGCAGAGAAGGCTATAGAGCTTATAAGCCATTATTTAGTAAAAGCTGTTGAAAATGGAGAAGATGTAGAAGCAAGAGATATGATGGCTTATGCTGAATATTTAGCAGGAATGGCCTTTAATAACGCTAGCTTAGGATATGTACATGCTATGGCTCACCAATTAGGTGGATTCTACAACTTACCTCATGGAGTATGTAATGCAATATTATTACCTCATGTTCAAGAATATAACAAGGCTGTAAGTTCAAAGAGATTAGCTAAAATAGCTAAAATAATGGGTGGAAATATAGAAGGATTAACAGATGAACAAGGGGCTGACCTTTGTATAGATATGATTAAATCATTATCACAAACTGTTGGAATTCCAGAAGGGCTTAATATTTTAGGAGTAAAAGAAAGTGATTTTGAAACTTTATCAAATAATGCCTTAAAAGATGCTTGTGGATTAACAAATCCTAAACAAGCTAATTTAGAAGAAATAATAGCTATATTTAAAGCAGCTATGTAATTTAAGTCACCACTTGAATTTTTCATAAATTCACAATAATATATGAGGGAGATGCAATTTTTTAGTGCATCTCCTTTTTTAATTTTGATTTAGCTATGGGCTAGATTAGGTTTTTTTAAATAAGTTAAGAGTAGCATTGATATGTATTGATATAACTTAAAATCCGATATTATTTTGTTATGTAATTTTTATATTTTTTATAGTATAAGGAGAAAAGATATGAATTTGAAAAAAATACATCATGTAGCAATAATTGCTTCAAATTATGAAAAATCAAAGGAATTTTATGTTGATATACTTGGACTTGAAGTTATAAGAGAGGTTTATAGGGAGGAAAGAGATTCTTACAAACTTGATTTAAAGATTGGAGATTCACAAGTAGAATTATTTTCTTTTAAAAATTCTCCTAAAAGACCAAGTTATCCAGAGGCTTGTGGACTTAGACATTTAGCTTTTGAGGTTTTAGACATAGAAAAGGAAGTTAATGAGTTAAAGAAAAGAGGAATAAAGGTTGAGCCTATAAGAATTGATGAGTTTACAAATCGTAAATTTACTTTCTTTTTTGACCCAGATGACCTTCCAATAGAGCTTTATGAAATTTAATATTTAAATTTTGAACAAACTTTAGATAATTTTTCATTTTGTAAGTATTATATGAAGAGCTGAAAATTTATATAATATGAAATATTAATATATATTTCTTATATAAGTGAAATTATAATTTGGAATAGAAAATTTTTAAACTTATAATTATTTTGCTTGTTTCCTTTAAAATGTATTTTTGGTAAAATTATCTTAAATGTTTTTAAAAAAGAATTTATTGGCTCTTATGAAATAAATGTTTAATCATGAATAAGATAGGTTATTCTTTAAAGTTTATATTTTAAATTTAGATAGGGGAGAATTTATGGGTATGATTTTAGGGTTTATGAGTAAGGATAATCATTATTTAAGTAGTGATTATGAAAATTTTAAGGGGAAAGTTAAAGAGAGGGTATTTAAAGAAACTGCTTGGAAAAATGAGAAGATAACAGGTGAATTCATAGTTTTAAGGGAAGAGGGTATTTTAGAGGAAAATGATGAATTCACTTTAAAAATTACTGACTTAAGTAATGAAAGTGGAGAAAAAATAAAGGCAGAAAATATAGAGTTTAGCCTGATTAAGCCTGTAAGAGCAGAAGGTGAAATGATTCCAGACATCTTAGAAAAAGCAGAGAGTTTTTCTTTTAAAGATGAAAAGTTTAAGAGTTTTTGGTTTTCAATAAAAGTTCCTGAAAATTGTGAAAAGGGAATTTATAAAGGGAAAATAAAAATTATACAAGGGGAAGAAGTAAAGGAAAGTTTGAGTATAAATTTAGAGGTTTTAGATATAACTTTGCCTTCTGTTGAAGAGTGGACATTCCACTTAGATTTGTGGCAGAATCCATATTCAGTTGCTAGATATTTTAATGTGGAGTTATGGAGTGAGGAACATTTTAATTATCTAAAGCCTCATATGGAAAGACTTAAAAATGCAGGTCAAAAGGTAATAACAACAACCATAGTACATGATCCATGGAAAAGTCAGACTTATGATCCCTATGAATCCATGGTTAAGTGGATAAAAAAAGAAGATGGAAGCTTTGAATTTGATTATTCTATTTTTGATAAATGGGTTGAATTTTGTATGGATATTGGAATTGACAAGCAAATAAATGCTTATACAATGGTTTCTTGGAATGAAAAGTTTAAGTATTTTGATGAGATTCAAGGAGAATATATAATTAAGGATGTAAAAATAGGGGGAGAAGAGTGGAAGGAAAACTTTAGACAGTTTATAGTTTCATTTAAATCTCACCTAGAAGAAAAGGGCTGGAAAGAAAAAACTTATATTGCCATGGATGAAAGACCAGTTGAAACAATGAAGGCTGTTTTTGAATTGTTAGATGGAACAGGATTTAAGATTTCAGGTGCTATGAATTATGGGAATGTAGGAGAAATAGTAGATAAAATTGATGAAATATCTATGTCTATTAATGAGGTTAATGAAAACTTCAAAAAGATATTTAAAGAGAGGAAAGAAAAGGGTAAGGTAAGTACTTACTATGTGTGTACTGGTTTATATCCAAATGTATTTACAAAATCTAAACCTGCTGAAGGGGTATGGCTTGCATGGTATGCAGAAAAATGCAAAGTTGATGGATTTTTAAGATGGGCGTATGATTCTTGGGTGGAGAATCCTTTAGAAACAACAGACCATGTAACTTGGGAATCTGGTGATTGTTTCTTAGTTTATCCAGAAAGAAGTTCTTTAAGATTTGAAAGACTTTTTGAAGGAATTCAGGATAATGAAAAAATAAGATATATAAGAAAAAATCATAAGGAATATGAAAATAAAGTTGATGAAATATTAGAGGAATTAAAAAGAGGATATTCACCTAATGATGGGGTAGACTTTAGTTTTGAAATAAATAAGGCAAAAAAATCTCTTGAAAAGTTAACAAAAACTATTATAAATATGTAATATTATTTTGAAATCAATAAGGAATAGTTTTTAAGTAACAGTATAGATTTAAAAAATACAAATATAAAAAGTTATGAAAACTAAAAATTATTTTAGAAACTCTTTAGAAAATCTTTAGATTTATCTAAGGGGTTTCTTTATTTTTTATCTTTATTATTAATATATAGCAAATAAAGGAAAGGAATTATAAAGAAAGTTTTAAAGAGAGAATATAGGAGGTAGTGAAGTAGTTTAAGTTTTAGAAAATAGAGCAATGGATTTATGACGTAAAATAAAAGAAGTTTTAACATATAATTTATTTTTAAATCTCCGCGAAATTAAGTAGGTCTGAAGGGATAGCTAAAATCAACACTCTCTTAAAACAGAGCAATTTTTAAAATGAAATTTTGGAAAGGGGGATAAAGAATTATTAACAAAGTTTAAAGAGTATAAGGAAAGAGTTAAAGATAGAGCTTGTTTTTGACAATAGAAAAGCTTTCTATGATATGATTGTAATTGAATTTAATGGTAAAAATTAGTGTGGATATTTAAAAGAGAATTGAATTTTAATATGAGTTTAAAATATTAAGTTTAATTATGATTGTAGAAAAGAAAGGGAGTAATAAAAATGAATAAGTTTAATATTTTAGTTGTTGAGGATGAAAAGGAAATAGCAGATGCTATAGCTATATATTTAAAAAACCAAGGATACAATGTTTTTAAAGGAAGTAATGGATTAGAGGGGTTAGATATTATTTATAGAGAGGAAATTCACTTAGCTATTGTAGATATAATGATGCCTAAGATGGATGGAGTTACAATGGTTATGAAAGCAAGAGAAAATCATGAATTCCCTATAATAATGCTTTCTGCAAAATCAGAGGATATGGATAAAATTTTAGGATTAAACATAGGTGCTGATGATTATGTAACAAAACCTTTTAATGCTTTAGAACTTTTAGCAAGAGTAAACTCTCAAATTAGAAGATATTCAAAATACTTAAATGTAGTTAAAAAAGATTTAATTGAAACTAATTCATATACAATAGGTGGATTAGAATTAAATTTAGATAGAAAAGAAGTAACCTTAGATGGGGAAATAATAAAAACAACCCCTATAGAATTTAAGATACTTCAATTATTAATGAAAAGTCCTGGAAGAGTTTTTTCAGCTGAAGAAATTTATGAAAGAGTGTGGAATGAAAATGCAGTAAACACAGATACTGTCATGGTCCATGTTAGAAATATAAGAGAAAAAATAGAGATAAATCCAAAGAATCCAAAATATTTAAAGGTGGTGTGGGGTGTTGGCTATAAAATGGAAAGTCAATAAAAATAAAAAAGAAGATGAAACTTATAAGGTTAATTGGGGTGTTACTTTTATAGTATTAATATTATTAATTATATACTCAATAGGATTGATATATAATTATGGCTTAATAGAGAATATTGCTAAAGAAAATATGAAAAAAAATTATAGTGTTTTTAATAACAATAATTTAAAGGAGAGGATATATTCAACTAACTATGGAATATACTTTGATACCATTGAAAAAGAAGCTAATAGTGAAGGAAAGAGCATAAATTTAGTAAATGAATTTTTTTCATTAGAGGATAATAAGAACCATAAAGAAGCTAAAGATTATGAAGAACGGGTTAAAGAGGATGAAAGTAATTTAAATAATTATATTAAAGAAAGAATTGAAAGCTTAAATTATTTAGAAAACTTAGAGGTATATGCCATAAATTCATCTGGAAAAACAGTATTTAATAGCAATAAAGAGCAGGAGTGGATGCTTGAAGCCTTGGCTAAAGGAGAAAAAATAGAGAAAAAAGATTTAAATGATTATTTTAGATTTTGTGTTGTTATAAAGTTTGATGATAGAGGAAAAATTACTATAGAGGATGCTTATGGAGAAAATGGTTTTAATGTTAGAAAGAATTTAAGTAATTATTCATATAGATATTCCTATGATGGAAGGGTGTTTAATGATTATGAGCTTAAACCAATAAAAAATATGACCTATGTTTATGCAGTTCCAAAGGAATTAAAATATAAAGATTCCCTTTATGCAAGTGAAATTAACCAATGGTATTATGAGGTTAATGATGCTAGTTTAATATTTATTATGATAGCAGTTTGTTTAGCCTTAATACTTGCAGTTATAATTCCATTTAGATATTCAAAAAATATATTGGGATTTAAAACATTTAAAAAAATACCATTAGAAATTAATTTTGTTTTATTAAGCATTTTAATAGCCATAATTGCTGAATGTGGGAACTTTTTAATAGTTTCAACTCTTGAAGGGAGATTAAGAGAAATATTTAAAACAACTAGCATGCCATTTTTAGATCAAGCTACCTATTTATTAAATTTTGCTTACTGGATTTTTGTTTTAGGTGATTTATTATATGAGGTTGTTTATGTTAAATATATATTTAATTCTGGATTTAAAAACTTTTTGAAAAATCATTGTATTATTTATAAATTAAAGAATTTTATATTAGATGGAATTAAAAAGTGTATTAAATACATTAAGAAAATAGATTTAAATAAAAAGAGTGATAAACTTCTTTTAATATTAGTAGGAATTAATTTCATAATTGTTTCAATACTTTGCTCAATGTGGTTTGTTGGAATAATAGGAGCAGTTGTTTATTCAATAATATTATTTCATTTTGGAAGAAAGTATTTTAATAAGTTAAAAAGTGATTATAACAAAATTTTAGATAAAACTAGAGAAATAGCTCATGGAAAACTAGAATTAACTAAAAATGAAGAGAAAGAAGATATGGGACTTTTTAATCCTTTAAATGAAGAACTAAATCATATTAAAAATGGATTTAAAAAGGCTGTTGATGAAGAGGTTAAAAGCCAAAAAATGAAGACAGAGCTTATATCAAATGTTTCTCATGATTTAAAAACTCCACTAACTTCCATAATAGCTTATGTTGATTTATTAAAAAATGAAAAAGATGAAGAAAAAAGAAAAGCTTATTTAGAAACTTTAGATAAAAAATCTCAAAGATTAAAATTCTTAATAGAAGATTTATTTGAAGTGAGTAAGGCTACAAGTGGAAATATAAGTTTAAACTTAATGGATATTGATATTTCATATCTTTTGAGACAGGTTATAGTAGAATTAGATGACAAGATAAGTGAGGCAGGATTAGATTTTAGACTAAACCTACCAGATAAAAAGGTGGTGCTAAAGCTAGATAATCAAAGAACTTATAGAATATTTGAAAATCTAATTATAAACGTAGTTAAATATGCCATGAAAAATTCAAGAGTATATGTGGATATTAATGAAAGTGAAAGTGATGTTGAAATTATAATAAAGAACATATCAGAAAATGAGATTACCTTTAACTCAGAGGAGATTTCAGATAGATTTGTAAGAGGAGATAAATCACGTAACACAGAAGGATCAGGATTAGGTCTTGCCATAGTTAAGAGTTTTGTTGAAATTCAAGGAGGAATGTTTAAAGTAGAAGTGGATGGAGATTTATTCAAAGCCATAATAAACTTTAAAGTGGATTATAAAGAAAATCTAATTTAAATTTAAGATTTTTATTAAGAGTTAATTGATTAGAGTTTAAAGATTGTAAAAAATCTTTAAACTCTAATTTTTGTTTTAACTTTAATTCACTAACTTTAATAAATATGGTATAATGCTCAACAGAATAAATAACTAAAGGGGAAATATGGGATGATAGAAAGTATAAAAAAGAATTTAAAACCTAAAATTCTTGTAAATAACTTAATATTGATAGTTGGAATAATTTTATTTGTCTCTTTATATGGAAAAGTATTTGGAAGTTCTAACACTCTTATAGGGGTTTGTGTTATAACTGCAATGCTAATGTTTGCAAATGTTCATTTAAGTTTAAAATTAAATGAAGCCATTATAACTACAATATTATCTTTCGTTTTCATGGGATTTTTAACTCAAATATCTTCAATGAACATATTTCTAGTATTAGTGATAAATTTTATAGGTATTTTCATAGTTTCATATTTAGTTACTAACACTATGGAAACAAAGGCATATTTACCTTTTATGCTTTGTTATGTATTTATAGAAGGAAATCCTGTTTCTTGGAGTGAATTTCCAAAAAGACTTATGGCATTGCTTGTTGGAGGAATATTAATATCTGCAGTTTATTATTTCAGTCATAGAAAAAAAGATGATTCAGAACATATTAATATAAGTGAAATGATAAAAACTATGGACAAGAACTCTCTTCAATTTAACTTTTCTTTAAGAATGGCAATATCAGTTTCACTTGCTATGCTACTTGGAAGTTTAATTGGTGCTCAAAAATCAATGTGGATAAGTATTTCAGCTATGTCAATAACTCAGCCACATTTTGAGGATTCTAAAACAAAAAGTAAAGAAAGATTTTTTGGAACTTTAATAGGAGCAGGGATATTTTTAGTGTTGTTTGGATATATTATTCCAAAACATTTTAGTAATATAGTTTTACTTATTTTAAGTTATATATACACTTTTATTAATGAATATAAAATAAAAATGATATTTACAACTATGAGTTCTTTAGGAGCTGCAATGATTTTATTCCAACCAGGAGTTTCAGTGCCTATGAGAATAATTTTTATATCTTTAGGAATAGTAATAGCCTTAATAGTAAATAAAGTTATATATGGTTGGTATAAATTAGAGAAAGAAAATGAGATGTTAGAAGAAATTAAAAAAGAGAAAAATAGAGAAATAGATAAGGTTACAAATGAATTTTAGACTAAATTTATAAAATTAAATTTAGATATATTAAAGAGGGCTGCATCAGAATATAATAATAAAACTTACAAATATATTCCTAGAATTACTAGATTTCGCTAAGAATTTATAATCATTACTACGAAAATATCACTAAAGCTTAGAAACTTGCTACGCTTCGAACAATCTAAGCTTTTTAACGTGATATTTTCTACGTAATAATTTAAATTCTAAAGCTCATCTAGATATTCTCTTCATATTATTTGTAAGTTTTATAAAAAGTTATTTTGATATAGGCCTTTTTTCTTTTGAAAGTATTTTTAATTAATAACTCTGTTTTTAGAAAGTCTTGATTTTAGTTATCACATAAGACCTATTTAGATACACTAGATATAAATATATAAAGATTTATTAAGATAAACTTTGATATCAATAAGAACTACTTAATATATACACTAGTTTAAAAGAGAGAGGTAAAAGTAGTTTTAGTGGCTTTCTTAAAGGATTTATTTAACTTATATAATAGTTTAAAAGAGAGCCTAATAAAAAAAACTATTAAGAGATTCAAAGTTAAATAATAAAATGTTAACTTTATATACATTGATTTTAATGCTAAAATATGAGAATTTTAGTAGTGTTAAGAGTTATATATTCAGTTTTTTGGAGGAAATTATGAAAAACAAAGAGCAGAGGGCAGAAAAAATATTAGATATTATGAAAAGAGTGGCTAAAGATGACTATAATAAGGATGATTTGACTTATGCTATTAATTTGTGCTCAAAATTGATTAAAAATAGAATGAATAAAGAACTAGAGAAAGAGGGAATAACAGTAGCTCAATTTATTCTTTTAAAAGATGTTGAACTTCATTTGAATTTAGAAAAAAATGATGAACTTACACCAGTATTAATTGCTTCCAGACTTGATATGGACAAGCCAACCATATCTGGAATAATAAATAGACTTATATACAAAGGATACTTAGATAAGCTTCCTAATGAGAATGATAGAAGATCATACTTAGTAACATTAACAGAGAAAGCTAAAATACAAATGGAATCTTTTGAAAAAATAAATAGAGAAATTGTAGAATTAGCTATTTCAGGAATTGATAAAGAAAAATTGTATATTTTTGGAGAGGTATTATCAGAGGTTATGATAAATGTAAGATAAATTTAGTTTTAGAATATTATTTGAAAAATAAAAAAAAGTTAACAGAAAGTTAATAATTATATTGATTAAAATATATGTTGAAAAAAGTCATATGATAAAAGTTTTTTAAAAATAAAAAATGAATAATTAAGAAATAATATATTAAATTTTTGATATATTAGGATTTATTTTTATAAAAAAGGTTATTTTTTTAGAATTATAAATTTAGTATTTTTTTATTGGAAAAAATAATTATTTTTTTAAGAAAAAGATTAATTTAAATATATTTTAAAGTTTTTTTAAAAACAAAAAAAGTAAAAATAAAACAATTTACAATAATTAGAAATACTATTTATTAAAATTTAAAAATGGTATATTATAGATTAGTGAGATAAATTTAAAAATAAGATAAAAACTAAACAAGAAATAAAGTGGGAGGATTCATGGAAGAAAATACTATAAGCTTACAAGAGATTGCTTATGCATTAAAGAAAAGATGGAAGTTAATAGCTTTAATAACAATTGGGGCTACATTAATATCAGCAATATTAAGTTTTTTTGTTATAAAGCCACAGTATGAAGCTACAACTAAACTTTTCATTGGTAAGCAAGAAACACAAGGAAGTACTAATTATGACAATAATGATGTTATGATGTACCAAAAACTTATGAAAACTTATTCTGAAATTCTTAAAACTTCAGACTTAGTAACTAAGGCAACTAAAAATGCAAATTTAAATTATAATGATAAAGAAATTAAAAAAATATTAGGAAATCTTACAGTTACACCTAGTGCTGATACACAGATTTTAGATATTAAATATAAGTGTGGAAGTCCTAAGGATGCTTTAACTTTGACTAAGGCAATTACATATGAATTTATTTCTGAATCTAAAAAACTTATACCAAATGGTAATGTTCAAATAATTCAAGCGCCTCAGCTTCCAGAATACCCTGAAAGTCCTAATAAGAAGCTTAACATACTTATTGCTTTTATTTTAGGATTAATGGTTGGAGTTGGAGTAGTTTTACTACTTGAATATTTAGACAATACATTTAAATCAAGAGAAGAATTAGAAAAAGCTTTAGATTTACCTATAATAGGAACAATACCCGATTATACGGAATAAGGAGGAAGAATTAAATGTTAATATTAGAAAGTAATCCAATGTCAGTTGCTGCTGAAAGTTATAGAACATTAAGAACTAATATACAGTATTCATCCTTTGATAAACCTGTAAAATCTATTGTTGTTACTAGTTCAGAACCAGGAGAAGGTAAATCAACAACGGCAGCTAATCTAGCAATATCATTTGCTAAGGATGGAAAAAAAGTAATAATAATTGACTGTGACTTAAGAAAACCAGTTGTTCATAAGGAATTTGGAATAAGTAATTCAGTTGGTTTATCAGAATTTTTAATTGGAAAGGTTGAATTTAATAAGGTAGTTTATAAACATGAATCAGGACTTCATGTTATGCCTTCTGGAACAATTCCTCCAAATCCAGCAGAAATGGTAGCTTCAAAGGCTATGGAACATCTTTTAAATCAATTAGAAGATAAGTATGATTACATAATACTAGATGCCCCTCCAGTAAACGCTGTGGCAGATCCTAAAATACTTTCAACAAAGGTAGATGGAACAATATTAGTTGTTAAATATGGATATGCAAAAAAAGAGGGAGTAATAGAAGCTTCTAAAAACTTAAAGGCCGTTAATGCAAACATAATTGGAATTGTATTTAATGGAGAAGAACAAAGAAGAAGTGGATATTATCACTACTATAAAAAAGATTAATAAATTTTAATAACAGCTTTCCACCCTATGAATGGGTGGGTAAGTTGGGTTTTGTTATGGAAAAAAACATAAATTAAGGTTATTATTGGTGGGGTTATAGTGTTTTTATATAAAGTTATGTAAACAAATATTTAAAATTACAATTATGATAAAACGTGGTTAGGTAGAATTAAAAGTTAATTTGGTTAGGGGGTAAGCTTAATATGTATGAATCTCTGGAAAAGATTCAAAAAGAAGAAAAAAAAACGAATGAAGGGAAAAAAAGCTACTTAATTTGTAAACGAACTATAGATTTGGTTGCATCAATATTTGGATTAATAGTTTTAAGTCCATTAATTTTAATAATAACAATTTTAATTAAGGTTGAAGATCCAAAGGGAAAAGTTTTTTTTTCTCAAAAAAGAGTTGGACAAAATGGCAAGGAATTTTATATGTATAAATTTAGATCTATGGTTAGTAATGCAGAAGAGTTAAAAGAAAAATTAATGGCTCAGAATGAAATGAGCGGGCCAATGTTTAAAATGAAGCATGATCCAAGGATAACTAAGATTGGAAGGTTTATAAGAAAGACAAGCATAGATGAGCTTCCTCAACTTATAAATGTTCTAAAAGGGGAAATGAGTTTAGTTGGACCTAGACCAAGTCTTCCTAAGGAAGTGGCTCAATTTGAACCATGGATGATGGAAAGACTTGAAGTAAAACCTGGATTAACATGTTATTGGCAGGTTATGGGGAGAAATGATATAGGATTTCAAGAATGGATGAAGCTTGATCTTAAATACGTGGAAGAAAGAAACACATTAGTTGATATAAAATTAATAATTAAAACATTTTTTGTGCTTTTTGGAGATAAAAGTGCAAGCTAAAGGGGAGATAGTATAAATGTTATGTGCATTAATAATGGCAGGGGGAAAAGGAACAAGATTTTGGCCTTTATCAACTGAAGAAAAACCAAAACAATTCTTAAGATTAATAGGCGAAAAAACTATGATACAAATGACTATAGATAGAGTTAAACCTATTATTCCTATAGAAAGAATATTTGTGTGTACTGGTGAAAAATATGTTGATTTAGTAAAAGAACAATTACCAGAATTACCACTTAGAAATATAATTGTTGAACCAGAAGGAAGAAATACTGCACCTTGTATAGCTTTATCAGCTTTAGTTATTAAAAGATATTATGAAGATGCTACTATGGTTGTCTTACCTTCAGATCATTTAATAAACAATGAAAATCGATTTAGAGAGATACTTTTAGATGGAGAAGAGTATTTAAAAGAAAATAAAGAAGCTATTCTTACCTTAGGCATGACTCCTAATAGGGCTGAAACTGGATATGGATATATTAAGTTTACTGAAAATAAGAGTTTAGTAAATAATAGTGAAGTTATTAAGGTTGAAAAATTTGTTGAGAAACCTAATAAAGAAAAAGCGGAAGAATATTTAGAGGATGGTTCATACCTTTGGAATGGGGGAATGTTCCTGTGGACTGTTGATAACATAATAAACAGAATAAAAGAACATATTCCAAATACTTATGAAGCCTTAAAAGAAATAGAAGAAGTGAATGAAGAAAAACTTCAAGAACTTATAAATAATAATTATAAAAAGACAGACTCTATTTCAGTTGATTATGCAGTTTTAGAAAATGCAGATGAGATAAGAGTTATTCCAAGTGATATTGGATGGGATGACATTGGAACTTGGAGATCTGTAGAAAGATATAGAGAAAAAGATATTAATAATAATATTATAGATGAAAATGTTAGAGTTATAGAATCAAAATCTAATATGGCTATTAATAAGGAAAAAAGAGTAGTTATGATTGGAATAGAAGATATTATGACTGTTGAAACAGAAGATACTATTTTTATAGTTAAGAAGGATTATATGGATAATCTTAGAGACTATAGGGAAGTGTTATAAAAATTAATGATGAAAGTGTTGATAATATGAGTAGAATGAATTTTCTTAATACAGAAGTCGATAATTTAACTATGGATGAAGCAATAAATAGGGCTGAAGAATTAATTTTAAATAAGAAACCAAGCTATGTTGTTACTCCTAATGTTGACCATATAGTTAAATTAGAAAGTGATAAGGAATTTCAAGATGTATATAAAAATGCAGATTTAATTTTAACTGATGGAATGCCTTTAATATGGATATCAAAAATTAAGGGTAATCCAATAAAAGAAAAAATATCTGGATCAGATTTTTTTCCAAAATTTTGTGAAAGAGCGGCAAATAAGGGATATAGTATGTTCTTATTAGGGGCTGCTGAAGGAGTTGCTGCTAAAGCTGCAGATAATTTAAAAAGAAAATATGAGGGTCTTAATATAGTAGGAACATATTCTCCAAGCTATGGTTTTGAGAAAAAAGATGATGAGATAAAAGAAATAATAAAAATGATTAACAAAGTAAAACCAGATATACTAGCAGTTGGGCTTGGTGCACCTAAACAAGAAAAGTTTTTATATAAGTATAAGAATGAATTGAATGTTCCAATTTCACTAGCTATAGGAGCTAGTATAGATTTTGAAGCAGGGAATATAAATAGAGCACCAAGATGGATGCAAAATTGTGGATTAGAATGGTTTTATAGATTATGTAAAGAACCGAAAAGAATGTTTAAAAGATATATAGTTGATGATTTGAAGATATTATCAATTATTAGAAAATATTAATTGGAGATTAAGATGAATATATTGTATTTAAGTTTAGGAAGAGAATATGGAGGTACAGAAAAAGTTGTTGAAAATTTAATTGATAGTTTTAGTGATAATTATGAAAATAATATAACTATAGTAGCTTTGGAAAATACTCGCTTTTTTGAAGTTTTAAATTTAAAATATAAAGAAAATAACAATATAGTAATTAAAGGGTTATTATATGATAGTAAACAAATATTTAAAAATATTTGTTTATTAAGAATAATATTGAAAAATAATGATTTTGACATAGTTCATTTACATTCAATATTCTCTAACCTTATATTTCAATTAGCTAATATAGGATTGAAGAATAAAAATATTGTTACTGTACATAGTAGATCGGATTTTGATAGAAAAAAAGGAATCAAAAATATTTTAATGAATAAAATTGAAATAAAATTGCTTAAACGAAATAATAAAGTTATTGCTGTTTCTGAATCAATAAGAGAATATTTATATAATAAAATAAGTAATGTATATGTAATACATAATGGAATAAAAGGTATAAAATATGAATCTAATAATATTCATATTAATGAATTTGATAGAGATAAATTTTTAGTTATTTTTATTGGAAGATTGACAGAAGTTAAAGGTATTTATAATTTAGTTAAAATAATTAAAAAAATTAAATATATAAATAAAAAAATTGAATTTTTAATTCTAGGTGAAGGTGAATTAAGAGAATATTTGGAATGTGAAATTTTAAAAAATAAACTTGATAATGTTAAACTGCTAGGATTTAAAGAAAATGTAGGAGAATATCTTTTTAGCAGTGATTTACTAATAATGCCATCTAATATGGAAGGGATACCAATAACTATATTGGAAGCTATTAGTTGTGGTATTCCTTGTGTAGCATCAAATGTTGGAGGTATTCCTGAAATAATAAATGATACTAATGGAGTATTATACGAAAACTATGATATAGATGATGCTGTATCAAAACTAGATTTTTTAGAAAATAATAAGGGAAAAATGGAAAATTTGAAACGAAATTGTAAAATAGATTTTGAATTGAAATGGAATATAGATAAATTTTATATAGAATACAAAAAGCAATATGAGAATATTATTAAAGATAGGTGTGATTAATATAAAGAATAATAAATTAATTTTAGTTTATGTAGTACTTATTACAATTTTTAAGTTAATTGGTTTAAATACAATGTTGACATCTTCAGTAATTATGTTGCTATTAATATTAATTGAAAATAAATACAAAAGCTTAAATACAATGTTAGTATTATCCATATTTGCTCCAAGTTACTTAATAACACATGGAGTTATAATTTATGTTTTATTAAAATCTATGTTATCAAAATTAGTAATAAAGAAAGATATTAATTTTAAATTTTATATAACATTTATTAGTTTGTCACTTATATCATATTCTATTAGTTTAGTAAATGATTTTTCTTTCATACCATTAATAATATATGGTTTTATGATTTTTTCTTTATATTATATGTATTTTGTTTTTAAAAGTGATAAAGAAGATAATTTAAAGGAATTTTATTATTTATGTAAGCTACAGATAATACCAGTTGTTGCTCAATGCATTTTTTTGTTGAAAAACGGAACTTTTTATCCAGACTGTATTACAGGAACTTGTGATAATGCTAATACAATTTCTATAATTCTATTAATTTATTTAATATTAATTTATAAAGACAGTACTATATCATTTAATAAAAAAGTATATAATTTAATTGTTTATGGATTTATTATATATTTATCAGGAGCAAAGTTAATATCATTAATTTTTATATTTATAATTATTACTATTAATGTATTTGTGAATTTTGAAAAAAAGACATTGCTGAAAATATCAATTACTTTATTCGTATTATCACTTATTATAGTATCTTTACCTTTAACAACTAGTTTATTAAAAAATGTAGTTGATGAAAATAATCTTAATTATTATATAACTAATGATAATATGAATTTAAAATTCAGAGCTTATAAATATACCTTTAATAATATAAATGGAGTTAATAATTTAATAGGTGTTGGTGTAGGAAGATATGGATCTAAAACTGCAAATTTATTGGCATATGATACAATGTATAAACCAGATGACAAATTGATGATAGCAAAATTTTTAAAGCCTAAAACTAATGAGGAATATAGATATATTGCTAGTTCATTTACTAAAAGTTTTTTTGAAAATATATCGAATTTTAGTGGAGTTTTATCATACCCTCAAAATAGTATTGTTACTATAAAAGGTGAGATTGGGTATTTGGGACTATTGTTATTTAGTTTATTTATATTATTTAATATAAGATTTTTATATAAAAATATGGTGTACAAAATAAATTACAAAGAAAGTTATTGTTCAATAATATTTATAGTATCATTAGCTATTTTAAGCTTTTTTGATAATTTTTTAGAAATGAACAATGTAATGCTATTATTTATGTTTATATTGTCATTAGCTTATAAGTTTAATTATGGAAAAGAGAGTATAAAATGAATAAAAAAATAAAATTAACTTACGTTATTTCTGAAATGAAAATAGGTGGAGCTGAAAAATTACTAGAAGATATATTAGAAAGATTAGATAAAAATGTATATGATATATATTTAATTGTATTAGGGGAAAAAATAGAAAATGAATTGTACTTTAATATGAAAAAATATGTAAAAAATATATTTTTTTGCAACAAAGTCGGTAAAGAGTTTTTTAAAACATCATTTAAGATTATAAAGATATTAAGAAAAATAAAAACTGATGTGATACATATACATACATCTATAAGTCATATAGTTATGTTAGGAATTATTTTAAATAGAGTTAATAGTAGATTTTATACAATACATAGTATGCCAGAATTTGATTCTCCAGGGATAAAAAAACATATTAACTCTGTATTGTTTAATAAATTTAATCTGAAGGCAATAGCCATTTCAAAAACAATAGAAATGAGGAGTAAAGAATACTTTAATACTAGTAATATAATATGTATAGAAAATGGAATTGATACATCTAAATTTAACGGAGATGATATAATAAATAGAAAACCTAACAATATATTGCACGTTGGAAGGTTTGTAGATGTTAAGAATCAAGAAATACTAATTAAAAGTGTTAGCAAAATAAAAGAAGAATTTAAATTAACTTTTGTTGGTGATGGAGAAACTTTAAAGAAAAATATGGATTTAACAAATAAATTATGTTTAAATGAAAAAATAAAATTTTTGGGATATAGAAATGATATAGCAAATATTATGAACCAAAATTCTATATTTGTTTTGTGTTCTAAAGTAGAAGGTGCTCCTATAAGTATTGTTGAGGCTATGTCTAATGGTATGTGTATAATAGCAACAAATGTTGGAGGAATTTCTGATTTTATAGAAAATGGAAAAGAAGGATTTTTGTTAAATGATAATATTGAAGAATCTTTAAGAGAAAAAATAGAATATTTGATAAAAAATAAAGAGGAAATAGTAAAGCTAGGCAAAGCTGCTAAAAAGAAAGCTACTATGTATGATATAAATGTATGTGTAAAAAAACATGATAATTTATATAGAATCTTTAAAGGAGAATAATTAATATGTGTTTAAGGGATGCACAAGTTTTAATGACTACTATACTAAGAGATATAGATAAAATTTGTAAAAAAAATAATATAAATTATTGGATAGAGTCAGGGACTTTATTGGGAGCTGTAAGACATGGTGGATTTATTCCATGGGATGATGATATAGATATAGGTATGCTTAGAAGCGATTATAATAAATTTTTAAAGGTTTGTGTAGAAGAACTACCTAATGATTTGTTTTTAAAAAATTTTAATACTGATAAGAGTATGATATGTCAATGGAGTAAAATAGTTCATAAAAATAGTGAGTTTATAGAAGAAAGTGGGATAAATGGTCTATTTGTAGATATTTTTCCTTATGACTTTTTTGATTCAGAAGGTAAAGTATTGAAAGAAAAAAATAAATTAGCTAAATTTTATGAAATTAGTGTGAATTCAAATAAAGTATTTAAAAATAATTTTATTAAGAATATAAAGCCCAATATTAAAATATTAGTATGTAAAATTTTATCTTTTTTTTATAGAGATAAAGATTATTATAAATTTTATAACAGAGCTAAAAATATCTCAACTAAGTCTAATGATATTAATAATGAAATTATTTGTTATGGTATAGAAGTTTCTGGATTTAATAATTTTTTTAATATAAATGATATATTTCCGTTAAAAAGTATTAAGTTTGAAGATATATATGTTTTAGCTCCTAGAAATGAGAAAAACTGTTTGAATGAATATTATGGTGATAATTATATGGAATTACCAGAAGAAAAAATGAGAGTTTATCATAATAAAGGTATTAAAATATTTAACAATAGGGAGTAGTTATATGGAAAAATTAAATTGTAAAATGATTATTCATAATGTAGAATCTCCTCATTTAAATCAGATAATTGCGGGTTTTGTTGAACTAAAGAAACAAGGATTAATTTCTATTGATAAAGAAATAATTAATGACTCTCAATTAAGCTATATTGAGGTTTTAATAAATAATAATATTAGAGTTATTTATGAAACTCAAGATAGCGGAGATGTATTTGCGTGTGATTTTGACAAGGATGAAATAGACTTTTATTTTAAAAGAAGCTTTAAATGTGATATGAAAAAAAATATTTCAGATAAAATATATCCATTAGGACTTAACTATGATGTTAATTCTAAGTATGGGGATTTTCATAGTTTTAAATATAATGCAAAAAATTTGTTGAAAAAAATGTTAAAAAAAGGTAAAAATAAATTTTATATAGAAGATTTTGAATGTGAAAATTCTAATTGTGATGGTAAGATTTGTTTTTTAACTAGATTTTGGAATCCCGATAGTGAAGAGGTTGAGAATGAAACGATTAGAAATGAAAGAATTAATATAAATAAATTTAGAGCTAACTGTATAAGAAGTTGTAAAAAAAAATATGGTAATAAATTTCTGGGTGGAGCTTATAAAGATGAATATTCATTAGAAAATTATAAAGATTGTGTAATTTTTGATAGTAGTATTACAGAAAGAGAAAAATATTTAGATATACTAAAAGGTTATGATATATGTATCGCTACTAAAGGATTACATAATTCTATAGGATGGAAATTTGCTGAATATGTTGCTATGGGTAAAATTATAATTTCAGAACCACTAGATTATGAGGTGCCAGGTAATTTTGATAAAAATAAAAATTATTTAGAATTTAATAATGTTGAAGAGTTAATTGAAAAAATAGATTTGATAAAAAAAGACAGTAAATTAGCTACTAAATTGAAAGAAAATAATGAAAAGTACTATAGAGATTATTTAAGACCAGATAAGTTAATAATTAATACATTTAAGATTGTTTTTAATAATAGAGGTTTAGATTATGAATAAAAAAATTGAAAGAAAATCAAATTTTGAATTATTAAGAATTATATGTATGATTATGATAGTAATCCTACATACTCTTGGACATGGAGGAGCATTAGACGGGACAAGCATAGGAAATTATAATTTTATTATAGTTAATTTATTAGAGTCTATATCTATAGTTGGTGTAAATTGTTATGTAATTATATCTGGATTTTTTAATATAAAATCAAGTTTTAGATTGCATAAAATTTTGAAAATATATGTAGAGGTAATTTTTTATTCAGTTAGTATATTTTTAATATTTTTTTTATTTAAAATATCTACATTAACCTTAAAAGATTTTTTGCAAGCTATATTTCCAATAATTATGCAAACTTGGTGGTTTGTAAGTATATTCTTGGTATTATATATATTATCATTTTATATAAATAAATTACTTATAGTACTTTCTTTAAGAGAATATACTATATTAAATATAGTTATGTTTTTGGTATTTGTAATGTGGCCATCAATACCTAAAGCGGTTCCAATTGACAACGAATCAGGTTATAGTTTGTATTATTTTATATTTTTATATATCATAGGTGCATATATAAGATTATTTTTTTATGATTTAAAAATTAAGAAGACTTTAACATTAAGTATTTATATAGTTACAGGAATTTTGCTAGCATTATTTAATATATTTACTTCATATATTTTGGATAGAGCATATGGAAAGTATTCTTATAATTTTGGACTTGTATTTATAATGTCGGTTGCTTTATTTTTGTTTTTTAAAGAAATAGAAATAAAAAATACATATATAAATAAAATTTCTAGTTTGACATTCGGTGTATATTTAATACATGATAATCCTTTGGTAAGAAATGTTATATATAAATGTTTTAATTACAAAAATTATTTTAATAAAAATAATTTTTTAATTTATACAATAGCTATTGTTTTATTTATATTTATTTGTTCAATTTTAATTGAACTTTTAAGAAAAAAATTTTTTGAGTTTTTGAATAGGATTAGGGGGAAATATGAGTAAGTCTATATCAAAGAATATAATATTTAAGTTCTTACTAAATATTTTTAACGTAGTAGTTCCTATAATCATAGGTCCTTATGTCCTTAGAGTATTAGGGCCTGATTTAATGGGTACTATAAACTTTTCACAAACTATATATGGATATTTCTTCATATTTGCAGGGTTTGGAGTTTATCAATATGGTTTAAGGGAAATTAGTAGAGTAAGAGATGATAAGGAAAAATTATCACAAGTATTTACTAGTTTATTTACATTAACTTTAATCACTAATATAGTTACAACTTTATCATATATAGCTTTTATAAAAGTAAGTTATTCAGGAAGTGAACTATACGTTGCTTGTATGATATTAACATTTAACCTTTTAGCTAATATGTTTTATACAGAATGGGTTAATGAAGGATTAGAAAATTATGATTTTATAACAATAAAAACCATAATAATAAGAGCAGTTTATGTTGTTTTATTATTTGTTTTTGTTAGAACTGCAAATAATTTTAAAGAATATATGATTTTATTAGTGGTGTCAACATTCTTAAATAATATAGCTAGCTTTTTCTATATTAAGAAGAGAATACCTTTTAATTTTAAAG
>NZ_JARIDH010000061.1 GCF_029267215.1 Clostridium sp. | reverse complement strand
AATCTTTGAATTATTACATCTTGTAAATCTGCTGGTAATGGATAAGCTGGTACCTGCCATCCTTTCATTAATAATCTATCTGCTAAATCATATAATGTCCACTCTACATTAGCATCATCTTTTAATTTATAACAAACTATTGGTAAGTTTTCACCATTGTTATATATTTCGAATAAGCCCATTTTTTCTATTTCATCTGATAAATACATACCAACTTCTTTTGTTCTTTGATGTATTTGTCTATATCCTTCAAATCCATATCTTAAGAAGTTATAATATTGACCTATTATTTGGCTAGCTGATCTTGAGAAGTTTATTGCCATTGTTGGCATTTTTCCTCCTAAATAACTTACCTCAAATACTAATTCTTTTGGTAAAAATTCTTCATCTCTCCATAAAACCCAACCTATTCCCGGGTAAACTAATCCGTATTTATGTCCTGAAGTATTAATTGAAACTACATTTTTAAGTCTGAAATCCCACTCTAATTCTGGATTTATGAATGGTGTAAACATAGCTCCTGAAGCTCCATCAACATGTATATATACTTTTAAATCGTGTTCTTTATTATACTCTTCAACTTTGTCATTTAAAGCTTTTATATCATCAAATTTTCCTGTATATGTAATACCTAAAATACCAACTATACCAATAGTATTTTCATCAACATAGTCCATAACTTTGTCAACATTTATACTCATATGATCTTTATCCATTGGTACTTCTCTCATTTCTATATCCCAGTAAACACAGAATTTTTCCCAACAAACTTGATATCCTGATGATATTACTAAGTTTGGTTTTCTATTTGTCATATCCATTCCTAAAGCTTTTGCTCTGTTTCTCCAGTGGAATTTCATTGCCATACCACCTAGCATACAAGCTTCTGATGATCCAACTGTTGATGTTCCCATGTATTTATTTCCTTCTGGAACATTCCAAAGGTCTGCTATCATATTTACGCATCTATTCTCTAATTCAGCAGTTTCTGGATACTCTGACTTATCTATAGCATTTTTCTCTAAAGTTTCTGACATTAACTTAACTGCCTCATCATCCATATATGTTTGACAAAATGTTGCTAAGTTTTGACGTGCATTACCCTCATCTAGTAAATCATCTTTTATTAATCT
>NZ_JARIDH010000051.1 GCF_029267215.1 Clostridium sp. | reverse complement strand
TCTATATTAAGAAGAGAATACCTTTTAATTTTAAAGGATTAACATTAGTAAAGCATATAAAACCAATGTTTTTAGTTGTTATATTATCAAATGCTAACGTACTTTATACTCAACTTGATAGATATTTTATAGGAAGATACATAAGTATGGATTCCGTTGCTTACTATGTAACTGCCCAAAATGTAAGTAACATAATAAATACATTACTTATGACTGTTATAACTGTAACTATTCCAAGAATGTCAAATTATATATCTAATGAGAGTCATGATGAATATGAAAGATTATTAGATAAAATATCAAAAATGTACTTCATAATATTATTCCCAGCATCAATAGGACTTTTTGTTCTTGCTAAAGAGGTAATAATTATTTATGGGGGGCATGAATATTTACCAGCCATACCTATGTTACAGGTATTCTCATTGTATATTATAAGTTTAGGTTATGAGATGATTTTAAGTAACCAAGTAATGTATATAAAAGGCAAGGAAAAAGAACAAGTTAAATTTACATTCATAGGTGGTGCAGTAAACTTTGTTCTTAATGTTGCTTTATTGTACTTTGGAATATTTAATGGTACTAATGCAATAATAACAACAATGTTAGCTAATATAGTAGTTGTTATCTTAGAATATATTTTCATGAAGACTGTACTTAAGTTAGATTTCAACATATTTGGAATGGATAAGACAAAATATTTAATAATATCACTATTGTTTATACCAGTAACAGCCTTTATAAGTAGATATGTAAGTGGAATATTACAATTTACAGCAGTTGTTGTGGTTGTTAATTCAATATTATATTTTGGAATATTACTATTAATTAAAGATGAAAATTTATTAGAAGTTATGAATAAGTTTTTAGGGAAAATAAGAAATAGATAAGAGAATTTAGGGAGTGAGATAATTGATAAAAAAAATGTTGGTACCTATGCTTGTGGCATTAAGTATTAGTTCAGTAAATGTTTTTGCTGATACTAATACTTCTCTTACTCAATCTAAGGAAAATTTGGTTGGACAAACATATGAGGTAGTGAAAAAGCCACACCAATTTTTTGCTCTTCCAAATTCATATTTTGAAGATGAAAATGGAGTAGAGAGAGAAGAATTTAAAGAAGATAAAGCAGGACAAGAATCCATAAATAGATTAGTTACTAAAACAAAAGATAAATATGAAATTGCTCTAGCACATGAGGATGGAAAGTACACCTATTTAGATTCAGCCAATAGCAATAAAGAAGTTGAATCTAAATTTAAAGAAGAAAGTAGGAAGCATCAAAGTTTTGCTGCTATGCCAGTTATATTAAATAATAGTGGACAAGTAGTTTATTCAAAAAAATCTATGGGAAGAATAGTTAAATATAAAAATGGACAACCAGCTGGATTTAAATATATAACTAATATATATAGCAGCCCTAATTTAACTAATGAATTTACATATGTAAATGCGGGTTACGTTGATGATGTTCCTATTATTGAGGATAGAGGAAATGCAGCTAAGATTGAGATTGCAGGATATGAAGGTTGGGTTAATAAGGATAAAGCTTCAGGAAACTATGACTTAGTTGTAGTTCCATTAAACCAAGCTAAAAATCCAAGCTATTATATAGTTAAGGATGGAGAATTAAAACACTATATAAGTACAAATCTTGTTGATACTTCAGAAGGTGGATATTTTGTAACTATTGGACCGGCACCAGATTTCTTAAAATCAAATGTTAAGTACTATAGTTATGACGGGCAATATTTTTATAGAGATTTAAGCACATTAATAGGTGATTTACAAAATGGTAATCATAATAATTCTGTAAATGTAAATAATAAATTTTATGCATACTATATGTATTTACCATTTAGAAGTAAAACAACATTTACTGCTGATGAGTTGAATACATTTATAAACCGTAAAACAAAACCCAATAGTAAATTAAGAGGAACGGGACAAGCATTTATTAATGCACAAAATAAATATGGTTCAAATGCTTTATTAATGCTTGGCTTAGCGGCAAATGAATCAGCATGGGGAACATCAAAAATTGCATTAGAGAAGAATAACCTATTTGGATTAAATGCAGTTGATTCAAGCCCAGGACAATCTGCAAACTATTTTAAAAGTGCAGAACAATGTATAGATGAATTTGCTAAATACTATATTTCAAGAGGATATTCAGATCCAGAAGATTGGAGATATTTTGGAGGTTATCTTGGAAATAAAGAAAGTGGAGCAAACGTTCAGTATGCATCTGATCCATTTTGGGGAGAAAAAGCAGGACAGTATGCTTATATAATTGATTATTGGACAAGTGGAAAAGGAATAGCTGGATTAGAAGATTTTAATCATTATCAATTAGGAGTATTTACTAAGAGTGGAACAGTTAAAAACAAAGATAAAGTTTCTTTATATGATGTAAAAAATATGAATACTGATAACGTTGAAAAAATAGGGGCAACAACTGTTGTATTAAATAGAAATAAAGTTGATTATTATGGAAATAGTTCTTATGTGATAAATCCAGTTGTTACAGAACCTGTAATTAAAAATGGAAAACCTACTACTTTTAGTGGGGATTATAACTGGAAAGAAAATGGGTATATATCTGCATCAGATATAAAATTTATTAATACTGGAAAATATTCAACAGAACCAGTAGGAAAATGGAAAGATGTTAATGGAACTTGGTATTACGAAGTTCTTGGAAAAAATGCAACAGGATGGCATTATATAGATGGATATTGGTATCACTTTGATTCTAATGGAAAAATGCAGACAGGATGGCAAGAAATAGGTGGATACTGGTATTACCTTAGAAGTAATGGAACAATGAGAATTGGATGGGAAAAAATCAATGGAGAATGGTATTACTTTGAAAGTAACGGAGTAATGCAGACAGGATGGCAAGAAATAGGTGGACACTGGTATTACTTTAGAAGTAATGGAACAATGAGAATTGGATGGGAAAAAATTAATAGAGAATGGTATTACTTCGAAAGTAATGGAGTAATGCAGACAGGATGGCAAAAAATAAATAATACATGGTATTATTTTAGAAGTAGTGGAATAATGAGAATTGGATGGGAAAAGTTCCCTGAAGGTTGGTACTATTTTGATAATAATGGTGCAATGGTTACTGGATCAAGGAAGATAAATAATGTAATGTATTATTTTGAAAATAGTGGATTAATGAGAGAATAATTAAAATAGAGTACTTAAAGTACTCTATTTTTTTTGTGTAAATATAAGAGAAAATGTGATAATATATACTTATATTGAATAAAATGGGGGAAAAGCAATGATTAAAAAGAAAATTGTAGTTACATTAATTGCAGGATCGGTATTTTTAAATAGTGGATTATTTATAAGTAATACTTACGCAGAAACTGCTAGTAAAAATATAAAATCTAATATTTCTAATAATGATGAAGTTTTAAATAATAAAGTTAAAGAAGCTGGAATGAAAAAAAATGATAATAGTAAAATAAATAATAGCTATTTAAAGGATGAAAATAATGTAAATGAAAATAAAGATGAAACACATGAAAAGAGTGCTAAAGTAGAGATAAAGAAAAATCAGTGGGAATTTAAAGAGGGTATTTGGTATTATTATGGTGAAGATGGAAAATTAGTTAAAGGATTCAAGGAGATTGGTGGTTATAAATATTATTTTGGTAATGATTACAAAATGGTAGTTGGATGGCAAAATATTGAAGGTAAAGATTATTATTTTAGAAGTAATGGAACAATGAGAATTGGATGGGAAAAGTTCCCTGAAGGTTGGTATTATTTTGGACAAGATGGAGTTAGAACAACTGGATGGAAGTTAGTTGATGGATATTGGTATTACTTTAATAAAGATACTGGTATTATGAAAACTAATTGGGAGAACATTGATGGGTATCGTTATTATTTTAAAAGTAATGGGCAAATGGTAATTGGTTGGCAAGAAATAGATGGAGATTGGTATTATTTTAGAAGTAATGGTCCAATGAGAATTGGTTGGGAAAAAATTAATGGAGATTGGTTTTACTTTGCAAAAGATGGTTCAATGGTAACTGGTTGGCAAAAAATCAATGGTGATTGGTATTATTTTAGAAGCAATGGAACAATGAGAATTGGATGGGAAAAGTTTCCGGAAGGCTGGTATTTATTTAAGGAGAATGGTGTTATGTCAACAGGGTGGCAGCAGTTAGGAAGTACATGGTATCATATGAAGGATAATGGGCTTATGAATACTGGTTGGCAGAAAATCAATGGATATTGGTATTATCTTCATGAAAATGGAGCTATGAATATAGGGTGGAAAAAAATAGATGGATATTGGTATTATTTTAAAAATAATGGACCTATGGCTACTTTTTGGGAAGGTATAAATGGACAATGGTATCATTTTACTTCTGGAGGAGCCTTAGAAACTAACAAAGTTGTTGGTGAATGGTATGTAAATTCTGATGGTGTTGGAAATCAGATTGTAACAGAAGGTGTTTATGGTAAAAGTGGAAGAGGAAGAAATTTAGATTATTATAGAATAGGAAATGGAAAAAAAGTTTTATTTGCTGTTTTTGGTGTGCATGGTTATGAGGATGCATGGAATGGAGATGCTCAAGAACTTAAAACTATAGCTGAGAAGGCTGTAAGTAGATTAAAACAAGAATATAATAATAAAGGTGTAGATTTAAGTGAATGGAGTGTTTATCTTATACCATCAGCTAATCCTGATGGAAGAATTGAAGGATGGACAAACTATGGTCCAGGTAGAACTACAATAACAACTAGAAATGATATAAATAGATCATTCCCTATAGGATTCAGACCTTATTATAGTGATAGAAATTACACAGGATCAGCTCCATTAGGTTCACCAGAAGCTCAAGCTTTATATAGATTTATTAATAAAACTATGAATGGGGCAACAGAAAAAGTTCTTTTAGATGTACATGGCTGGGAAAATAAAACAATAGGAAATCCTAGTATAGCTAAGTATTTTGATAATCAATTTGGATTTAATAATATAAATAAGTATCCAGGGGGATTTGTAATTACTTATGGAAATTCAATAGGAGCTAAATCAGTTTTAGTAGAATTACCATTCCCATCATCTCATGAAGATATATTAAGAAGAGATTTTTCAGGAAAGTTTTCTAATGGATTATTAAATATACTTTTAAATAATTAATGTCTAATACACTACAAATTTGTAGTGTATTTTTTTATATTATGAATACAAAAATTAAAATATTTTAAAAAACTTTACAAATTAATATGGTAAATGTAAAATTTTACATGGGAGGGATTAAGATGAGAGGAAAAAAGATTAATTTTATAATTTCATGTGGAGTTTTAATTGGAACATTTATTTCTTTTATTCCAAAGGAGGTTGCTTATGCAAAGCCTATAAATACTTTACATAAAGAAGTTAATGTTACTAAAAACAAACAAAATTCAAAAAATCAATGGTATTTAAATAATAAAGATTGGTATTATTTTGGAGAAAATGGAATTATAAAAAATCAATTAAAAAAAATTAATGGATATTATTATTATTTTAATAATAATGGTTTGATGTTAACTGGATGGCAAAAAATAGAAGGAGATTGGCATTATTTTAGAAGTAATGGAACTATGAGAATTGGATGGGAGAAATTTCCTGAAGGTTGGTATTATTTAAAAGAAGATGGGAAAATGGCTATAGGATGGCAACAAATAGGTGATAAGTGGTATTACCTTGAAAAAAATGGTGTCATGGCTACAGGATGGAGGAAAATAGAAGGTTATTGGTATTATTTTGAAAAAAGTGGATCTATGCGAACTGGATGGGAAGAAATTGGTGGATATTGGTATTATTTTAGAGAAAATGGGACTATGAGAATAGGATGGGAAAAATTTCCTGAAGGTTGGTATTACTTAAGAAGCAATGGAACTATGAGGATTGGATGGGAAAAAGTACAGGATAGTTGGTATTATTTTAAAAGTAATGGACTTATGAAAACAGGTTGGGAAAAATTAAAAGGAGATTGGTACTATTTAGAAGAAAATGGAGCAATGACATCAAGATGGAAAAAAATAAATAATATATGGTATTATTTCAAAGACAATGGACCAATGCTATTTAATACATATGTTGATGGATGGAGACTTGATGGTAATGGGGCAGGTCATTATGAAAAAGGATTTAGAAATCCTAAACTTGAAGGTTCCAGCCAGTTAATTGTAGCAACTACAAATAATATGAGTAGTAGTTATTGTAATATAGAAGTTTATGAAAAAAATAGTGGTGGTATGTGGAATGAAGTTGATTCTACTTATGGTAGAGTTGGTAAAAATGGACTAGCTTATATTAAGGATAGAGTGCAATCAACTGATACAACACCTGCTGGAGTTATGGATATAATAGGTTCTTTTGGAGTTTATGATAACCCAGGAACTAAAATTAATTATATGAAAATTGAAGATGATATGTATTGGGATTTAAATAATGGAAGTAAGTACTACAATAGATTGGTTAGATATAATCCAGGAGGAGATTATGAACATTTACTATCTTATAAAAGACAATATGAATATGCTTTAATAACAGATTATAATTATAATCAAGTTCCTAATAAAGGAGGAGCTATATTTGTTCATTGTTTAGGAAGAGGGGCAACTGGTGGATGTGTATCTATGCCAAGAGAAGAAATGTTAAAAACATTAAAGTGGATAGATCCTAATAAAAAACCTAAAATATTAGTTATTCCTAAATATGATATGAGTAAATATTGGTATTAAAAATATATTTAGATATATATATAATTTATGATAAAGATTGGCTATGTTTTAAATTATGATTGAGTTCAGTAATTAAGTTTAAAGAGATAACTGAAATCACATATATTTAATAAAACATAGCCTAAAATTTTATTTTATAAAAGTGAAAAAGTTATGGATAAATATCTTCTAATTTGATTTAAATATAAAAATATAATAATTTTAACTAAAAATACAAATACTTTACAAAAAATACACAAAATTATATAATTTAAATATAATACATAATTAGGAGGTTTTTTTATGAATAATATTAAGAAAAGGGTTATTACAACTACTATTGCTTGTGGTGTGTTTATTTCTATTGGAGGTGGATTAACTGCTTCTCATAATGTTTATGCTTCAGAACATGGACAGTGGATTTATAATAATGATTACTATGAATATGATAACGGGACTAAGGCAAAAGGATGGACTGAGATAGATAACAAATGGTATTATTTTGATAAAAGTAATGGTTATAAAAAACAAAATAATTTTGCTACAGAGATAGATAAAAAGTATTATTATTTTAATGAAGATGGAGTTATGCAAACTGGATGGAAGGTGCATAATGGAGAATGGTATTATTTTGATAATGATGGGATTATGGCTTTAGGATTTAAAAAGATTAATGGAGCTTGGTATTATTTTATGGAAAATTCTAATTATGACTATAATAATGAATATTTAAATATAGGATGTATGACAACAGGTTTACAGAAGGTTAATGGTGAAATTTATTACTTAGGTAATAATGGAGATATGCAAACTGGCTGGGCAAATACAAAGGGTGATTGGTATTATTTTAATTCAAATGGAACTGGAGTTAAGGGTTGGAAAAAAATAAATAATATTTGGTATTATTTTGATAAAAATGACTGTAAAATGAAAACTGGATTTAATAATATAGATGGAAATACTTATTACTTTGATAATAATGGTGCCATGGCTGTTAATTGGGTAAAGGTAGGAGGAGAATGGTACCATTTTGAAAATAGTGGAGTAATGAATACTGGTTGGAAAAAAATAAATAATATTTGGTATTATTTTGATAAAAATGGAGCTATGGCAAAAGGACTTAATAAAATTGCAGATAAATATTATTATTTTGAGGATGGTGGATCAGCAAAATTAGGTTGGAAAAATATAAATGGAGAATGGTACTATTTTAAATCAGATTGTTCTGGGGCTATGAAAGAATGGCAAAATATAGGTGGATATTGGTATTATTTTGATTCAGAAGCTGAGATGGTAACTGGTAGCAGAACAATTGGAAATGAAGATTATTATTTCAATGATAATGGAACTATGAAAACTGGTTGGGTAAAAAATAATTATTGTTGGTATTATTATGGAAGTAATGGAGCTAAAGATTATGGATGGCAAAAAATAAATGGTTCATGGTATTATTTTGGATACGATGGAGAAATGGAAACAGGATATGTAAATATAGATGGAACATATTATCAATTTGGAGATAATGGTGTTTGGCAATATTAATTGAAGGTTACTTGTATTATTTTAATTAAAGTTGATTTATGGTTATCAATTGTTCTTTATATAGATGAAAATATGGGAAACTATGGTATGGTTAAAAAATAAGAATTATATTAGGCAAGAAAGTTTAAAAAAGCAAATATCTTTTATTATACTCAGAAATTTACAAAAGATTAATAGTGAAAATAAAATTCTACTTAGTAAAAGTAGAGTTTTATTTTTTTTATAGATTGACTTTAATTTATTTATTAGAATTCTTAGGTTAGTAGTAAATATCATGCAAGAAAAATGATAATAAATTTTAAAATATTTGTTACTGTTTTGTAAATAAATAGTAGGTGTAGATGGTAAAATAAAACTGTAAATACATTACATAAAATAACAAAAAATTCAAAGAAGAGAAGGGTTAAAAATGAAAAGCGTAAGAGAAAAAGTTGCAATTGCAGTATTAACAGGGGTAATTACAGGAGTGTCAAGCTCATATATATTTGGGGGTAGTAATGTTTATGCAAGTGAATTAAAAGCACCGGTAAAAGTTGAACAAAGCAATTTGCAAAATGGTCAAGCCGAAGAAAATGTTAAAAATTTAGAAAGTAAAGATTTAAAAGATGCACAAAACAAAAATGCAAATGATAAAGCAAATAAGATAGTTACTTCTAAAGATAATAACAAAGATAAAAAAGTTGAAGTAAAAAATAAAGAAAATATTAATAAAGAAGCAAGTAAAGCACAAGTTGTAAGTGATAAAAAAGAAGATAAATCTAATGATATAAATAAGGTTAATAAAGCAACAGTTTCCCAAGATAAAACTAAAGAAACAAAAAAAGTTGAAAATAAAGGATGGAAAAAAGTTAAGAATACATGGTATTATTACGATAATAATGGAAAAGTTAAAACAGGTTGGTTAGACTATAAGGAACATAAATATTATTTAAGTAAATCAGATGGAAGTATGGTAACTGGCGCTCTAGCAATAGATGGCAAGCAATACTACTTTAATCAAAGTGGAGAATTAACTCAAAAAACTGGTTGGCTTAAAGGTAAAGACTTAGAACGTGGTGGAGAATGTTGGTATTACTTTGATAAAAATGGAACTTTACAAAATGGTTTAAAAGAAATAGATGGTGTAACATATTATTTTAATGAAGCTGGTGTTATGGAAACTGGAGCTCAAAATGTAAAAGAAAAAGATGGAACTTATAAATTAATGATGTTTAAAGATAATGGAGCTTTAGTAAGAAAAACTGGTTGGTATAAATTTGAATATAAATCTGAATATGATGGTGACGGAGTATGTTGGTATTATGTAAATTCAGACTACACATTAGCTACAGGTCCAAAAGAAATAGGAAATCATTTATATTATTTTGATAAAGATCAGGGTGTAATGATTACTGATGAAAAAGAAGAGGTTACATTAAAAAATGGAACTAAAGAAAGCTATTATTTTGATGAAAATGGAATTGGATTACCTAATGGAACTGGATGGTCATATAGAGGAAATGGTTCAAATAGAGAATGGACATATTTTAAAGATGGAAAATTAATTACAGGATTACAAAATATAAATGGAAAAACTTATTTAATAGATCCAGAGACTGGAGTAATGAGAACAGGAGTAGTTGATACAAATAAAGGAGTATTCTGTTTTGATGAAAATGGAGCAAGAGTAGAAAAAACAGGATGGAATAAGTTTGAGGGAAAATGGTATTATTTAAATAATGATTATACTATTAAAACTGGATGGTTAAAATATCATAATAATTGGTATTATTTAAATGAAGATGATGAGTTAACTACAGGTAAATCAAGTGATATTTATGGAACAATGGTTGATTCATATAAGAATATAGATGGTAAAAATTATTTATTTAATAGAGATGGATCTTGGGTATCAAAAGAAGGTTGGAAAAAAATCGAGTTTGATGGAATAAATCAATGGACTTATATTAATTCTAATGGAGAATTAGCTAAAGGATGGGAAAAAATAAATAACAAATATTATTATTTTGATGACTATGGATTTATGGTAAAAGGAACTGTTGTTTCAGGTAAAATAGATTATAATAGCAAAAATAATAAAATATACTTTTTAAATGAAGATGGAACTTGGAATAATAAAGAAGGATGGCACTCATGGAATGAAACTGATAATGGAAAACAATGGTGCTATTTAGGAAAAGATGGACTTGCTAAAGTAGGTTGGCAAAAAATAAATGGAAATTGGTATTATTTTGATTTAAATAATGGAGCAATGGATACTGGATTATCAAATATAGTTGAAAATGGTACTAAAAAAACTGAGTACTTTACAAAGGATGGAGCTTGGATAGAACATCAAAGTGAAGGTTGGAAAAAAGATAATACAGGATGGTACTATGTAAATAAAGATGGTAAAGAAGCTAAAGGCTGGGAAAAGATAAATGGAAAATGGTATTATTTTGATGAAGGTTACATGGTAACAGGAATCAAGAAAATATATGATAACAATTCACATAAAGATGTTTTATATGCATTTGATTCAAATGGTGCATTGACAACAAAAGAAGGTTGGTATAAAAAACCATCATATAGCAAGGACTTTTATTTCTGGGGATATGTGAAAGCAGATGGCAACGTTGCTATAGGTTGGGAAAAAATCAATGGAAATTGGTACTTCTTTGATGATTATGGAATGATGCAAGTTGGTACTTTTTTAGCTGAAAATAGCAATGGAGAAAATCAATTATATTATGCAGATATGAATGGAGCATTAGATGAAACTAATGGATGGCATTCTTGGACAGATGGTTCTTCAAAAAATTGGTGCTATGTATCAAAGGGAAAAGTAGTAACAGGTAACAAAACAATAGATGGAACTTCATATTATTTTGATCAATCTGGAACTTTAGTAGATTAATAGATATTTTTTTTGAAAGTGTTAACTTTTATAAGTTAACACTTTTTCTTGTAATAAGGAAATTTTTGTGATAATATTATAGTGTTCAAAAAATGAACGGAAGGGGAAAAGAAATGTTAACACATGAGATTGAGATATTAAAGATATTAAACAATGAGGAAAATATAAGCCAAAGAAAATTAGCTGATATGGTAGGTATTTCTGTTG
>NZ_JARIDH010000037.1 GCF_029267215.1 Clostridium sp. | reverse complement strand
ATATCAATTTAGATTCTTTAATTTTAGGAGGAATGTTTATGTCAGATAAAACATTAAAATGCAGAGATTGCGGAAGTGAATTCATATTTTCAGTAGGAGAGCAAGAATTCTACAAAGAAAAAGGATTTGAAAATGAGCCTACAAGATGTTTAGCTTGTAGAAGAGCTAAAAAAGCAAGAAATAACAGATAGTTTAAGAATATTTAAGGTTGTAGTTTAACTACAACCTTTTTTTATGTGAAAAAATAATATTAATAACTAAAAAAATACATTAACAAATATAAGTTGAAAATTAATTTAAAAAATTTTTCCTCTGTCAATAAACTTATACCAATAAGACACACTTTTTAGTAACTATAATACTAAAAAGTGCCTTCTTTTCAATATATAATTTAGTATATAAAATAATAACTGTGCTAAGGCAATGAATCAATTTAAATTATATAAACAAAAGAAAAAATGATTTATTTTATTAAGTATAAATTAAAAAGGAGGAACGTATGATGGATTTAAAGTTAGTTAAAAATATAGTTAATGGTGAATTTTATGATAGTAAATCAACAGAATTAATAGAAATAAAATCACCACTTGATAACTCAATTCTTGGTAAAGTTCAAGCTATGAGTCAAGAAGATGTAGATTTTGTTATGACAAATTCTAAAGAGGCTCAAAAGTCTTGGAAGAAGACAACTATCTCAAAAAGAGCAGATATTTTATATAAGACAGCGGAGTTATTATTAGAAAGAAAAGAAGAAATATCTAAAGTATTAGTTATGGAAATTGCTAAGGATGAAAAGAGTGCAATATCTGAAGTAGTAAGAACTGCTGACTTTTTAAGATTTACAGCAGATGCAGCTAAATCTATAGAGGGAGAAAGTATTCCTTCAGATAGTTTTCCTGGATTTGATAAAAGAAAAATTTCAGTTGTGACAAGAGAACCTTTAGGCGTTGTTTTAGCAATATCCCCATTTAATTACCCAGTTAACCTTGCAGCTTCAAAAATAGGACCTGCTTTAATGGCTGGTAATTCAGTAGTATTTAAACCTGCTACTCAAGGTTCTTTATCTGGCTTATTATTAGCAAAGGCATTTAAAGATGCAGGTATTCCAGATGGAGTTCTTAACACTATAACAGGGAAAGGTAGTGTTATAGGAGATTATTGTGTAGAGCATAAAGATGTTGATTTTATAAATTTTACTGGAAGTTCTGAAATTGGAAAAAGAATTTCTAAATTATCAGAAATGACTCCATTATTATTAGAACTTGGTGGAAAAGATGCTGCCATAGTTTTAGAAGATGCAGATTTAGATTTAGCAGCTAAAAATATAGTTGCAGGGGCATTTTCTTACTCAGGTCAAAGATGTACAGCTGTTAAAAGAGTTCTTGCAGTTGAATCTATTGCTGATGAATTAAATAAAAAAATAGTAGAGCAAATTTCAAAATTAAAAGTAGGAAATCCACTTATTGTTAAAGATGCACAGGTTGTTCCTTTAATAGATAAAAAAGCAGCTGATTTTGTAGAAAAATTAATGAAAGACGCTGAAAATAAAGGAGCTAAAATTTTAGTTGGTGGAAATAGAGAAGGAAATCTTATAGAACCAACTTTATATGACAATGTAACATTAGATATGGATATTGCTTGGGAGGAACCTTTTGGACCAATTCTTCCAATAATCAGAGTTAAAGATAAGGATGAAGCAATTGAAATTGCAAATAAATCAGAATATGGATTACAATCTTCAGTCTTCACTAATAATATAAATGATGCTTTCTATATTGCTCAAAAATTAGAAGTTGGAACAGTCCAAGTGAACAATAAAACAGAAAGAGGGCCAGACCACTTCCCATTCCTTGGAGTAAAATCTTCAGGTATGGGTACTCAAGGAATAAAATATTCAATTGAGTCTATGTCTAGACCAAAAGCAACTGTTATTAATTTAAATTAATATATATAAACTCAGATTCCCTTATGTATTTTACTAAACAAACCACAAAACAAGAAAATAAAAACTAAACAAACAACAAAAAATGTATAAATTCTACTAAGTTATCCCCGTTAAGTAGACATGGTATAAAACACTGTGTAAAATCTATTTAGCGGGGTGACTTTTTGTTAAGAAAAAATAAAAAACAATTTTAAATAAAAATAAACAAAAGAAAAGGAGAATAAAAATTTGGAAAATGCAATCTCAAAAGATTTTAAATTTTTCTCATTAATAAAATTCACGATTCCTTCCATAGTTATGCTAATATTTATGGCTGTATATGGTATTGCTGATGGGGTGTTTATAGCAAGATTTATAAATACAGATGCTCTTTCATCATTTAATATAATATACCCATTTATAAATTTAGTAATAGGGATAGGAGTTATGTTAGCTAATGGGGGGAGTGCCTTAATAGCTAAAAAATTAGGGGAGTCTAAAGAAATTGAAGCTAAAGAAAATTTTACATTAATAATAATATCAGGTGCTATAATTGGCGTAATAATTGGAATTATAGGTTATGTATTTTCAGATAAAATAATTTATTTATTAGGATCTACAGATGAATTATATAATTATTGTAGATATTACCTTCTTATGTCATTAATATTTGTACCTTTTTATATTTTAAATTTGTTATATCAAATTCTTACAATAACAGCAGGCAAACCTAAAATAGGATTAGTTTTAACTGTAATTGGAGGAACTTCAAATATAATTTTAGATTACGTATTTTTAGTTCTTATGAATATGGGGATTTTAGGAACAGCATTAGCAACAGGTTTAGGAAATTTAATTCCTGCTGTACTTGGAACTTTATATTTCTTCAAAAAGAAAAAAATACTTTATTTTGTTAAACCTAAGTTTGATTTGAATTTTTTAGTAAAATCATGTATAAATGGTTCATCTGAAATGGTTGCAAACATATCTACAGGTATTACTACAATGCTATTTAATATTGTTCTTATTAAGTATTTAGGGGCTGATGGAGTGGCCGCAATTAGTATTATACTATATGGACAATTTTTAATAACTTCAATATATATAGGTTTTTCCTCTGGGGTGGCACCTGTTATAAGTTATAACTATGGTGAGCAAAATAAAAAACAAATTAAAAAAGTAGTAAAATATAGTTTTATATTTATATTATCAATTTCATTGATTTCTTACATATTATCTATGGCGATGGCATCAAATATAATAGGAATATTCTCAGAAAAGGGAAGTAATGTGTATAATATTGGTTACAATGGATTCATTATATTTGGAATAAGTTTTTTAATTGCTGGTATTAATATTTTTATAACAGCAATGTTTACAGCTTTTTCAAATGGAAAAGTATCTGCAATAATATCATTTTTAAGAACTTTTGTATTTATTGTTGGGGGAATACTTATATTACCTAAATTTTTTAATATAATAGGAATTTGGGTCTCTGTACCAATTGCAGAGTTTTTAGCTGCTATTATATCAGTTACATATGCTTATAAATACAAAAATATTTATGGGTATGGGAAATAATTTAAAAAAGATAAATTTAAAAGAGGTTCTATCTAAAATAATGTTTATTTTAGATAGAACCTTATTAAGATGGCCTGAAAGGATAGCTAAAATCAACATCCTCTTAAAACAGAACATTAAACTAAAATTACTAATATGAATTAAGTTAATAGTTACCTCTAATACACTAAGAGAAAAAAAAGTGCGTACTTGAAAGATATGCTAAAAGTGGTAGCATATATTTTATATGAATAGAGTGTTGGAGGTATGAATCATGAATAAAGGATTAGTAGTTGTTACAGGAGCAAGCTCAGGTATAGGAGCTAAAATAGCAGAAACAATGAGTAAACAAGGACATCCAGTCTTATTACTATCAAGAAGATTAGAGCCAATGGAAGCTTTAAATTTACCAAATTCATTATGTAAATCAGTTGATGTTACTGATTTAGAAGGAATGAAAGAGGCTATAAAAGAAGCTGAAGAGAAATTTGGTAAAGTTGATTTACTTGTAAATTGTGCAGGAATAATGTTATTAGGCCACCCTGAGATACAAGATTTCAAAGAGTGGAATTATATGATAGATGTTAATGTAAAAGGTATATTAACAGGAACTAATATAGTTTTAAAAGACATGGTAGAAAGAAATGAAGGAACAATAATTAATATAAGTTCAATAGCTGGACGTAAAACTTTTGATAACCATGCTGTTTATTGTGGAACTAAGTTTGCAGTACACGCAATAACTGAAAATATAAGAAAAGAAGTTTCAGGAAGCAATGTACGTATGATAACAATAGCACCAGGAGTAGTTGAAACACCATTATTAAGCCATACAAGTGATAAGGAAATCGTTGAAGGATATAATGAATGGAAGAAAACTATAGAGTTTGGTTTAGAGCCACAAAAAATAGCTGATTGTGTAGCATTTGCTTATAATCAACCACAAGATGTTTGCATAAGAGAAATTGTTATAGCAAAAACTAAGCAAGCTGATTAATTGAATTAAAAGGCTATATAGAGAAATTAATTATAGTAGTAAAGATATTTAAGTGTGTCTTTGCTACTATTTTTTTATTAAGCTTTACTTTTATTATAAAAAGGAAAGGCTTAAAGTTAATTACTAAAAATACATTTGTAGGATTTAAAAGCAACACTCTATTAAAACATAGTCAAAATAAAAGTTGCTCCAATAATGATTATTGTCTTACCTATAATTATTATTTTATGTGTGGTAGAATTTATTTATAATATTTGTTTAATTAGAATAAATTACAAAGAAATATTAAAGTTTATAATAATAAAAATATAAGAAAATATGACATAATATAATCATAAGAATAATTAAGTTATATGAGTAAACATTATAAAACTAAATAATTTGGAGGAAAAAGAATGAATAAGAATATTGAAATGATGAAAAAACTTATAGAGGAAAAGAAAAATAAAGGTAAAAATTCAACAGGAAATATGAGAGCTAAAAAGAGTATCGGACATGTTCAAGGTGGAAGAAAGAGTAATAATGGTGGAGGATTATTTGATAAATAAGTTTATTAAATGGTAAAGGATTATTCATCACAGTTTAAAGAAGTTGTAACTAATATTGAAAATGTTGATAAAGAAACTAATAAGGTAAAAAGTGATGAGAAATTAGCTAATTTAAAAAAACAAGTTACTTCTTTAAAGAATCAAAAAGCTTATTTAGAAAAACAAATACAGGATAAAGAAAATAAGTAGTTATTATTAACTAAGGGAGTTTAAGATGAGTGATAAAAAGTTATTTATAGTGAAAACTTCTATGGACAAAAAAGATTATCATAAATTTTTATACATTGCTACTTTTTTTAGAAGAAAATTTATGATACCAGTTCTTTTAGTAGGATCAGCCATAATGGGATATTTCGTTGCTTATAATAAAGAAGCATTTAAATGGAGTGAGTTTTTTATTTATTGGATTTTACTACTGGGAATAACATTATTTGCTATGGTTGTTAAGATTGAAACTAGGAACAGAGAGAAGATAAAAGATAATAAAAAGAATGGAATATTTAGTGCTTGTGAAACTTTGGAATTTTTTGATGACTGTGTAGTTATAAAAAGTACAGCTTACAAAAGTAAGAGCAAGGTTAAATATAATAAGTTCTACGAAATAATAGAAACTAAGGATTATTTTATTACATATTTTAATAAGCGTCAGGCTTCAATAATAAGAAAAGTTGATTTAGACAAAGAAACCATGGAAAAACTACAGAATTTATTTAGTGAGAAATTAAGTCATAAGTATAGAAAACTTTAATTAAATATTAGATTATTATAATAAAAGTAAAAATTTTCTTTATTAATTTTTTAAGTTATTTAAAGAGAAAATAATAAATAGTTAGTAAAATTAGTGAAATATCATAAATTGTAAAAAGAGTAAAGAAAACTATTTAAAAGAAATTAATTGGTGATATAATAAATTGAACAAAATTTGAAGCAATAATAAAATAAGTTTGAACGGAGTGATGGGCATGGATAAAGAGAATAAAAGATTATATCAGATTGCTTACAGAATTACTGCTATAATTCTTTTTGGGGCTTTAGCTGGAATTGGGGTTAACTTTTTCTTAACACCTGCTCATATTTATTCAGCAGGTGTTACAGGTATATCACAGCTATTATCATCAATTGGCAGCGACTTTTTTAATATTAACATTGATATTTCAACTTGGGTATTAATAATAAACCTACCACTTGCTTATTTATCTTTCAAAAAGTTAGGAAGAAAATTTACTTTATATAGTTTTCTTTCAATAATATCATTATCATTCTTCATTGGCATAATGTCACCAAAAGTTGTTACACATAATCAACTCTTAAATTCTATTTTTGGTGGTGTTCTTATGGGGGCTGGTGTAGGAATGTGCTTTAGAGCAGGTTTTTCTACTGGAGGAACAGATATCATTGTATTAGTTGTTCAAAAGATGACTGGAAAATCAGTTGGACAATTAGGATTCTTAGTCAATGGAGCAATACTTCTAGTTGCTGGATTAGTTTATGGTTGGGAATTAGCTTTATATAGTTTAGTTTCTATATATGTAACTACTAAGGTTATAGATTTATTCTATATTCAGCAGTTTAAACTTACAGTAACAATCTATACTAAGAAGGAAAAGGAAATTGTTGAAAGCTTATTAAAAGGAAGAACAAGAGGGGTTACAGTTAATAGAAATCTTTATGGTGGATATACAAATGAACCTTTAAGTTCAGTAATAACAGTAATATCAAAACATGAATTATTACTTGTTAAGAAAAATGTTATGGATATAGATCCAGAGGCATTTGTGAATGTGCAGCCAACAGTTGAAGTTATAGGTAAGTTCTACGATAATTCACTGATTTAATTAAATAACTTTAAGAAAAAATCAGTAATATTACTAAGTGTTAGTATATTACTGATTTTTTTTATATTTATAAAAATTTTTAATTGAATTTATTTGACATGTCAAATAAATTTTGATATTATTTGATATGTCAAATAAATTGGTTTTTATAAGGGGGATAAAAATGGGTAAAAACAATTTAAGATATATAGGAAAATATATTTCAATGCTTTATAGAGCAAGTTTAATTCATATAAATGAAAACTTAAAAGAGTTTAATGTAACATCATCAGAATATTTATATATAATAAATATTCCAGAAGATAAGGGTGTAAATTTAACATATCTATCAAATGAGCTATATGTAGATCCAGCACTTACAACAAAGGTTATAAATAATCTTGTTAAAAAAGGGTTTGTTGAAAAAACGAAATGTGAAAATGATAAGAGAGCTTATGTTGTTAGACTTACAGAAGAGGGGCTTAAGGTTAAACCTAAAATTTTAGACGTTTTAGAAGAGTGGATAGACATAATTACAGAGGGAATGGAACTTGAAGAAAAGGAAGAGGTTTTAGATAATCTAGAGTTTATGACAAAAAATATACAAAAAAAATAAAGGAGAAAAACTTATGACAAATACTAATGAAGAAAAACAAAGCAAAAGATGGCTTGTATTAATTAGCGTTGTTATAGTTACTTTTATGTCATGTTTAGATGCAAGCATAGTTAACGTTGCATTACCTGTTATATCTCATGATTTAAAAGTACCTATGGAGAGTGTACAATGGACAGTTACTACTTATTTAATAGTAATTTCAGGACTTATATTAACATTTGGAAGACTTGGAGATCTTATAGGAAAAACAAAAGTATTTAGGATAGGAATTATAATATTTACAATAGGATCAATTTTTTGTGGTTTATCAAAAAGCATTACTATGCTTATAATTTCAAGAGGAATTCAAGGTCTTGGATCATCGTGTACTATGGCAAATAGTCAAGGTATAATAACTGCTGCCTTTGGACCTGAAGAAAGAGGGAAAGCACTTGGGATTTCTGGACTTATAGTAGCACTTGGAACAATGGTAGGACCAGCACTTGGAGGAATATTATCGCAGATTAGCTGGGAGATGATATTCTTTATAAATATTCCAATAGGAATAATTGCTACCATACTTGCATTTAAAATACTTCCAACTGGAATTGAGGCAGAAAATAGACCAAAGATTGATATAATAGGAACAATACTTTTCTTAATAACTATAATAGCCTTAGTTTTAGCAATAACAGAGGGCAGTATATATGGGTTTACCAATAAATATATTTTAATAGCCTCTATAGTTGCAATTTTAGGATTTATTGTTTTTATGATAACTCAATTTAAATTTAAATCACCTGTACTTAACTTGAAAATATTTGAAAATCATAGATTTTCAAAAGGGGTATTTTCATCATTTTTAATGTTTACAGCAACTAGTAGTTATTCTATATTGCTTCCATTTTATTATGAATCAGTAAGAGGAATATCTCCAGGAATTACAGGGCTTTTGATGATGGTTTATCCTATAGCACTCTCAATATCATCACCACTTGCAGGATCTCTTTCAGATAAAATGAGAAGAGAAATATTACCTTTCATAGGTATTTCAATATGTGGCATAGGAATGTTTTTACTAAGCACAATAAGTGAAAACACTAATATTATGGTTATAATAGTATTTTTAGTTATAATGGGATTTGGAAATGGATTTTTCCAAGCACCTATGAATGCCATAGTAATGTCATCAGTTGATAAAACACAACTTGGTATTGCAGGAAGTGTGAATGCACTTGTAAGAAATCTTGGAATGATTTGTGGAATTACATTTGGAACATCACTTTTATATAGTCTTATGAGTAAAGAAATTGGGATAGTTGTAAAAGGATTTATACCAGGACATAATGATTCCTTTGTAAGTTCATTTGATATGGTTATATTAATAGGATCAATAATTTGTTTTATAGGAGCATTGTTTGTCCTTAGTATAATACTTAAGATAAACAAGGAAAAAAAGATAGAAAAACTTCAAAATATATAAAATAAGAGGATAATGTATATAAGTAATATATTATTAGATATATAAAATGTAGGTATTTAACTTATTAATTTTATGGCTGTATAATAAAAATGTGAAAAAAGTAATTGTCAGAAAGAAGTGTTTAAGATGAGTATAAAATTAATTTGCATTGATATGGATGGAACTTTATTAATGGACCAACAAAATATTGCAGAAAAAGACAAAAAGGCTATAAAGGATGCTGTTGAAAATGGAATAACCGTTGCTATAACTACAGGTAGAGTCTATGATTGTGCAAGAATGTACTCAGACATGATAGGATTAAAAACACCAATAATAGCTTGTAATGGGGCATATATAGGTGGAATTAATAATGAGGAAATATATAATAATCCTCTTAAGTTTGAAGATTTAAAAGATTTTAATAGGGTAACAAAGAAAAATAATTTATTTACATATGTTAATACAAACTGGGGAATTATTTCAACAAAAGAATTACCAGAAAACCATGTTTATAAAGTTTTAAATAGAACATTACCAGAAAATGAAAGAATAAAATTAGAAGTTGTTAATGATTTAGATGAAGCCTTTAAAAAATATGATGGAGAGATATTAAAAGGTGTATGCGTAGAAAAAGAATTCAAAGATAATTTAAGAGAAGCAAAAGAAGAACTTGTAAGCTGTACTAAAGATTTAGAGATTGTATCTTCATGGGATGATAACTTTGAAATAATGAAAAAAGGAAGTTCAAAAGGAGATGCTGTTAAAATGTTAGCTAAACATTTAGGAGTTTCTCAAGAGGAAGTAATGTGCATTGGAGACAGTGAGAATGATTTATCAATGATAAAGTGGGCAGGTATTGGTGTTGCCATGGGAAATGCCATAGAAGAGGTTAAAAACGCTTCTGACTATATAACTTCAGATAATAAACATGCTGGAGTATCAGAGGCTATAATAAAATTTGCATTGTAAAATTTATAAAGTAATTTATAAAAAGTTAGATTCTGTTTTAAAAGAATATTGATTTTAAGAGGGTCAAAAAGTTCTATCTAAAATCAAAAATAGTTTAAAACAGATTTAAAAGTTAAAATAAATAATAATAGAAATTTATTAGAAGAGTTTATATAGAAAATATTTCATATAAACTCTTTTTATAATTTCTAATTTTTTTAATAATATGAAAAATTGACATAAATAGGTATTGAAATTATAATATATCTTATAGAAAATTTTAGGATAGTAATTAAATTTATTTACTTTTGCATCATAATATTAGTAATTTAGATATAGTTTAAAGTTTTTATTATAGCAATAATGTGCTTAAAATTTTATCAAGTAAATATTGACATAAATTTATAATGCCATAATAATAAAGTTAATAAAATAAATATTCGAGTAAAAACTTAGGAGGTAAAATGAATAATAGGTACGTAAGATTTTTATTACTTACTTTAACTGGAAAGTTAGTCAGCGAATTAGTAGGTAAAGAAAAGAAGCACAATAAAAACTCATTAAATTTACCTAGTTTTATTGGGGTTATAGAAGTTAAACATAGCATAAGAGGAAGAGTTAGATTGTATGTACCACTACTTAAAAAAGATGAAGCAAGTAGAAGAATTATACTAGAACAATTAAGCAGAGTGGAAACTATAAATCACATTGAAATAAACAATATTACAGGTAGTTTAACAATAAAATATAATCCGGAAAAAATAGATCCAGCCTTATTAATTGGAGTAGTAGCTAAGTTACTTCAATTAGAAGGGGAACTTGTAAAGAAAAAAGAATCTCTTGTGACTAGAGAGATGGGAAATATGAAAGAGGCAGTAAATTTAGCTATTTATAATAAAACTAGAGGTATTATAGATATAAAAGCCATATATATTATTATAGTATTATTCTTTGGCATAAGAGGAATAAGAAAAGTGCCTAAGATGTTGCCTAATGGATATACCATGGTAAAATGGGCATATTCTGGCTTATAGGAGGAATTAATAATGTTTAAGAAAATGGTAATATCTCAATTAGCTAAAATAAAGGTATCTCATAGCATACCAGGAAGAATAAGATTTAAAATGAATTCTTTAAAAATGATACCTGAAGAATATAAAGTTTATGAAAAATTTCTTCATCAAGCTCTACAAAAGTTAGATGGAATTAAGAAAGTTGAAGTTAATACTTTAACAGGAAGTATATTAGTTGTATACGATATAGATAAGGTTTATGAAAAAAAGATTTTAAAATGGGTAGATAAGGTTAAAGCTATAGGAATAAAAAACTATGATTTAATCGAAAAGTATGGTGAGACAAATTTAGATTATGTTGTTAAGACTGTAGAACAACAATTAGACGAAGCTTTAAAAGAAATTTAATTTAAAGAGGAGTAGTGAATAATATGAGAAAAAAAGATTTGCTACTGAAAAGTATTGTAAAACACAGTATTTCAGGAAGAATTAGACTTAAATGTCAGGGGTTAAAGCATTTAGGTGATTACAAAAAGGAAATAGAAGATAAAATTTCTAGTAGCTCAATTGTAAATTCTTTAGAAATTAACACTATAACAGGTTCTATTTTAATAAACTATGATAAAAATATAAGTGAAGATAAAATAATACAAAGAGTAGATAATATTTTAAAGGAATATTCCTTAAAAGTTTTTACTAAGCTAAGAGAAAAAGAAAAGATAGATGTAAATAGTGTTGAAAAAAATGAAGAAACTTCCATTGATATACTAAAGAGATTAGCTATAAATGTTGGTGTTTTAGGATATTCAGTAGTAAAAGAAAAATTGAATTTAAGAGATTTATATAGTGTAGATAGATTTGGAGCTTTAGGAAAGTTTTTGACTATACCAGCCTTAGCTAGTATATATTTAAATAAAGGGTTGCTAGATAATGGAATTAGAGGGGCGTTAAAAAGTAAAAAACCTAATGCAGATACTTTAACACTAACTTCTATAGGGGCAAGTTTAATTCTAGGAAATGATAAGTCGGCTCTTATGATTACTTTATTATCAGATGTAGCAGAACTTATGACAATATATACTATGGAAAGAACTAGAGATTCAATAAAAAACATGCTTTCTGTAGCAGAGGAAGATGTTTGGAGAGTTGATGAAGATGGAAGTCTAAAAAAAGTTCCAATAGATAATATAGTTAAAGATGATAAGGTTGTTATTTATACAGGAGAAAAAATCTGTGTAGATGGAGAAGTGATTGAAGGAGAGGCAGTTGTAGATCAAGCTTCTGTAACAGGGGAATTTGTACCAGTTATTAAAAAAGTTGGAGATAGTGTTTTTGCTGGGACGGTCATTAAGAGTGGAAGCATAACAGTAAGAACTGAAAAGGCAGGAGATGATACTGTTGTATCTAGAATAATTCATTTAGTTGAAGATGCAGCATCTAAAAAGGCACCTATTCAGGATTATGCAGATAAGTTTTCAAGTTATTTGGTTCCATTTAACTTTTTATTCGCAGGTATAACATATATGTTTACTAAAAGTCCAAGCAGGGCATTAAATATGATGATTATTGATTATTCATGTGGAATTAAGTTATCAACGGCTACAGCCTTTTCAGCTTCCATAAATAATGCTGTTAGAAACGGAGTTTTAATAAAAGGTGGGAATTATTTAGAGGCTTTATCAAATTCAGATACATTAATTCTAGATAAAACAGGAACTTTAACAGAAGGAAAGCCAGCTATAACAAGTATAAAATTACTAAGTGAAAATTTCTCAGAGGAGGATGTGTTAAAAATAGCAGGGGCAGCAGAGGAGACATCCTCTCATCCAATGTCAGTTGCTATAATGAATAAGATTGTTGAAAATGGAATAGAGGTTCCAAAACATGGACCTGTTATTACTCACATTGCAAGAGGAATGGAAACTGATTTAGATGGCAAAAAAGTTTTTGTTGGAAGCAAGGTATTTTTAGAAGAAAATAAAGTTGATATTAGTAAGCTTGAATCAAATGAAAAAGAATTAAATGAAAGTAGTTCAAACCTTATATATGTAGCATATGATAGTGAATTAATTGCAATAATAGCAATCAAGGATAAGATGAGAGAAAATATGAGAAAGGCCATAAATAACTTAAGATATCAAGGTGTAGATAATATTTTACTTTTAACTGGAGATTTAGAAGAACAAGCTAAGGAAGTTGCAATGCTTATGGGGGTTGATGGGTATAAATCTGAGCTTTTACCTTCAGATAAAGCAGAAGAAGTTTTAAAATATCAAGCATCTGGTTCAAGAGTAATGATGGTTGGAGATGGAATAAATGATGCGCCAGCCCTTGCTTATTCTGATGTAGGAATAGCTTTAGGTGGAGGAAGTACTGATGTTGCCATGGAAGCGGCTGATATAACTATTCAAGGTGATAATCCAATGATGTTACCGACAATAATAGATTTATCAAAGAAAACTATGAATGTTGTTAAACAAAACTTTGGACTAGTTATAGGAATAAATAGTGCTGGGCTTATACTAAGCGCAGCTGGAGTGTTACCAGTATTTTTTGGAGCCGTTTTACATAACTCAAGTACTATTTTAGTAGTTGCAAACTCTTTAAGACTTATGTTCTTCAACATGGAAAGAGGTGCTTAAAAATGAATAATCCTACTATTGTTGTTGCTCATAAAATTAAAAATAGAATAAGATTTAAACTTTCACATCCTATTAGAAATAGTTTATATGTCATGGATGAGCTTACTAAAAAAGATGGAATAGAATTAGCTAAATATACAGATATAACAAAATCAATACTTATAGAATATAATTCTTATAAAATTTCAGAACATGAAGTAATAATGAGAGTTATAGTAATGTATTCAAAAAATTATGATTTAATACCAATTAGACTTATTTATAACTCAAAGAAAAAAAATATGCCACCTATGGCATACTATTCTTTGCTTACTCTTATAATTGGTGGAGTTAGTAGATATATACCTATGAATTCTAATATTTCAGAAATTATTAACTGGGCAGTAGTAGGTACTACTATAGGAGCCATTGGAGAGCATGCTTATAAAGAAATAAATGAAAAGGGATATTTTGATCCTGAGGTTGTTTCTGTAATGTATTTAGTTAATTCAATAGGAAAAGGAAAATTCTTAATGCCATCAGCCATAACTTGGGGGGCTACTTTCGGAAGACATATATTAGAAATGTCTTATGGAAGAATTCTTATATCAGTTAAGGAATTTAAGAATAAATGTTCAAATGAAACGTACTATGATATATCAGTTATGCCAGATACTGAATCTTCTAAGAAAGCAAATATGATTAGAGTATTTTTAGAGAAGTTTATTGAGACAGAAGGTAATAATATAGGAAAGTCATTTATGATTTCTGGAAAAGGTATGTCAAAAAATGAAGAAAGTCTATTTGCTGGATTTGAAAATGGACCAGCTTTCATGGGAATGGATGATAAGAGCAGACAAATATATAAAGGTGCTATAAATTAAATTTATAATAAATTATAGAATTATATAATTAAGGAGGAATTTAATATGATACAAGGGATAAACAAAGATCATATAACAGGAGCATTAGTAGGTGTTGGTATATGTGCTGCAGGATACTATGTGTATAAGAAAAATCAAGCTAAGGTTGATGATTTCTTAAGAAAACAAGGGATAAATCTTTCAAATGATTTAGGCAAAGATTATTCTTCAATGTCATTAGAAGAATTAATGGAAAGTAAAGAAATATTAGAAGATTTAATTGCTGAAAGAGAATTAGCAATAACAAGCTCAGCTAAAGAGGAAGAAGAATCAATAGCTGAATAAAATTATTAAATCTTTTAAAAGTGCTTTTAAGTTATTTTATATATTTAATTTATTAGTAGAAAAGGAAGAAAGACCTAAAGTTTAGGGCTTTCTTCTTTTTTGTATTAAATTAAAATATTTAGGTTTTATTGATAATTAAAGAATTATATAAACTAATTTTTATATTAAACTTGATTTATAAATTTAAAAATATTGATTTTATAATGCTAGTTAAGATTAACTGAGTTGGATTTTTTATTTCTTGAAGGGAGAAAATATTTTTTGTAAACTTAAATGTATTAATAAGTCATTTAAGAGAGAAATAATAATTTGTTTAAATCAATATGGTATTAATTATTAATAGGAGAGTGGGATATGTTTTTTATAGGTATTTTTGGAATTGAAAATAAACAAAAGGAAATAAAAAAATTAGAAAACATAGAATGTAGTAATTGTGAAGTGAAAACAAGAGGTGCTTTAATAAAAAGTTATGAATATTTTCATATATTCTTTATACCTATTTTTAAATGGAATGAAAAATATTTTGTAATGTGCAAAAGGTGCAATTCTGTTTATGAAGTTTCTAAAGAAAAGGGTAAATTACTAGAAAAAGGAGAAAATATAGATGTAAGGGCAGAGGATATGGTACTTCTTAAAAAAGGAAAATCCTACGGAAGAAAAGCCTTAAAAAAATATTGTCCAAATTGTGGTGAAGTTTTAGATGGGGAGTATAAATATTGTCCTTATTGTGGTGTTGAAATATAAGGTGTTCAATAGAAGCTTCTATTGAATTCACAAAGTATATAAGTTAATGAAATAGTATAAGTTAGGAGTATAGCAAAATTAAATTTTCTATACTCTTATTTTTACACTATAAAGTCTTGGACAAATGTCCTTGAAAACATTTACTTAATATTTAATAATAATATTACAACGAAGAAACAGAGAGGAGAATTTAAAATGAATTTATCAAAGGAAATTAAAGAAGCTTATGAATATATAAAATCTAGAAGTAAATATTCTCCTAAGATAGGCTTAGTTTTAGGAACTGGATTAGGAAATTTAGCAAATGAAATAGAAGAGGCTGAATATTATAAATATATGGATATACCTAATTTTCCTGTACCTACTATTGATGGACATGAGGGAACTTTAATAATTGGAAAATTACATGGTAAAGAAGTAGTTGCAATGAAGGGGAGATGTCATTATTATGAAGGACATTCAATGCAAAAGATAACAATTCCTATTAGAGTAATGAAACTTTTGGGAGTTGAAACTATTATAGTAACTAATTGCTCAGGACAAGCTAAAGAGTCTATTGAAGCAGGGGATTTAATTTTAATAAAAAATCATATAAACTTAGCTGGAGATAATCCTTTAAGAGGGGAGAATTTATCAGAGTTTGGAGATAGGTTTCCAGACTTAGCTTATCCATACGATAAGAATCTTAGGGAAGACATTAAAAATATTGCTAAGGGCTTAGAAATAAATTTAAAAGAGGGAGTTTATGCAATGTTCCCAGGACCAAGCTATGAAACAGCTGTGGAAACTTTAATGGCAGCATCATTAGGAGCAGATGTGGTAGGAATGTCTACAGTTCCAGAAGTTATAGTAGCTAATCATTGTGGAATGAAAGTAGTAGGATTTTCTGGTGTACCTTGTTTAGCTGCTGCTTATTCAGAGGCTGAAATAACTCATGAAGAGGTTATGAAGAATTTTGAGAGTATTGCAGAAAAATGCACAAGTATAGTAATGGAATTTTTAAAGAGATATTAGGTAAAAAAAGATTAGTTTTTTACTTTAAAAATAAAAAAATAGATTAAGGAGGAATTTAATTATGGAATTAATGAAAAAATTCACAGCATATACATGTAGTCCTATATTTGCTATAGTATCATGTCTTATATGTTTAATTGTAGGATTTTCAATAAACTCAAGTATTATAGAAATTTTTGCTTCAGTAATGGGTATAATAAATGTTTGGCTATTATCTAGAGAGAAGGTATCAAACTTTATTTTTGGAATAATCACAGTGCTAGCTTATTTATACATATATTACAACACAGGATTATATGCATTAGCTATATTAGCATGTTTCCAAGTAGGATTTAACATATTTGGTTGGTACTATTGGGTTAAAAACTCAGATCAAGAGGACAATGTTGTAACATCAGGATTGACTAAAAAAGGACAAGTTCTTTGGACTATTATTATATTAGTAGCTTGGGCAGCTTGGGGTTATGTAGAAATAAATATATTACATGCTCAAAATGCAATATTAGATAGTTTAACTGCAGTACTTGGCTTAGTAGCACAATATTGGTTAAGTAAAAAATTGTATGAAAACTGGATTCTATGGATATTAAGTAACATTTTGTTTATAATTATATATATATTAAATGGATACTATGTAATGTTAATTTTAGTTGCTATTCAATTAATCTTATCAATATCAGGTTTATTAGAATGGTACGCAAGCTATAAAGAGCAAGGAGAAAATAAATTAACACTATAATAGATAAAAGTATTTTTATGGGTGTGATTATAGATGAAAAGTTATGATTTAATAGAATTTATAGAAAATTGTCCAAAGGAAATTAAAAAAGAACTAAATAATAGAAATTTTAATTATGGAGAAAAGTTGTTAGTTCAAAATAAGGATTGTGATTTTGTATATATTTTATTAAAGGGAAAAATTAAGACATATCATTCTGATTTTACAGGAGCTATATACTTAGAAGATATAGACAGCGAAGCTACTATATTTGGAGAATTAGAAGCTTTGATTGATAAAGAAGTGGTTACTACAGTAGAAGCTTTATCACAATGTGAGACTTTAGAGATAAGTAAAGAAGCTTTTGTTAAATGGATGAAATTAGATAATAAATTTTCATTATTTATAAGTAAGCTTATAGCAGAGAGAAATTATGAATGTTGTAAAAGAGAAAGAGTTAACGCATTTTATAATTTAAGATATAGGGTTATGTACATAATATTAAACACACTAAATAAAAATAATTTAGGAATTACTAAGGATTTATTAGTTGAAGGGGTAGGCTCTAATATAAGAAGTATAAATAGAATAATAAATCAGTTAGTAGATGAAGGAATTCTTGATTATAATTCAGGTAAAATAAAAGTTAAATCAATAGAAAAACTTAAGGAAGAGGTTAATTATTATAAACCTTAAAGTTGTGTTGACAAGGTACTTAAAATCTTAAAGTTAAGATTTTAAGTACTTTTTTTATATAAAAAAGCATAAATTTGCAATATGTTCCAAAACAATATTTATATATGAGCTATATATTGACAATGGATTTATTTGGAAATATAATGAAAATAAGAAATAATAAACCAATTTATATAAAATTTTCTTGAAATAAATAGGGGGTAATTATGGAATTTAGATATGCAAATAATCCAAAGGATTCAAAAAGATATGATACTAAGGAATTAAGAGAAAATTACTTAGCTGGAGATATATTTAGGGATGATAAGATAGAACTTATATATAGTCATGTAGATAGAATAATTTTTGGTGGAATAAAACCGGTTTATCAAGAACTTAAATTAGAAGCTGGAAAAGAAATGGGTGTTGAATATTTCTTAGAAAGAAGAGAACTTGGAGTAATTAATATAGGGGGAAAAGCTATAGTAACTATTGATGGAGTTGAATATGAGTTAAAAGAGAAAGATGGTTTATATGTTGGAAAAGAAAATAAAGAAGTAAGCTTTAAATCAGTAAATCCAGAAGAACCAGCAAAGTTATATATTAATTCAGTGCCAGCTCATAAAAAGTATGAAAACGTAAAAATTGAAATAAAAAAAGCTAACCCAGTTAGATTAGGAGATAATAAAACATTAAATAAGAGAACAATATACCAATATGTCCATCCAAATGTATGTGAAAGTTGTCAATTATTAATGGGGTTAACAATGTTAGAACCAGGAAATGCTTGGAACACAATGCCTTGTCATACTCATGAGAGGAGAATGGAGGTTTACTTCTACTTTGATATGGAAGAAGATACAAGAGTATTCCACTTAATGGGAGAACCAGATGAAACAAGACATTTAGTTGTTAAGAATGAAGATTGTGTAATATCACCAAGTTGGTCAATTCACTCAGGAGTAGGAACAAGCAACTATACATTCATATGGGGAATGTGTGGAGAAAATAAAACTTTTGATGATATGGATCATATTTCAATGGATACTTTAAGATAAGGGGGAATAATAGGGTATGAGCAAAGAAAAATTTTCATTAAATTTTTTCAATTTAGAAGGTAAGGTGGCAATTGTAACTGGAGGAAATACTGGTTTAGGTATGTCTTATGTAGAGGCACTTGCTATAGCAGGAGCAGACATATTAGTTACAACTTTTGATGATAATGTTTCAGAAGTTAAAGAAATAGTAGAATCATTAGGTAAAAAAATAGTTTTTGTTAAAGGTGATTTAACAAAAAAAGAAACTAGAGAAAGAGTAATATCTACTTGTTTAGATGAATTTGGAAAAATTGATATATTAGTAAACAATGCGGGAACAATAAGAAGAGCGCCTTTATTAGAGTATAAAGAAGAAGATTGGCAAGCTGTAATAGATATAAATTTAAATGCAGTTTATTATTTATCACAAGAAGTTGCTAGAATTATGGTTAAACAAGGAGAAGGAAAAATTATAAATATTGCATCTATGCTTGCATTCCAAGGTGGAAAATTTGTACCTCCATATACAGCAAGTAAGCACGGTGTTGCAGGTATAACTAAGGCATTTGCTAATGAATTAGCAGAGAAAAATATTCAGATAAATGCTATTGCACCAGGATATATTAAAACTGCTAATACTGCACCAATTAGAGCTGATGAAAATAGAAATAAAGAAATACTTTCAAGAATACCTGCAGGTAGATGGGGAGAAGTTTCTGATTTAATGGGAACTGTTGTATTTTTAGCAAGTAAAGCCTCTGACTATTTAAATGGTCATATATTAGCTGTTGATGGTGGGTGGCTAGTAAGATAATAAATTTAAAATGGGCTGTATCAAAAGATAATAATAAAATTTATTTCATATTATTTTTAAAGTTTTATAAAAAGTTATCTTTATACATGCCCTTATTTCTAAAAAACAATATAAAAGATAAAAAATATTCATAAAATAAAGAAATAATTTTAATGAATTAAATTGAGAGCAGATATGAATATATAAGTTAGTAAATTAATATAATTTACCAAATAAAAAGTTTTCAAAAGATTTTAGAGAATGTACATTAAATTCAATGAAACCGATTTACTAAAAGCTGAATTTAGAAGTTTGAAAAGAAATTAACTTTGAATGTTTCTTATAATATAGTTTGTATTGGATGAAAGGGATATTTATGATTAAAGAAATAAAAATAGAGGATATTAAAAAAAGAGAAGAATTTTTAAATACTAAATTATTAACTAAAGCAGAAGTTGAGAATGCTATTCAATTAGTTATAAATCAAATTGATGCTAATATGGAATATTTAAATGAAAAGTTCCCATCATCAGCAACAAAAAATAATGAGTATGGAATAATTGAAAATATTGAGTGGACAGATGGTTTTTGGACAGGATTATTATGGCTTGCTTATGAATATACAGGAAAAGATAAATATAAAAATCTTGCAGAAAAGAATGTTTTATCTTTCAAAAATAGAGTAGATAAAAATATAGAATTAGATCATCATGATTTAGGATTTTTATATTCTCTTGCCACAGTAAGTGGATATAAATTAACAGGATCAGATGTTGCAAAGGAAGCTTCTATAAAGGCTGCAAATAAACTTATTTCAAGATATCAGGAAAAAGGTGAATTTATTCAGGCTTGGGGTGAGTTAGGAAATAAAGAGCATTATAGATTTATAATAGATTGTCTATTAAATATTCCACTGTTATATTGGGCTAGTAATGAAACAGGTCATAAGAAATATGAGGAGATAGCTAATAAACATTTTGTTACATCATGCAATAATGTTATAAGAGATGATGCATCTGCTTTCCATACTTTCTATATGGATCCTGAAACAGGTAATCCTATAAAAGGGGTTACAAGACAAGGATATAGTGATGATTCATCTTGGGCTAGAGGACAAGCTTGGGGAGTTTATGGAATTCCTTTAAATTATAAATATACAAAAAATCATAGTTGCTTCAATCTTTATGAAGGAATGACTAATTATTTCTTAAATAGATTACCTAAAGACAATGTGTGTTATTGGGATTTAATATTTAATGATGGAGATGATCAATCAAAAGATTCATCAGCAGCTGCCATTGCAGTGTGTGGAATGCATGAAATGAATAAATATTTACCAGAAGTTCATGAAAATAAAGAAGTTTATAAATATGCTATGCATAATATTTTAAAATCTTTAATTAACAATTATCTTAATAAAAATATAAAACCAGGAAAACCAATTTTGTTACATGGAGTTTATTCATGGCATTCAGGTAAGGGGGTAGATGAAGGTAATATATGGGGAGATTATTTCTTCTTAGAAGCTTTAATGAGATTTTATAAAGATTGGAACCTTTATTGGTAGTAAAAGGAGTGTTTAAAATGGGTGTAAATATTGAAATGATGAGAATTGATGAAAGATTAATTCATGGACAAGGGCAAATGTGGTTAAATTCATTAGGAGTTAATACTGTTATAGTTGCTAATGATGAGGCTAGTGAAGATAAAATACAACAAACATTAATGAAAACGGTTGTACCAAAATCAATAGCTATGAGATTCTTCTCAATAGAAAAAACTTGTGAGGTAATTCATAAGGCTTCACCACAACAAAAAATATTTTTAGTATGTAAAAATACAGAGGATGCATTAAAGCTTATTGCAGGAGGGGTACCAGTTAAGGAAATAAATATAGGAAATATCCACAATAAAGAAGGAAAAGAACAAATTACTCGTTCAATTTACTTAGGAAAAGAAGATAAGGATGCAATAAGAGAATTGTCAGAAAAATATGGAATTAAATTTAATACAAAAACAACACCAAGAGGTGATGATGGGGCAGTTCAAGTAGACATTACTAAATATTTATAATAAATAAAAGGTTTTGTGATTAAATATGTGGAGGTAAAATTATATGGACATTACATTAGTTCAATGTATATTAATCGGTTTGTGGACAGCTTTTTGTTTAGCTGGTATGTTACTTGGAATATATACAAATCGTTGTATTATACTATCTTTTGGAGTTGGAATAATTTTAGGGGATATTCCAACAGCTTTAGCTATGGGGGCTGTATCTGAAATAGCATTCATGGGATTTGGAGTTGGGGCAGGAGGTACAGTTCCACCAAATCCTATGGGACCAGGAATAGTAGGTACATTGATGGCCATAACTATGAAAAGTCAAGGAATGGATCCAGCAACAGCCCTTGCATTATCATTTCCATTTGCAGTAGCTTTCCAATTCTTAATTACAGCAACTTATACATTTGCAACAGGATTAAGTCAGTTTGCAAATAAAGGTATTGAAGAAGGAAATTATACTAAATTTAAAATAGGTGCAAATGCAACAATATGGGTATTTATTATAGTTGGATTTATTATAGGATTTGCAGCAGCATTTAGTACATCAGGATTACAATATGTTATAGGATTAATACCAAGTTGGTTAATAAATGGTTTATCAGTAGCAGGAAAAATGTTACCAGCAATTGGATTTGCAATGATATTATCAATTATGGCTAAAACAGAACTTATACCATTTATGTTATTAGGATATGTTTGTATAGGATATTTAAACTTACCAGTAATGGGAGTTGCTTTTGTTGGGGCAACATTTGCTTTAATGGAACATTTTAGAAGAAGTAATTCAAATAATAGCAATTCAAATGGTAATGATGAGGAGGTCGTGTTTGAAGGTGGAATCTAAAAGAGTATTAAGTAAAAGTGATTATATAAAAACAGCCTTAAGAGCATTTTTCTTACAAAATGGATTTAACTATGGAAATTATCAAGGTATAGGATATGCTAATGTAATGTATCCTGCTTTAAAAAAGATTTATAAAAATAATGAAGCTGGATTAAAGAATGCATTAAGTGAAAACGTTGAATTCTTTAACTCTAATCCACATTTTCTTCCTTTCATTACAAGTTTACATTTAGTAATGCTTGATTCAGGAAGATCATCAGAAGAAGCTAGAACTATAAAATATGCTTTAATGGGCCCTTTATCAGGAATAGGTGACTCACTTTCACAATTTTGTTTAGCACCATTATTCTCAACAATAGCAGCAAGTTTAGCACAAGATGGATTAATAGCTGGACCTATATTATTCTTTGTAGCTATGAATGCAATATTAACAACTATAAAATTATTAACTGGTATATATGGCTACAAATTGGGAACTAGCATAATAGATGTTTTAAGTGAAAAAATGGCAGAAATATCAGCAGTAGCTAGTATGATTGGTGTTACAGTTATCTCAGGATTAGCAGTTTCATTTACTAAAATGGAAATAGCTTATAAATATGTTGGTAAAATGCCAGATGGTGCTGAAAAGATAGTATCAATTCAAGAAATGTTAGATAAAATTGCGCCAGCAATGTTACCTGCATTATTTACAATATTTATATTCTATCTTATAAAGAAACGTAAATGGACAACTTATCAATTAGTTGGATTAACTATAGTTATAGGTATATTAGGATCTGTATTAAAAATTTTAGCTTAATGAATTAGTTTAATAAAATAAAAAAGGTTTATGAAACCTTAAAAATAAACTTACAAATAGTTTTGAGTGATGTTTAGATAAGTTCTAATAAATCTAAAATTGCTTAAAATCTATTTGTAAGTTTTATTAAAAATTTACTTTGTAAATTAAAAGATATGTTTTAAACTCTTGTTGATTTTAGATATAACTTTATGATTAGCCTATAAAATAAATTAGATATGTAAATTTAAATTTAGAAAATATTAATGGAATTTTGAAAGATATCTTATAAAATTAAGTAGGCCTAAAAATCTAGCTAAAATCAACATTTTCTTGAAACAGAACCAAATTTTAAAATATTAGTTACAGTTAGGAGTATTATTAATGAAGGTATTATTAGTAGGACATGGAGAGTATCCAACAGGTATTAAATCAGTAGTAAAGTTATTAACTGGAGTAGAAGAAAATATTGAGGCTATAAATTTAAATCAAGATTTAAGCCATGATGATTTTGCTATGAAGGTTAAAGACTATGTGGAAAATAATGATGATTTAATTATTTTTGCAGATATAACTGGGGGAGCACCTTTTCAAATCACATCAAGAGAGATATTATTAAATACTAAATCAGAAAATCAATATGTTGTTGGAGGCGTTTCAGTAGCTTGTATATTAGAAATTATAATGAATACATTAGTTTTAGAGAGTAATGAAAATATAAGAGAAGTTATTGAAGAAGCTATTAATAATTTACCAGAAATGGCTTCAGTTATATGTAGAAAGGATTTAATTGATTAGCAATGAATAATAAAACATTATGGATAATAATATTATTATTAGCACTATATCCTATTATAATGTCCTTTATTGCGCCAATAATAAATAAAAAGAAAATTAAAGAGCAGGAAAAAGTAAGAGATGAGTATTTATCTAATTTAAAACCTGGTGATAAGGTTATTATTATATCTGGCATATATGGGATAATAAAAAGTATAAAAGATAATGTAGTAAAATTAGAAATTTCAAAAGGTGTTATTATAGAAGTTGATAAAGATGGCATTATGGGTGCCGTAAAATAAATTGTAAAAATGAATAATAAGCAATATACATATATGTATATCTGATGATAAATATGAAATTAATTTTAAAAGATAGACTTTGTTTTAAACTAGTGTTGATTTTTGATAGAAACTTTCTAGAAAATTAAGTAGGTCTAAAATGCTAGCTAAAATCAACACTTTCTTAAAATAGAGTCAAAAGATGAAGGGGCTGTATCAAAATATAACAATAAAACCTACAAATATATTCCTAGAATTACTAGATTTCCTTAAGAATTTATAATCATTATTACTAAAATATCACTAAAGCTTAGAAATTTGCTACGCTTCGAAGAATCTAAGTTTTTAATATGATATTTTCTAAGTAACAATTTAAATTCTAAAGCTCATCTAGATATTCTTTTCATATTATTTGTAAGTTTTATAAAAGTTATTTTGATATATGCCCTTTGTTTTATATGAGGTGGTAAATTTATGAGTAATTATATTAGAGAGTTAACGGAATTAAAAAGTAATATTAAAAATTATATGAATGAATATGATTTAGAATTTGTTAAGTGTTATATAAATAATATTTGTAAAGAAAGTTTAAAAAAAAAGATAATAGGTGCCAATTTAATTCTTAATAATTCCTTTTTATTTGATGATGAGTGGGATATGGAACAGTGTAATATTCCTTATTTAAACAAAGATTTAGATTGGAGTTTTACTCCAAATGGTGATGAGGAATGGGTATTTATGCTTAATAGACATGAATATTTTGAGAAATTGTTAATTGCATATTATGTAAAAGAGGATGAAAAATATATAGATAAGCTAAAGGAGTTAATATTTAACTGGATAGAAAATAATGAAATTAAAATAAGTGGTGGGCAAACAATAAGAACCATAGATACAGGAATAAGATGTGGAAGTTGGTTAAAAGTTTTACTTCATTTAGTTAATGAGGATAAATTAAGTGATGATGAAATATTAAAGATAGTTTTAAGTATGAAAGAACAATTAGAGTATTTAAGAAAATTATATGTACCTAAGTATATATTAAGTAATTGGGGCGTTTTACAAACTACATCAATAGTCTATTGTTATTTATGGCTTAAAGATTTTATAAATGATGAAGAGCTTTTTAAATGGGGATTAAATGAACTTTATAAAGAAATTGAAATTCAGGTTTTAGAAGATGGCTCTCATTGGGAGCAATCTATTATGTATCATATAGAAGTTTTAAATTGTTCCATGACAACTAGATATTATGCTAATTATTTTAATTTTGATTTAGATAAGAAGTTTTTGAGAAAAATACATTTAATGGCTAAATATCTTGTGTATTGTGGAGATGCTAATTCACTGCAGGAATCTCAAGGAGATAGTGATAGAAGTGATATTAGAGATGTATTAGTAAAAGCCTCAATATTATTTAATGATCCAAAATTAAAGTTTAGAGCTCATAATGAGGTGGATTTATCTACTATATTTTTATTTGGTAAAAGTGGCTTTATAAAATATATAAATATTGAAAAAGTTGAGATTAAAACTTTAAATAAATCTTTTATTGATTCTGGAAATATATATATTAGAAGCGGATGGGATGAAAAAGCTAGTTTTACTTATTTACAAAATGGTACTTTAGGAAGTGGACATGGTCATTCAGATTTGTGTCATTTTTCAATTCATTATGGAGGAAAACCTTTTTTAGTAGACACAGGAAGATATACTTATGTTGAAAGTGATGTGCTTAGAGAATATTTAAAGTCTGCAAAGGCACATAATGTTTCTGTTATTGATGACTCTCCTTTTGCAATACCTAAAAATTCATGGCAATATGAGAAATATCCAGATGTTATGAAAAATTATTTTTGTGAAAAGGATAATGTTTCATATTCAGAAATATATTATTTAGCTACATTAGATGATGAAACTCCTTATGTTGTTATAAGAAAAGTATTAGTTATTTCTCCATGCATATGGATAGTGGTAAATGACATAAGATGTAAGGGAAAACATACTTGTAAAAATTATTATAACTTAGATAATCAGGTTAAGATTTATGAAGAAGAGGATTATTTTAAGTGTGTAAATTCTGAAAGTGAAATTAAAATTTATAATAACAATGTACAAGAAAAGATTATAAGTAATGGATTGATTTCAAAACATTATAACAGTATAAATAACAATAAAAAGATAGTAACTAAGACTGCCTTTGAAAATAATTTGGTAAATTATGATATGATTTTAGGACAAGGATTAAAAAATATAGAGATAAGAAATCCTAATATTTTACAATATAATTCAAAAGAAAAAATAGAAGAAAATATGGCAATAATTAAAGAATTTATTATAGATGAAAATGAAAGTTATACAGTTGTTATATTTAATAGAGAGACATTTAAAGGGGCGAAAATATATATGTATAATGACGTAGCTATATATGGAAAAGTAGTAGTAATACACAAATTTAATGGAAGAAGTGAAGTAATTCGTTTGAAGTCATAATATAGATAAAGTATGAGGAGTATAAGTGTGGGAAAGGAACTTAAGGAAGTTGAAAATTTAACAATAAATGATATTGCAAGAAAAGCTAAAACTTCAAAAACAACAGTATCATTTTATCTAAATAATAAGTTTGATAAAATGTCACCAGAAACTAAAAGAAGAATAGAACAAGTTATTGAAGAAATTAATTATAGTCCAAATATAATGGCAAGTAATTTAAAGCTTAAAAAATCAAATCTAATAGGGGTAGTTGTTGGTGATATAACAAATCCATTTAGTAATAATATAGTAAATGGTATTTATGAAATAACTAGAATTAAGGGGTATCAAATTTTAGTTGGAAGTACAAATTTAGATTATTATACTGAGGAAGAGTATTTCGAGAAGATGTTAGATATGGGTGTTAATGGATTCATAGTTCAGCCTACTAAAAACTTTGATAAATTGTATAAATCTATTGTTGAGAAAGGAAAGAAAAAATGCTTATAGAAATGATTGAAGAGGAATCAGATTATTAATAATTTTAGTTTGAAAAATAAATAATATTGACATTAATTTGAAAAAGTGATATATATAAATTATGTAGTTAGCACTCGTTGTTGGTGAGTGCTAATAAGATGAGATTTTTGTTTTGAAGGGAGCAATTTAATATGCAAAAAAGAGAATTTAAAGCAGAGTCAAAAAGACTATTAGACATAGTTATAAACTCAATTTACACAAACAGAGAGATATTTTTAAGAGAATTAATTTCAAATGCAAGTGATGCAATAGATAAGGTTTATTATAAAACTTTAAGTGATAGTTCACTAACATTCAACAAGGATGATTATTATATAAAATTAGTACCAAATAAAGAGGAAAGAACTTTAAGAATTTCTGATAAAGGTATTGGTATGACAGAGGAAGAGCTAAATGAAAACTTAGGTGTTATAGCTAAGAGTGGTTCTTTAAAATTCAAGGAAGAAAATGAAATTAAAGATGGATATGATATTATAGGACAATTTGGGGTAGGATTTTATTCAGGTTTCTTAGTTGCAGACAAAATAACTGTAGTAACAAAGGCTTTTGGATCAGATAAGGCTTATAAATGGGAATCCGATGGAGTAGATGGATATACAGTTTCTGAGGGCGAAAAAGAAGAATTTGGAACAGATATAATCTTACATTTAAAAGAAAATAATGAAGATGAAAATTATGATGAATTCTTAGAAGAATATAAATTAAGAAGTTTAATTAAGAGATATTCAGATTTTATAAGATACCCAATTAAACTTGACATTACTAAATCAAGAGTAAAAGATGGAACAGAAAATGAACATGAGGAATATATTGAAGAGGAAACAATAAACAGCATGGTTCCTTTGTGGAGAAGAAATAAAAATGAGCTTACTGATGATGATTACAACAATTTCTACAATGAAAAGAGATTTGGATTTGACAAGCCTTTAAGACACATGCATATAAGTGTTGATGGGATGATAAGTTATAATTCAATTTTATATATTCCTGAGAATATTCCTTATGATTATTACACAAAAGAATATGAAAAAGGCTTAGAGCTATATTCTAACGGAGTATTAATCATGGATAAGTGTTCAGAACTTCTACCTGATTACTTTGGTTTTGTAAAAGGTATAGTAGATTCTCAAGATTTATCTCTTAATATTTCAAGAGAAATGCTTCAACATGATAGACAATTAAGCCGTATTGCTAAAAATATAAAAACTAAGATAAAAAACGAACTAGAATCAATGCTTAAAAATGATAGAGAAAGCTATGAAAAATTCTATAAATCCTTTGGAAGACAATTAAAATATGGAGTTTATGATGATTTTGGAATGAATAAGGATGAGTTAAAGGATTTATTAATGTTCTACTCATCAAAAGAAAAGAAAATGGTAACTTTAGCTGAGTACGTAGAAAGAATGGCTGAAGATCAAAAATATATCTATTATGCAGTGGGAGAATCTAATGAAAGAATAGAAAAAATGCCACAAACTGAAATGGTAATGGATAAAGGATATGAAATTCTTTATTTCACAGATGATGTAGATGAATTTGCAATAAAAATGCTAATGAACTACAAAGAAAAAGAATTTAAATCAGTATCAAGTGGTGATTTAGGAATAGAATCAGAAGAAGAAGTTAAAAAGGAAAATGAAGAAAATAAAGGTATATTTGAAGGAATGAAGGAAGCTTTAGGTGGAAAAATAAAAGAAGTTAAAGCTTCAAGTAGACTTAAAAATTATCCAGTATGCTTATCTTCAGAGGGAGAAATTTCAATTGAAATGGAAAAAATACTAAGTGCTATGCCAAATAATCAAGAAGTAAAGGCACAAAAAGTTTTAGAGGTTAATACAAATCATGAAGTATTTAACTCATTAAAAGAAGCTTTTGAAAGTGATAAAGATAAGTTTAACTTATACGCAAACTTACTTTATAACCAAGCATTACTTGTTGAAGGCTTAAGCATAGAAGACCCTGTAGAATTCACAAATAATATTTGCAAATTAATGAAGTAGTTTAATTGTTTGGCTTTGTTTAAAACAGTATTGATTTTAGCTAACACTTAAGACCTACTTAATTTCTTAGAGAATTTCTATTGAATATTCCAGAATAATAGCTAAAACTAAGGACTTTCGCTGGTCAAACAGCTTCGTTTCTTAAGGCTATTGTTCTTTCATATTCAATGAAACTCTAACTACTCATTAAGATGGGATTACAGTTCTATATAAAATCAACACTTACTTAAAGCCAAGTATTTAAGGCCATATCAAAAGTTATTTGATATGGCCTTTTGTTTTTATAAAAATAGATATTTAGGTGGCTTTGAAAGTGATATAAGTTTTAATGTATAATTATTTTAATAGAATGAACAGAGGAGAAGAAGTTATGAAGACAGCTGGAGATTATTTTTTCTTAAGTTTAAATTTAATAATTACCATAGTTTTTTTAGGAATTTATATTAGATATTTGCTTAAGTATTTAGAGTTTAAAAAGTTATGTAGAAATAAAGATGTAGTTATAGCAAATAAGGATAAGGTGAATTTAAAGATTATTTTTAATAGCTTTTTAGTTGTTATATATTTATCCTTTTTAGTTATATTAATAATTAATAAAGGATTTATTATTGCAATTTCTACTAAGGATGAAGGAATGTTTTCAGGATTATTATTGATTATGGCAGCTTTTAATTATTTAAATAGTAATTCAGAGTGGATACTTGCAGAAAATCACATCTACATGTTAGAAAGAAAAGAAACATATAAGTATAAAAACATTTCAAAGGTAAAAATAGTTGAAAATAAGAGAAATAAAAATTTATATTTATTTAAAATTTTCTTTAAAGACTCAAAAATAAAATCTTTTGTAGCTTCAACTAATAAAAGTAAGGCAGAAGAGGTTAAAGAGTTTTTTGTTAAAAAAGGTATAAAGTTAGAAGAAAATTAAATTAATTAATGTAAATATTAAAAATATAAATTTAGAGAATTATCAATAGAAAAATTTGCAATTAAATATAGATTTTTGAAACGTTTAATAATAAATAAAACATAAACTTATTTTTTTAATAAATTGATATCTTAAGTTTAAGAAAATGTTTTCATAAATGATATAATATTAAATATAAAGTAAAT
>NZ_JARIDH010000026.1 GCF_029267215.1 Clostridium sp. | reverse complement strand
CTTATACTTATAACTGTATATCAGATCACTCAATTTACTGTGGAGTTGCATTATTACTTTCATGTACTATACCAACTTTCTTTATAAAAAAAGGAGCTTGGTTACAACATAGAGCTCAAACATTAGCACTTTGGATTATGTTTGTTATGACTATTCCACAATTTGCTGATAGAATAGCACCAGTTCATACAACACATAATAAGACTGCTTTCTTTGTAGTAAGTTTAATATCTTTAATTGCAAATGCTTCTTTAGCAATTTATCAACTTAATAAGATAAGAAAGAATAAACTTAATCCATTAAAAGATGAAATTTACAAAGATACTAAGGTATATAAAGATTTAATTTTAGAAAACAAATAGAGATTAAATTTAATATTAAAAGTTGAATTTTTTAGACTGCATTGAAAACTTTAAACTCAATTTTATTATGAGTTTTATAAGTTTTCAATGCAGTTTTTTTCATAAAAATTTATTAATATAAATATATTGTAATATTATTCCAAATTAAAATGGAGAAAAATGCATTATAATCTGTTAAGTTTTTTGAAAATTTTTTAGCTAATAAAATTAGTATTTATTTTAATTTCATATAAGCTTGGTAAATATTTTTTTAAAATTAACACTCTCTTAAAACATAGCCCAATTTTAATTTTATTGTATTTTAAAAGATTTAAGAGGAAAATATTCATTTAACTTAACGGATTTAGTGAAATGAAAGGAGGGAATATTTATGAAAAAATTATCACAAATGATAACTAAAAATAGAGTTATTGTAATAGTATTATCATTAATCTTATTAGTGCCTTCAATCTTTGGTTATTTTAAAACAAAAGTAAATTATGATATATTAAGTTATTTACCAAGGGATTTAGAAACAAGACAAGCACAAGCAATTTTAAAAGAAAAATTTGGTTGTGGATCCTTAGCCATGCTTATGGTGGATAATATGGAGAATAAGGATGTAGAAAAACTAAAGAAAAAAGTAGAAGGGGTAGAGGGAGTAAATGAAGTTATATGGATAAATAATTTTTTAGATATTTCAGTTCCTATGGAAATTTTACCTTCTAGCCTTAAAGATATGATGTTTTCTGAAAATTCAACCCTTATGATTGTTAAATTAAATGAAAGTGATGCAGATATATCTACTCAAAATGCTATACAAGAGATAAGAGATATAACTGGAAAGCAAGCTTTTTTAAGTGGAATAGCAGGAGTTATAAAAGATACTAAGGACTTAGCAGACAATGAGGCACCAATATATATACTAATAGCTGTAATTCTTTCATTGATAATTTTGGCATTAACTATGGAGTCTTTCTTAACACCAGTAATATTTTTAACAAGCATAGGAATAGCAATTGTATATAATATGGGAACTAACATATGGTTTGGAGATATTTCCTATATTACAAAGGCTTTGTCAGCAGTATTGCAACTTGGTGTGACAATGGACTATTCAATATTTTTACTTCATAGATATGAGGAGGAAAAATTAATTGAGAAAGATAATGTAAGTGCTATGGCTATTGCTATAGAAAAAACAATTGGCTCAATTTCAGGTAGTTCACTAACTACTATAGCTGGATTTTTAGCTTTATGTATTATGCAATTATCCTTAGGTAAAGATATTGGCTTTGTTATGGCCAAAGGGGTTATATTGGGATTGATATGTACAATTACAGTATTACCAGCATTTATATTAGTATTTGATAAATATATTAATAAGTTTAAACACAAGACGTTATTACCTAAGTTCAATAAATCATCAAGTTTTATTATAAAACATCATAAAATTATTGTTTTATTTGGAGCTTTATTATTAATACCTTCATTAATTGGATATAAAAATACAGATGTATATTATAACTTAGATGATTCACTTCCTAAAGATTTACCATCTATAGTGTCTAATAATAAATTAAAAACAGAATATAATATGATGTCTACAAATATTATTCTTATAAATGAAGATTTACCTTCTTATAAAGTTAATGAGATGATTAAAGAATTAGAAGAGGTTAAGGGGGTTACTTCTGTAATTGGACTTGAGAAAATAGTAGGAGCAAGAATACCTGAAAGTTTCATTCCAGATGAGTTTTTAAAGAAAATTAAAAATGGTGGATATGAAGAAATAATGCTTAACTCAGAGTATAAAGCAGCCTCTGAAGAAGTTACTATTCAACTTAAAGAAATTAATAATATTGTTAAAAAGTACGATAAAGAAGGGTTAGTTGGTGGAGAGGCCCCATTGACTGATGATTTAATAACTATAGCAGATCGTGATTTTAAGATGGTTAGCATTGTATCAATAATAGCAATATTTATAATCATATTAATAATATTCAAATCTCCCACAATACCTGTGATTTTAGTTTTAGCTATAGAGCTTGCAATATATATAAATCTTGGAATTCCATATTACACTAAGACAAGTATTCCATTTATAGCATCCATAGTAATTGGGACTATACAATTAGGTGCAACAGTTGATTATGCAATATTATTAACTTCAAGATTTAAAGAGGAACTAGCTAAGAATAAAGATAAATATGAAGCAATGAAAATATCACTTCAAGGATCAACAATATCAATTGTAACAAGTGCTTTAACATTTTTTGGAGCAACAGCAGGAGTAGGAATTATTTCTGACATGGAAATGATTAGTTCTTTATGCACATTAATGGCAAGAGGGGCCATAATCAGTATGTTTGTTATATTGTTTATACTTCCAGGAATTTTGTTGATTTGTGAAAACTTAATAGTTAAAACAAGTAAAAGCTTTGTTGAATGTGTTGAAGGAGGAAAACACAATGAATAGAGGATTATCAAAAAAAATTATATGTTTAGTAGCTTTATTAACAACCACAACATCAGGAATTGTATTTGCAAAAGATATTAAAAAGGATGAAACGGTTTATGTAATATTAGATGAACAAGGAAATCCAAAGGAACAGATAGTTAGTGATTGGATAAGTAGTGACAAAAATTTAGGAAGTTTTAATGATAAATCAAATTTAGAAAATATTAAAAATGTTAAGGGAGATGAGAAACCTACAGTAAGTGGAGAGGAATTAAATTGGAATATAGATTCTAATAATCTTTATTATCAAGGGGAAACAAATAATAAATTACCAGTATCCTTATCAATTAAGTATGAGTTAAATGGAAAGGAAGTAAATCCTAAGGAGATTTTAGGAAAGTCAGGTTCTTTTAAAATAACATTGAGACTTACTAATAATGAACATAAGACTAAATCTATAAATGGAAAGAATAGACTTTTATACACTCCATTTTTAAGTGCTACAGAATTAATTTTATCTAATGATAATTTTTCAAATATCAAAGTGAATTCAGGGAAAATTATAAATGATGGAAATAATTCGCTAATAACTTTTATTTCTTTGCCAGGACTTAAGGAATCTTTAGATTTAGATAATTTAATTGATAGTAAAAATATAAATTTAGATTTAAAAGATTCCATAGAAATAACTGGTGAAACAACAAATTTTGAAATTCCAGCAGTTATGATGGTTGTAACAACTTCAAGTGAAGGGTTAGAAACACTTAAAGGGGCAGACACTTTAAATGATTTGAAAAATTCTTTAAATGAGCTTAAAAATGGTGGGGAAGAACTTTTATCAGGAAGTAAAAAATTATTAGAAGGACAAAAAGATTTAGCAAGTAATTATAAAGCTTTTCATAATGGAGTTAATGATTTATCAGGGGGAGCTAATAAATTAAATGAGGGAATAAATCAATTATCTAGTAAAGTTCCTGAATTAATTAAGGGAACAAATTCTCTAAATGATGGAGCAGGAAAAATAAAAAATAATTATGAAGTATTTAATGAAGGTGTATCATCCTTATCAGAGGGAGCAACATCTTTAAATAATGGAGTAAATAAATTAAATAATAGTGTTTCATCCTTAGTAAATGGTTCAAAACAATTAGGTGATGGTTTAGGAGAAATTAAAAATAATTACGAAGCATTTAATGAAGGAGTTTCTAAAACATCAAAGGGTATGAATGATTTAAATGATGGATTGGCTAATTTAAGCAAAGATGCACCAACTTTAATCCAAGGAATATTAGATTTAAATAAGGGGCTTGGATATTTAGAAAAAAATAAACAAGCTATTATTAATGGAGTAAATGAATATGTTGATAATTCAGTTAAAATTCAAGGGGGATATTCTAAGTTAAATGAAGGAATAGGAGAAGCTTCTTTAGGTGCAAAAAAATTAAGCGATGAACTTTCAAAAGGAAGTAATGGGGTAGAAAACTTAATTAATAGTACAGGAAATTTAGATGGACTTTCTTCTAATTTAAACTCAATAATAGAAGGCCTTGGAGATTCTAATCCAGAATTAACAGAATCACTAAAAAAAATAAGTGGAGGAATATCTAAGGTATCAGAAGGTCAAAAAAATGGATTGAAGGCTTTGGAAAATAATTTAGGCGTGGCAGCTAATTCAGCTAATACATTGTCAGGAACATTAAACAAGGCTTCACAAAGTTCTCAATATTTAAACAATCAATTTGAAATCTTAGTTAATAATGGAGAAAATTTAAAATCAGGAGTAGATAATATGGCAAAAGGCCTAGGTGCTGCTTATTTAGGTAGCAAAAAATTAGCTGATTCTACTGGAACTTTAGAAAATGGAATTTCAAAGTTGAAAAATGGAAGTGAGACTTTGTTAGCTGGAACAAATGAATTGAATTTAAATTCTGGGAAAATAAATAAAGCTTTAGGTGATTTATATAAAGGAAGTACAAAGTTATCCTTTGGAACAAAAGAATTACAAGAAGGAACGGAAGTATTAAAAGAAGGTAGCAATAAAGTTTCTAATGGGGCTAATGATTTGAGTGTTAATTCTAAGAAGATAAATCAAGCAGTTGGAGATTTATATAATGGAACTACTAAATTAAAAGAGGGTGGATTAGCTTTAAGTGAAGGGGCTAGAGAATTAGCTAAGGGAGGAAATATTTTAGCAGAAGGTACAAATTCTTTAAAAACATCATCAGCTAAAATATTAAAAGGAACAGAAAAATTAGAAAATGGTACTAGTGATTTATATAAAGGTGTTTCAAAGCTTAAAAAAGAAGGCTTAGATCAAATAAGCAATAAAGGAAATACTGCCTTAAATTCTATAGAGGGATTTTTAGAAGTTAAGGATGAATTGATTAAAATGTCAAAAGATTATGGAGTATATTCAGGTTTATCTGATGATATGGATGGTACAGTAAAATTTGTTATGAGAAGTAATTCAGTTAAAAGTAATAAAGAGAATAAAAAGTCTGAAGTAAATTCAACTGATATTAATGAGGATAATAAATCAAAAGCAAATACTAAAAAGGATACTATTTTAACAAAAATAAAAAATTTTTTTAGTTAAATGTTATCTTCGGCAATTACTACATTTGTAAGTCAAAATATTGGTACTAAAAAATTTGAAAGAGTAAATTATTTTCTACTATCCTTCTCACATTGTTTATCAGGGGTTTTAAGATGGGCTGGAAAGTCAAAGATACCTATGTTAACAATGTTGAGTTGTTTTTGTATAATACGTGTTTTATATATAAATATTGTTACAAGTTTAGTACATGATATAGCATTAGTATTTTGGGCATATCCTATTACTTGGTTTTTAAGTTCTATTATGTTTTTTATATATTATAAAAAATCTAATTGGTTTGAAGATTTTGAAAAGAAAAAATTATTAAATTAGTAGATTTAAATATAAAATTAGTTGAATTTTGGGTTTAAATATAAATTAAGACTAAATACATTTTAATCTTAATAAATTAAGGTTTAATATTATAAAAATTATATAAGTATATATTGTGATAAAATAACAATGAAATAAGATGGCTAGAATAAAATATGGAGAGGGGAAAAAAAAGTTTGGAGAAAAACAAAGGTGAAAAGAATGAGTTTTTTATAGATAAAAGGATGACAGGGTATGATGAGTTTTCATGCATAGCAGATAAATGTAAGTTTACCTGTTGTTCTGGATGGGATATTAATATTGATTATGATACTTATAATAAGCTTAAAAAAGAGGGAGATGAATGTAAGTATATTCTTGACAAGTTAAAAATTATTGAAGAAGAAGAAAATATAATAATTGATAAAGAAATAAGGGATGCGTGTCCTTTTTTAGATAATAAAGGACTCTGTAATATTGTTAAAAATCATGGAGATGATTATTTATCAAAAATATGTAAGACTTTTCCTAGACTTGAAAATATATTTGAAGGGGTAAGGGAGCTTACATTATCTTGTTCATGTCCAGAAGTTGTAGATATTGTAGAAAAAATTAAAGGAGAAGTAACATTAAAATCCTTTCATAAAGAAGATGAAGAAAATATAAATAATTTGTCAGTAGAATTTAAAATAAGAGATACTATTATAAAAATAATTAAAGAAAAGGATATAAAATTTGAAGATAAACTTATTATAAGTTATGGTATGATACTTAATATTTTAAATAGTGATGAACTTACAGAAAAGTTTGTTTTAGAAGAAATTAATAAGTATAATAACAGAATTTATATTGATGACTTAAAAAATCAGTTAAGAAAAAATGTTGATTATAATAAATCAATTAAAACTATTAATAATTTATTTTTAGATATTATAGAAAACTATAAAAATGTTCCTGTATTAAAAGAGGCTTTAAAAGATATTTCAAATATTTCTATGAAAATTTATAAAGGAAAAATAAAAATAAATGAATTAGTAGGGCAGATAGAAATTTTTAATGAGTATTTAAATAATTATAATTCATTAATTGAGAATTGTATTGTGGTTAAAATTTTAGGGGACTGTCTTAATGAAGATATTGAGGAAATAGCAATATCACTTCAATTAATATTATTAGAATATTTATTGGTGAAATATAGTTTGTTTTTAAAGATGTTTTTAGGAGATAAGGGTAATTTTGCACAAAATATTAAGGATTATATAGTTGTTTTCTCAAGAATCATAGGGAATAATTCTGATGCAGTTATTGAATTTATTGAAGAAAAATTTGGAGATATATTAATTACAGAAGAATATTTAGAGTTAATTTCAGTCTTATAATTTATTTATATGAAAAAGGTCTGTGTCATTATGATACAGACCTTTTGGGTTTATATAGATGAATTATTTTTTTATGAAAATCTACAATAATTTTGAAAAAATGTAATATATATTGTTTTGGCGGGAAAGATATGCTAGTATACTAGTATATAAATAATTTATTAATGTTATTGTAAATTGAAAAATTGTAGGGGGAGGGTTTATAGATGAGAAAATTTATTAAGATGATTTTTTTTACATCCATAATAAGTTTAATTTTATCAGGATGTAGTAATGCTAAAGACAATGATGTTAGAGTAATGAGAGTTGCTCATAATCAAGGAGAAAGTCATCCAATACATTTGGCATTAAAAGAGTTTGAAAATATTGTTGAAAAAAACACTAATAGTAGAATTGATATACAAGTATATCCAAATGAATTACTTGGTGGACAACGAGAAGTTGTTGAACTTACTCAAACTGGAGCTGTTGATATAGCAGTAGGAAGTATAAGTTTGTTGGAAAGTTTTAATAAATTATATAGTGTATTTAACTTACCATATTTATTTGATAGTAAAGAGCATTATCATGCTGTAATGAATGATGATGAAATAATGAATGAAATATATGAGTCTACTAGAGAATCAGGATTTGTTGGTCTTATCTGGTTTGATGCAGGATCAAGAAATATGTACACCACAGATAAGCCAATAATGAAACCAGAAGATTTAAAAGGTAAAAAGATAAGAGTTCAACAAAGTCCAACTAATATAAGAATGATGGAATTATTAGGTGGAGCAGCAACTCCAATGAATTTTGGTGAAGTTTATACAGCGCTTCAACAAAAAGTTATAGATGGGGCAGAAAATAATGAGTTAGCATTAACTAATAATAAGCATGGTGAGGTTGCTAAGTATTATTCATACAACCAACATGCAATGATACCAGATATATTAATAATGAATTCTAAATTATTAGATAATTTAAATGAAGAAGATAGAAATATAATATTAGATGCAGTTGATAAAATAAATAAATTTGAAGTTGAAGCATGGGAGGAAAAGGTGGAAGAAGCTAAAAAACAATCAGAAAAAATGGGTGTTGAATTCTATTATCCAGACTTAAAACCTTTTAAAGAAAAGGTTTTCCCTCTTCATGAAGAACTTATTAAAAATCAAAGGTTGAAAACTCTATACAATAATATACAAAACAAAGGAAGTAAGTAAATATTATTATGGAGGAAGCGATATGAAGAAATTAAGAATTTTACTAAACAAAACAATAGAAATCATATGTATGACACTAATGGGATTTATGGTTATTTTAGGAACTTGGCAAATAGTAACTCGATATATATTAAATAATCCAAGTACAATATCAGAAGATTTATTAATATATTCATTTGTATGGATGTCTTTACTTGGTTCATCTTATGTATTTGGGAAAAAAGATCATATGACTATGGTATTTTTTAGACAAAAATTAGAGAATAAGAGTCCTAAAGCTAAATTTATATTAGGTTTAATTACAGAAATAGTGGTATTAATATTTTCATTATTAGTATTGGTTTTAGGTGGATTACAAATAAGTAATCTAGCAATGGGACAGATATCACCAGCATTAGGGATACCAATGGGATATATATATATAGCTTTACCATTATCTGGAATGATAACTATAGTATACAATATTCTAAATTTAATTGATTTGAAAAGAAATTTTAAAAGTAATTCAATAAAATCAAGTAAAGTTATAAATAATAATTAATCTAAGGGAGAGAAGATTATGGGATTAGCATTTCAAGCAGGTATGTCTATAGCGATTGTATTTCCAATATTACTTTTATTAGGAATACCAATATCTATAACAATAGGAGTAGCATCTATATTTGGAATATTAACTACATTGTCATTAGATGTAGCAGTATTAACTGGAGCACAAAGAATATTTACAGGAATAAGTAGTTTTTCATTGCTTGCAATACCTTTTTTTGTTTTAGCTGGAATTATAATGAATAACGGTGGTATAGCTTTAAAATTAGTGAATTTTGCTAAGGTTTTAAGTGGTAAATTACCAGGTTCATTAGCACATACAAATGTAGTTGGAAATATGTTATTTGGGGCTGTAAGTGGATCCTCAGTGGCAGCTGCGGCGGCAATAGGAGGAACTATGGCACCTCTTCAAGAATCAGAAGGATACGATAAAAATTATAGTGCGGCAGTTAATATTGCTTCCGCTCCAACTGGATTGTTGATACCTCCAAGTAACTCACTTATAATATATTCATTAGTAAGTGGAGGAACATCTGTAGCAGCTTTATTTATGGCAGGTTATATACCAGGTATATTATGGGGAATATCTATAATGGTAGTTGCATTTATATTAGCAAAAAAATATAAATATTCATCTAAATATAAAATAACTTTTAAAGAAGCAATGAAAATCTTTATAGATGCACTTCCAAGTTTATTATTAATTTTTATAATAATAGGGGGTATAATAGGAGGAATATTTACAGCTACAGAGGGAGCTGCGGTTGCTGTTGTATATTCATTCATTTTATCATTTTTCTTTTATAAGTCTATAAAATTAAAAGATATACCAAAAATTTTATTAGAAACAGTAGAAATGACAGGAATAATAATTTTCTTAATAGGAGTTTCATCAATAATGTCTTGGGTTATGGCATTTACAAATATACCAAATGCTATAACTGAATTATTATTAGGAATATCTTCAAATCCGATTATAATATTATTAATAATGAATTTAGTCTTATTGATAGTTGGTACTTTTATGGATTTAACACCAGCTATATTAATATTTACTCCTATATTTTTACCAATAGCTAAAAATTTTGGTATGAATTCTGTACAGTTTGGTATAATGCTTATATTTAATTTATGTATAGGTAATATTACTCCACCTGTTGGAAATACTTTATTTATTGGATGTAAAGTAGGGAAAACTAGTATAGAAGAAGTTATAAAATATTTATTACCATTTTATTTAGGAATATTAATAGTACTTATTTTGGTAACATTCATACCAGAGATAAGTTTATTCATTCCTAAACTTATGGGAATTATATAAGGAATTAAATTGTTTAAATTCAAATTAGGATTAAGTGTTTTGTAAGGGTAATTTAAAGAAGTAGTTAAAAATATTTATTATAATAAGTATTCTTAAGATATACTTTATGAAAAGGAGTCTGTGTCATTTTGACACAGACTCCTTTTCATAAAGTAAAATTCATAATTATGTATGGTAAACATTATCTTAAATAAAAATAATTTTTGAAATCTGTTCATAAAATGTACATAATTATGATATAATGGATTAATTGCTAGAGATTATTAATAGGTTAAAAATGTAATTTATAAGAGAATTATATCAAAAAACTATGTAAGACAGAGTTTTATATAGTTTATATATTAAGAGGTGAAATATGAATAAAAAGAAAACTGCAGGTGCTTTAGGAATTGCTATGATAGCTAATTGTATAGCTACACCTTCTATTAATGTATTTGCAGAGAATATAAATCATAAAGAAAGTCAAGAAATTAATATTCAAGATAAAGTTGAAGTTAATAAAGTACAAAACAAACCTAATTCAGATTTAAATAAAAATAATGAAAATAAATTAACAAATGACAATAAAAAGAGTGATAATTCAAAGAAAGAAGTATTAAAAAGTGAAGAAATAACTTCAAGTAGTAAAAATCCTAGTAATTTAGAGATGAAAACAGATAAAAACTTAAATAATTCTAAGGAATCTAATAATTTAAGTTCAAATAATAAAGAAATTAAACCTAGTGTATTAATTGCCTCTAAAGAATCTAAAACTTCTGAAATAGAAAGTCTTTTAGATAAGGCTTCTATATCAATTAATAATGTTTGGTGGCAACATATAGGAACATTAACATTCAATTCAAAAACAATGAAAATGGGATTTTCAAAAAGTTGGGCAGAAACGAATCCTTATGCAAGTAAAAATGATCTTTTATTTTCAGTTTCATTAATCAATAAAGATGGAACTATAAATAAGACTATAAATATACATGGAGGAGGAGAGCATCCTCAAAATGAACTTTATAACCAATTAAATAATTTAAGTTTTGATTATGGAGAGAAGATAGTAATAGATTATAAAAAGTCTTCTAGATTAGCCATAAATGGATTGTTAAATAATGGGGAAATTCAAAAATCATATAATGTTAATAAAAGAACTATACTTAATATTGAAAAATCAGGATTAACTTTATTTACTAATGAAAAATTAAGTGTAGACCCACTTCCAATTGAAGGGGTTTCAAATAAGGTTACATCTTGTACTGTAAAAGGTATTACAACTCCAGAGTCTTTAGTAACAGTTTTTCTTAATGGAAAGAAGTTTACTAGTCAGTCAAATTATGTTGGAACTTTTGAAATTCCTGTAAAGGATGAAAATGGAATAAAAGGAAGTACCCCTATAATAGTTTGTGTAGCAGGACAAGCCCCTGTAACAGTTTATCCAACATCAGCACCTAACCTTGGTATAAGTAAAGCAAGTGTAGTTACAAGTTATAATGCAGGTTTAACAGGAGAAAATTTAAAATTTGATACATCTAAGCTTAGTATTAAAATTAGTAAAAATGGAGCAGATCAATTCTCAGCAAATCTTATAAATAATGAAGGAAAACCAGTAGCAAAGGCAGAAAATACTTATTTTAATGGATTTTCAGGAGAGAAAAACTTAAATGGAGCAAACTTTGAATATGGAAATATTTTAAGTGTATATCAAAGTAAAAAATCACAAATAAACTGGAACAATCCAACTGTTAATACAGGTAAAGATTCAAAAAAATTAGAGCCTGAAAATTTTTATTATTATAAAATAACAGTTGATGGTTTAGTACCTATTTCTAATAATAATTTAAAGGTTAATAAAGCTTCTTATGATGGAGATTCAACAGTTGATATAACAGGAAAAACTACTCCTAACACCTTTGTTACAGTAAGTGGAGGAAGTTATAGCAAAAAAGTCAAATCAGATTCTACTGGAAATTATTTAGCTAAGATTCCAGAAGAGGATGTAAATGTTGGTGATGTTATATCTATATATGTTAATGAGGATAATTTTAAGCAGATAATATATAATTATTCAAAAAGTTATGATTTAGGAAATAGCAAAATTCAGGTGTCAAGCCAATATACTCAGCCAATTTTTTATATTGGATTTAGTCCAGAATCTAAGAAATTAATAGCTAAAAAGAATATAATATACAACAATTATTCTGGAAGTCCTGTTTCAGGAAATAGTGTGGGTACATTCTATACTAATAGGTTTAAATTTAGCGTAATAGATTCTAAAACAGGGGATTATAAATACAGTGTTTCAACGACAAAATTAAATGATAGTAATTATTTTGTTAATAACATAAATGGAAAGAGTTTTGTAAATGGAGATATTATAGAACTTACATATAATCCATCACTTATAAATGTTGGCATTGAAAATGGAGAAAAAAGTATAGGAAATCAAGAACTTGGAACTCAATATTTTGAGGTAACTGACAAAGGACTTTTAGATGTTAATAATAAATTTATAAGCATTAATCCTGTAAACATATTAGGAAGTGGGATAAATAAAACAACTATACAAGGAAATGTTAAACCTAATGAAAATGTAAATATAAATTTAGATGGAAAGAATTTTTCAGGAAAAGCAGATTCACAGGGAAAATTTAGTGTTCCTATAACTAATTCAACTAATTTTAATAAGAATACAAAGATTATTGTTTCATCAGAGGGATATATACCTACAAGAATAAAGCTAGGATATGAAAGTCAGATTAATCTTCAAAATAGTCATATTAACTTTTACAATAATTCTTGGGCTTTAGATTCAATTCAATCAAGTATTGGTTTTGATATAACTAATATGAAGTTTACTGTTCAAAATTATATGGATAGCTTTGGAAATGGGAAAGAATCATATTTTACTTTAGGAGTCTATGGAAGTGATGGAAAGACAATCATAAACCCTAAAGATATTAAAAATGGGGAAACAGAGGAAGTTTCTAAATTACTAAATGGAAAATCATTTAATTATGGAGATATAATAAGTCTTTCTTATAATTCTAAAATATCTATACCAGCAATTATTAATGGAAATACTGTTTTAGGTAATGTTGATGGAAAGGCAGAATATTTTAAAATTACAAAGCATGGGCTTGAAAAAGTTAATTTTGGAGAGAAAGCTTATACAAATAATCTTACTTGGAGTAATGGAGAATTAAGTATAAAACTTGGTCTTGCTACAGGAAATACTTTAAGTTTAGAAAATGGTCTTATTGAAATAGTTGATTCATCTAATAAGGTAGTTTTAACAGGAAAGATTTCTAAGGGATTAGCTTTAATAGAGGAAAAAGAACTAGATAAACTAAAAAAAGATGAAAGTTATACTTTTAAAATTAAGGTGAATAACAAAGTTATACCACTATGTATTTCATCTAATACTGAAAGCTATGGCACTTATAAATTGTTTGGAGATAGTTATAATAACCTTTGTATAAAAGTAGAAAAACCTAAAGTTAAAATAAATAATGAAAATGATATAAAGTCTTATAGTGAAGTTGTTAATGATGAAATATCAAAGAAGATTACAAGCGATGAAGAGATAGTAGATTCATTAACTAATGAAAAGATGATGACTGATATTATAGCAAATGCATTTATAAATAGATTTGGACTTGAAAATATTCAAACTTTTTATAAAAATAATAAAAATAACACAAAATTTATAAGCTGGTTATTAAATAATGATGTTGCAATGAGTGAATATTTACAAGCAACTAATATTTCAGAGAGTAATATTAATGGCCTTCAAATATGGTCTGATATTTGGAATACATACACAAACTCACATTATGGATTTAATTTAAAGCTTGCAATGGCAACGGCTCTTGCTACTCAAACAAAAATAACTGACTGTTTTAATGGTAAACCTATTGGAAGTTCTGTTGAAAGATATAATATTTTTGAAACTTTAAATGAAGAAGGTGGAATGGTTCAAGGGTTTGAAAGTCTTAATGTTAAGCTTTTAGAGGCTGTAGTAAATGTTCCAATAACTAATCCACAGATTAGAGAAATGAGAGCTTTAATTCTTCAAAATCATAATAATCTTGTTAGTGGAAATCATCTGCCAACTGCAGACTATACAATAAACTACAACTTTAGGAATCCATATAATGGAGCGATTATATTTGGAAGTTGGGCAGATTTTTATGGAAAAGATGAAACTGTTGCTGATGTATTTAAAATAGGAGGAGTTTGTGGTTCCATATCAAGGATTGGATCAATAGCTTGTAGAGTGTTTGGACAACCAGCTCATCAAATGGGTGAACCAGGACACGATGCCTTTTATAGCTATAACATACAAAGTGGAAATTGGTCATCACAATATGGAGAAACTGTGGTTGCTAATGCTTCAGGATTTGATGTTAGCAATTGGTCAAAAGGATTGGCCTTAAATGGAAATGTAGTTACTTACACAGATTTGTATGCAGCTGCTAATAATGAAAATCTAGTAAAATCAAATAAATATTTATGGGTAGCAAGTTCATCTATTCCATATGATTTAAAATTAAAAGCAATAAATGAGGCAATAAAAACTCAACCATTAAACATTGAAGCTTGGCTTTTTAAAATTAATTTGTTAAATAATAATGAAAATGTTAGTGCAAAAGATTATATAGATTTATCTAATGACATAATGAAATCATTAAAAGACTATCCAGAGCCTATGTTTGATTTACTTGTTAAGTTTAATAGAAATATGCTTCAAGTTTCTACAACAAGTCAATATAATGACTTTGTAAAGAAGGTTAAAGAGGAATTAAATGATATAAATAAAAATGGAAATGCTAATGAAAAAGTTCAAGCTAATAGAATTTTAACAGGTGGATATTTAGAAAAGTATGGATTTGTAGAAAATCAAGCTAAAATACTTGGTAAAATTAATATTAATAGTTGGAATAGAACTTCACCTACAGATTCTCTTACTTTTGAAAGTAATGGAAATATAAAAGTGGATGCCTTACATACTTGGATTGGAACAAATGAAAGAAATAGTGGAATAAATATTAAAATATTCTCTTCAAATATGGAACAATTAAAAGAGGTAAATACATCAGGAACAGAGTTTGGTACAAATAAAATAGCTAAATCCTTTAACAACAGTAAGTTTAATATTGGAGATATAATTGAGATTATTTATAAACCAGGATTAGCATCAAAAGGATATTTAACTCTTGAAAATGATCTTCTTAAAACATCGAAGGTATCTAATACTATAGCAGTTCAAATTACAAAAGATGGATTAAAAGTATTAGATGGAAAATATACATCACCAAATGGTAAAGAGTATAATTTCCATAGTGGATTTTTAAAAGATTCAAAGGGAACTAAGTATGAGATATTTGGTGAAGCTCAAAAAGGAATGCAGTTTATAGATAATAAAGAGTATTATTTTAATGAGGATGGCTTAATGGAAAAAGGTCTTCAAAATATAGATAATAATGGATATTATTTTAATAATGATGGAGTTCTCCAAACTGGATGGCAAAATATAAATGGAGAAAAATATTATTTTTCAGAGAATGGGAAAGCTACTCCAGGATATAAAACAATAGATGGGAAAAAATATCTTTTTGCTAATAATGGTTTAGAGATTCAAAATATAATTCCTAATTCACAAATGAAAATTGTGTCATATTCAACTGAACAAAATAAAAAAGAATACTCAGCTAATAATATTATTGATGGAAAATTAAATGATAACTGGCAAAATATTTGGAATAGATCAGATAAAAATCCATATGTAACCATAGAATTAGATCATCCTTATAATTTAAATGAACTTTTATGTTTCCCAAGACAAGATGGTGGATGGAATGGTGATATTGAAGAATATAAAATATTAGTGAGTATGGATGGAAAAAACTTTAAGGAAGCGACATCAGGAAAGTGGATATACTCAACATCAAATGAATCTCAATATGCCAATTTAAATGGAGTTAAAGCTAAGTATATAAAGATAGAAAGTAAAAAAGGAATATATAACCTTGCAACAATTGCAGAGGTAATTCTTAGTGGAACTGATATAAATAAAACAGGTCTTGAAGATGAAATAACAAAAGCAAAAGAAAAATTAAATAAAGTTAATGGCTACACAGAAGAGAGTATAAATAATTTAAAAGACGCTATTTCAAAAGGAGAAAAGGCCTTAAGTAATAAAAGTTTAACTCAAGAGCAAATTAATAGTTTAATTAATAATATAGAAAATTCAATAAAAGACTTAAAAGCTGATAAAAGTGGACTTCAAGAAGCATTAAATAAAGCTAAGGATATTATGAAAAATAAAGATCAATATACAGAATCAAGTATTAAGCCTTTAAATAGTTTTATTACAGCTGGAGAAAGTGTTATGAATAATAATAAGGTAACACCAATACAAGTTAAAGCTGCTACAATTAGTATTTTAAGTGGAATAAACGGACTAGAAGCCAATAAAGATGGACTTCAGTCTGAAATAAATAAGGCAAAGGATGTCTTAAAAAATTCAGATTCTTATACTAAAGAAAGTGTAAGTAAGCTAAAAGAAAGCCTTGAAAAGGCAGAAAGTCTTATGAATAATAAGAAAGCAACTCCGAAAGAAGTTAATGGTTGCATACAAGGCTTATCACAGGCAATTAAAGGACTTAAAAAATTACCAGTAGTTGTGAAACCAAAGGAAAATAAAAATACTGATAAAGATAAAAATTCTGGAAATGAAAATACAGGAAAAGTAGTGGATAATACTAGGTATAAAAATGGTGAAAATATTAATTCTAAAAATAATAGCCAGGATTCACAATCAAATACTCTAGAAAAAAATGATTCAACTTCAAAAATACCTAATAATACTTTAAATTCAAGTGATTCTAAGGAAGGTATTTCTTCTTCAAATAGTGTAAAAGATAAGAAATCAAATTCAAATGAGAAGAGTAATACTAGCTCACAATCAGTAGAAAATAATAAAGTTGAGAAAAGTAAAAATATTTCTAAAACTGATAATAAAAAATCAACTATCATAAAAAATAATGAGGATTCAGGAAAAAGTGGAAGTTATAATACTAAATCAAAAAATAACAATATTTCAAGTAGAGTTGTTAAAAAGGATTCAAATAATGTAGAGGGTAGTAGTGAAGCTAAAACTTTAAATAACAGTAAAAAAGACTCTAGTTTACTTAATGAAGTAGAAAATAAGATTAAAAATACATTTAATAGTGATAATGATAAAAATGAAAAAGTATCACAAAGTGATAATAAAGCGAAAGTAGCAGATAAAGAGAAGGATAATTTAAATAAAAAAGATTCTTTAAATACTAATTCTCATATTTTAAAAAGCAAAGGTGTTTATGGAATTTTTGGATTCTTAGTAGCTTTTGTTGTAGCTATAGCAGTATTTTTAAAATTTAAAAAGAAAAAATAAAAGAGATTTTTAACAAAGTTAATAATAAAAAATAGAAGTGTTTTTGTTTTTACAAAAGCACTTCTATTTTTTATGAATTAATTTCCTTTTTAGTAGGGGAAGTTTGTCAAGGAAAAACATTTGTTTAAAATAGACAATAATTTTAAATTAAATCATCTATTCCATTAACAGTGGCCTGTTCATCCTCTTCAATAGGAATTATTATGCACTTTTTGCCATCAATTATTTGTGATTTCACTTGTGATATTTTTTCTGGTTTTACATGAAGGACAACATCATAATTATTATTAGCTTGAAGTTCTTCTTCTAAAACTTCTTCTAGAGCTTCCTCTAAGATTTCAGTATCCTCATCAATTATAATATCTTCTATTATTTCGCCATTTTCATCAATAGATAATTCTTCAGTGTTTTCACTGTTTAAAGAAGTTTCTTGTTCAAATTCTTCAATTCTAGCCTTTAATACCTGTACTTGCTTTTCTAAACGTTCTTCTTTTTTTCTTTGTTCATTTGCTTTAAGTACTTTTTTATCAATTAAGCTTTCTGCCAATGGAACATCTTCATTAAAGTTTTCTGAATAGTTTTTTTCAATTTGTTTTGCCACATCTTCAGTAACTCCATTTTCTATTAATATGTTTTCAACATCCTTGTTTGTTAATAACATAGGTTCCTCTTCTAGAGTATCTTCATACATAGAATTATGCTCTTCAACCATATTATTTAAACTTTCTTGAACTTCCATAAATACTTTTTCAGCTTTTTCTTCATTAACAAAGGAATCCTTAATTATTGATTTGAAAGTTTGTTTTTGAATAGTGGCAGTTTGTTTTTCAGGACATCCTAATATATTTTCCATTAATTCAGGATGAGTGTCTTTAGTATTTTTAGTGTAATACATAACAGAGTTAATATCTGTACTACGATTAATAAATGCTGGGAATACAAAACCATTAGATGGGTTTTCAACAACCCAATCTCTAATACGAGCTTTTATTGAGTTTTCCTCTTCAAAATATCTAAGTCCTGGTTTTGAAAGAGAAACTGGACATATTGCACATAAAATATATTCATAAACTTCCTCTGATTCATCAACTTTAAGATTATCCTTAGTTTTAGTAATAACATCATAAGCATCATGGAAAAGAAGAATTAAAAAGTTACCTGTATAATCGTAATTTTCTATAACTGAATTATAAAATTCATCAAGAATAGTATCATCTTTTAACTTGCTATTTTTTAGTTTAACAAGAGAAACTTGTTTTTCATTTACTGAGAATTCGTTAAGTGGAAAGTTAAGTTCTAAAATATTATTTCCTATTGTTCCAGACATAACTTTTTTAGCAATTTCTAAGTATTTAAAGTATTCATCTTCTTCTAAATTTAAGAAAGTCTCCCTAAACTTTAAAATTGTATTTTTCTCTCCATTAACATAGCACCCACACATTTTAGTGAAAGTACAATAATCTTTCTTTAAACGCTTTTTTAGTTCTAGTATATCTTTTTTTTGCATGTATAAAAAACCTCTCATTTCTAATCAAATTAACAAATTACAATATTAAGTATATTATTTTTTTTAGGTTAATTAAAGAATTTCTAAGTAATAAATTAATTATATATTAAAATAGAAGTAGGTTTTTCAAATACTTTTTACAAAATTTCCACTCAATAAATTAATTATACATATGAAAAATCTTTGAAACTTATATTTTTCTTATTAAGTTAGGAATGCAAAAATAATTGTAGCAGTATCTATTTATATTTAGTGGTGATATAATAAACTTAATAAAGTTATTTGATAAAATACAAATAAAACTCAGAAAGGTGAACTACTCACCACTTAGCTAAAGCTTGAAGTGTGAGCTTCTTTGTTAATATAACTAATGTTATAAGTTCACCCAAAATAACCTAGTTTTACTAAGGGGGTTTTTTAGTAAAAACAACTTAAAAAGATATTAAAAGAATAGTTAGTCATAGATATGAAATGAATAAATTTGAAAGTGAGGTGAAAAACCGTTGTCAATTTTAAAAGACTAACAATGTTGTAAAGTTTGAAATAGATATATTAGATTGCTTATAAAATTTAATATGATGAACAAGGAATTAAAAAAATTATAAATTTTTATAAAGTTTTGGCAACGGAGAGGCTACTATATAAAATATCACTAGGCTATAATAATAATTTTAAAAAGAAGTGAATTTTATTATGTTAATACGCTTAAGAATATTTTTAGTAGCAACATTAAATTATGAAAGAATTACATATAAAACATATGACAGAAGAAGAATTTAAGGAAAAATTTAAAATAGATAAATTAGAAAATGTTGCTCATCATGAAATAAGTGAATTAAAAGAGCTTGTTAAAAAAGCAGAAGGTGAATATTATTATTTAGTCACTGACCTATTATTTGAAGATCCAAGTGCTGATTATGATGAGGAAGATTTATCAGAGGAAGAAATTAAAACTATTGAAGATTTAAATGATGAGTTTAGAGATTCTTTAATAGAATTAAGAGAATTTTTATGCCATAATAATGGATCATTGGATTCAGAAAAGGCTAAAGAACTTCAAATTTCAATGAATAAAAATATAAAAGAAGCTAAGGAAATACTAACTAAACATAATATTTCTAATAAAGAAGAACTTAAAAAAATGAGTAATAAATTCTTTATGCCAGACTTTTTGAATGGAGTATTTGGAGAGGAAGAATATAATATTGAAAATGAAGTAGATTGTGGATTATAAGAAAATTTATTAATATCTTAACTTAAGATAAAAGGAGAGTTGATTTTAATGAAAATTACAATTGTTGGCGCAGGAGCCATGGGATCACGTTTTGGATATATGCTACATGAATCAGGTAATAATGTTCAGTTAGTAGATGGATGGAAAGATCATGTAGATGCTATTAATGAAAAAGGATTGTGCATAGAAGAAAATGGGAATTTAAAATATGTAAAAATTCCAGCAATGTTACCTAAGGATGCTAAAGAAATTCCTGAATTAATAATATTATTTACTAAGTCAATGGGATTAGAATCAATGTTAAAATCAGTTGAGCATATAATAGGAAAAGAAACAAAGGTATTATGCTTATTAAATGGATTAGGACATGATGAAACACTTGAAAAATATATAGACAGAAAAAATATTCTTATGGGAGTAACTTTATGGACAGCTGGATTAAAAGGTCCAGGTCATGCTCTATTAAGTGGTGGTGGAAGCTTAGAAGTACAAAACTTACATAAAGATATGGAATCTGAAGCAAGAAAAGTATGTGAGGTATTAAGTGAAGCTGGATTAAATGCTCATTATAGCGAAGATGTAATATTTTCAATATGGAGAAAAGCTTGTGTTAATGGAGCATTAAATAGTACTTGCACAATATTAGATTGTAATATAAAAGAGTTTGGAGGATTAAAAGAAGCTTCAGAACTTATACGTAATATAATAAAAGAATTTTCAAAAATAGCTGAGAAATTTAATGTTACATTAAATGTAGAAGAGGTTGCAAAAGTAATAGAGAAGACATATGATCCAAGTGAAGCTGGAGAGCATTACCCTTCAATGCATCAAGACTTAATTCAAAATCATCGTCTTACTGAGATTGATTATATAAATGGGTATGTATCTAGAAAAGGTAAAGAGTTTAACATAAGCACACCATATAATGATTTACTTACAACTTTAGTACATGCTAAAGAACAATTATTAATAAAATAATTGCTTCTATAAGATGTAAAATATAAGTTTATAAAATGTTATTAATTTTATAAAGCAATAATTTATCAAAATGTTGATAAAACAAACCAGTATAATTTTCATACTGGTTTATTTTATTTTAGAATATAAAACTTATATTTAAAAAGTTAGCCAAAATATATTGAAATTTATTGATAAAAAGTTAATTTAATTTTGTTTATAATAAGTTTGTATTTTCTTTAAAATATTTACAAATTTAATAAAAAAATATATAATTTTATATGTTGGATCATTTTTCATAAACACTTAAGAAATACAAAAATAAATTATTTGGAGATGATTAAATGCTTAAAGTTATGAGAGCGCCTTCAAGATATGTACAAGGTGAAAATGCAATTTTAGAATTAAAAGATCATGTTAAAACACTAGGCGAATCTTTTCTTGTTTTAGCTGATTCATTCGTTATGAATATGATGAAGGATACTGTTGAAAAATGTTTTGAAAACTCTGGGAAAAATATTTTTTTTGAAACATTCAATGGTCAAAGTACTAAAAAAGAAATTGAAAGACTACAAAAAGTTATAAAAGATAATAAATGTGATTCAATAATAGGTATTGGAGGAGGAAAAACTTTTGATACTGTTAAAGCTGTTGCATATTTTGAGAATATACCAGTTATTATAATACCAACAATAGCAGCCACAGATTCCCCTTGCACTGCACTTTCAGTTGTGTATACAGAAGAAGGAGAGTTTAGTGAATATCTATTCTATCCAAAAAATCCAGATCTTGTATTAGTCGATAGTACAATAATTTCTAAAGCACCGGTTAGATTTTTTGTAGCTGGGATGGGAGATGCACTTGCAACATTTTTTGAGGCGAGAGCTTGTTTAAATGCAAAGTCACCTAACCTTGTTTCAGGTGAGGTTTCACAGGCAGGTTATGCTCTTTCAAAACTTTGTTATGAAATGTTAATAAATTATGGATTAAAAGCTAAGTTAGCTGTTGAAAATTCAGTATCTGTTCCTGCGGTTGAAAAAGTTTTAGAAGCAACAACTTATTTAAGCGGAGTTGGAGCAGAAAATGGTGGTCTTGCTGCAGCACATTCAATATATAATGGATTTACTGTTCTTAAAGAATGTGAAAAATATATGCATGGAGAAATCGTTGCATTTGGTACATTAGTACAATTAGTATTAGAAGATAGTCCGATGGAAGAAATAGAAGAAGTTATAAACTTCTGTTTAGATGTAAATCTTCCTATAACTCTTGGTCAAATTGGATTAAAAGAAATTAATAAAGAGGATATAATGAAAGTTGCAATGGCAGCTTGTGCTGAAGGAGAAACTATACATAATATTTTAGGAGACGTTAAAGTTGAAGAAGTATTTAATGCTATACTTACAGCTAATTCATTAGGAGAACAATATATTTAAAATTATAGAATTTATAAATAGAGCGTCGATGAAAATCGATGCTCTTTCTTTTATATTAATTAAAAGATAAGTAATTTTAAGAAATAAAATTAATTCTTCAAATTTACTTATTTATTTTAAAGGAGTAATAAAAAATTATGACTTATATAAAAGACATAAAGAATATAGTAAGTAAACATACTAAGTCTAGTTGTAATATTAATATAGAACCTATAGGGAATCATGAAATAGGAAGACATTTAGTTTATAAAACTGAAGAGGGTAAAAACAAGTATGTATTTAAAAGTTATTATAGAAACGATAAAAGAGAAAGAGAATTAAATTCTTTAGAGTTTTTAAAAAACTGTGATGTTAATGTTCCTAAAGTAATAGATTTTGGTGAATATAATAATCATCAGTGGATTTTAATGGAATATATAGATGGCGAGGTTTTTGAACATATATATTTAAATTTAGACATGCATAGTAAATTAAAGTTGTTTAGTAATCTTGGAGAATGTTTAGGAAAAATACATTCTTATAAAATTTTTGATTATGCCTTGGATTGGAACAAAAGTATTAGAAAAGAAGAGTTCAAATTAAATAAGATTAAAAAGTTTGAAGAGAGAGTAATTGAAATTGAAAAGCAAAATTCACCTTATAAGGAACTTTTGTTTAGTATAATGGAAGAAATACGAAAAAACTTTGAAGAGTTATTTTCTATAGAAAGATTTAGATTTACTCATAATGATTTTGATGGAAGAAATGTTTTGGTTAAGAGTGAAAAAGGTGTTTATATTGTTCAGGCTATAATAGATTTTGAACAGAGTTATCCAGATGATTATTGTAATGATTTAGCTAATTTATATTTTAAATATTTTATGGAAAATAAAGATTATGAAAAAGCATTTTTACATGGATATAATAAATATATGACTTTAGATAATAAGTTTTATGATATTTTAAGAATATATTTAATGCTTATGATTGTAGAACATTGTAGTTGGTCTTATGAAAAGGCTAATGATTATTATATGGAAAATATAGAATTCTTAAAGAGGTTTTTAATAAAATAAAAGCTTATAAAAAATATATAATTTTAATTAAGTGAAGTTATGAATTTAATTTTACTTATTGGCTCTGTTTTAAACTAGTGTTGATTTTAGATATAACTTTGTTAAATTAGGTAGGTTTGTGAAGGAATAGCTAAAATCAACACTTTATTAAAATATAGATAAATATTAAGTAGAAAAATTAAAAAGTTATTGTAAAATATATGAGTGAGTTAAATAAAGAGAAAAGGAAGTAATTTAATGAGTAAGAGTGTTAAAATGAGATATCTAAAATACTTAAAAGAATTTAAGTGTATTGGTGGAACTTGTGAAGATAGTTGTTGTATAGGATGGGATGTTGACATTGATAAGTTTACTTTTCAGCAATATGAATTTCTTGAAGAAGGAGAAATGAAAAATATTCTTAAAAGTAATCTTATGAAAAATAAAAATTCTCAATGTGATGAAATAGATTTTGTGAAGGTTAAGCTTAGAGAAGATAAGAGGTGTCCATTTTTAGATTGTGATAATTATTGTATTATTCATTCTAATTTAGGAGAGGGATATCTTTCAAATGTTTGCACATCATTTCCAAGAATGCTTAATAAAATTGATGGAATATATGAAATGTCTCTATCAGTAGCTTGTCCTGAAGCAGCCAGAAATTTTCTTTTAAAAGAAGAGGGGATTGACTTTAGTGAAAGTGAGGAGATTTTAGGAAAGCATATAGTTTCTAGTGAGGTAAATACTGCATTTTTAAAAGAACAAGCACTACCTATAGAATTTTTAAAGGAAATTAGAGAAGTAAGTATAAATATAATTAAAAATAGAAAATTTACTTTAAGTAAAAGATTATACATATTAGGTGAATTCATAAATGGATTAGAAGAGGAGTATGATAACAATAAAGAAGAAATATTAGAATATATAAAGTCATATGATATAGATTCTATAAAAGAAGAGTATTTTGAAAATCCACTTAATTATGCTATTCAGGTTGATTTCTTTAAGAAAATATTTACTATGCTTAGGGTAGAAAAAGATGTAGATAGTGAAAGATTTAAGGAATATTCAAGGGAAGTAGTAGAAGGATTTAGTTTAAATGAGGAAGATTATCTACAAAAAAATATTCAAAGGTTTGTAAAGGCTTTTGAAGAATATGAAGAGAAATTCTTAGAGCCTAATAGCTACATATTTGAGAACTTCTTAGCAAACTTTATGTATAGTAATCTATTCCCATTTTGTGAGATAAAGTCAGTTTTTGATAGTTATATAATGCTGCTTATAAGATATACATTTATGAGATTTTACTTAGTTGGAATATATCTTAATAATGAAAATAATGAGGAAAATAAATCACTTTCAAAAGAAGAAGTAGTAAGATTTATTCAATGCTTTGCAAAGAGTGTTGAACATCACAAAACATATCTTAAAGATCTTTTAAACTATATAAAAAGCCATGATTATAACAATTTAGAGTTTGTAAAAACATTATTAGCTAAATAAAAATTCTATTTATTAAAGTATTATTTAAAAGGTTCCTAAAATATATTTAAAGATAAGTAGCAATATTAAAAATAGAAGGGAAAATAGTGTGAAGGATTATAAGTATATAATATGGGATATAGATGGAACGCTTTTAGATACTATAAGTATAAATGTTAATACTTTAATGAGGATAGTAAAAGAGGAATTAGGAGAGGATAAGTCGTATGAAGAATTAGCTAAATATATGAGTTATCCTGGGAAAATAGCATTAAAAGTCCTTGGAATAGAGAATGTTGATGAGGTTCATAAAAGATGGGTTAAATATGTTAATGAGGATGAAATTGGAGCATTACCATATGAAGGAATAAAATATGTTTTAGATAAATTATTAGAGAATGGATATATACAGGCTGTTACTAGTTCAAAAACTAGAGCGCAGTACGAGATAGATATGGTTAGAAATAATCTTCACAAATATATGAAAGCTAAAGTTCTTTTTGAAGATATAGAAAATAGTAAACCACATCCAGAACCTCTTATAAAAACAATGAAAATTTTAAAGGCAAAACCAGAGGAATGCTTATACATAGGAGATATGAAATCAGATTATCTTTGTGCTAAGGCTTCTTCTGTTGATTTTGCCCTAGCACTTTGGGGGTGTTTAGATAAAGAGGGAATAGAAGCTCAGTATGAATTAGAAAAAGCCATAGATTTATTAAACATAGTAAGCTTTTAGATGTTTACAAAAAATCTTTAAATTGATAATATTTAAGTGTGATTTAAAGTTATGGAGGAATTTATGAAAGCTTACGAAAGAAAATTAAAAATAGAAATACTAACTTTTATGGTTACAATCTCATATTTTTTTATGATAAGAGATGATAATACCCTATTAGAAAGCAGTGTTTTATTAGGATTATTTACATTATGGACATTATTTGCTTTAGGTTATCATATTTGGGATTTCAAAAGCAGAGGACTAAGCTTTAAAACATGGAGTATTGGTTTTAAGGAAAAGTGTAAGAATGGACAATCAGATATTTCAAGAGTATATAAATATTTTAAGGTTATAGCTATAGTTTTTTCTGTGTTAGTTTTATTATTAGCCATTACAATACTTTTGGTTGGTATTTTTGAAAAATCAAGAATAGTTGATTTAAGTATTGTTATAATAAGTATTATTATAGGATTAATTGCATCCTTAGAATGCTTAGCTTTTTTAATAGCATGTTTTGCTAGAATAAATCAAAAATATAAAAATTTAGATTAATTATTTTAAAATGCTTCACAAAGGTGGAGTGTTTTATTTTTATAATTGTATTAACTGGAGGTCTAATGAAAAAAGAGTATTTATATAAGTCATTGGAGCATAATGAAAATTATAGAGATGATTCTTTAAATATAGAGTGGAAAGAATATTTGGAAGATTTAGAAAATAAATCTTCTATAAATAATATTAAGATGAAAAACTCAATTAAATATATAAAAAAGATTTTAAATCAGTATGAAATAATTTTTAATGGAACTCAGGATGCTTTATTTTTAGTACAAATGCTTGAAGATGGAAATTTTTTATATATAAAAAATAATGATTCTTATCTTGAAAAATTTAATTTGAAAAGAGAAGATATTATAAATAAAACTCCTTTTGATGTCTTTGGTGATGAGTTAGGTAAGAGAGTGTCAGACCATTATAGAGAGTGTATTTTAAGTGAGAAAGTTATTATTTTTGAAGAAGAGTTAGATTTGCCAATTGGGAGAAAGGTACTTTTAACAAAGCTTACACCAATAATAGATGAGGAATATGGAAAGTTTGTAGTTGGTTCTAGAAGTGATATTACAGATATAAAAGAAATGGAATTAAAATTAAACCAAATGGCAAATTATGATAAGCTAACAAGGATTCCTAACAGAAGAATGTTCTTTAAAGAATTTAATAGAGTTTTAGAAAAAGCTAAGATGAAAAATAAAAATTTCGCAGTTTTATTTATGGATTTAGATTCCTTTAAAGAGGTAAATGATACATATGGCCATGAGGCTGGAGATAAAGTACTTGTTTCTATAACTAAGAGGATAGAATCTTGTATAAGGGAAAGTGATATTTTAGCTAGATTAGGTGGAGATGAGTTTGCAATTATACTGGATAACATAAGGAATAAAGAAGATATAGAGAGAATTATTAATAGAATTCAGTCTGAAATAAAAAAAGATATTAAACTTTTTAATGGATATTCTTGTAATGTAGATTCATCAATAGGGGTAGCTTTATATCCTGTTGATGGGAATAATATGAAAATTCTCATGAAAAATGCAGATGTTGCCATGTATAAAGTTAAAAATAATACTAAAGGAGGATATAAATTCTTTAGTAATATAGATGAATATAAGTTTAAAAGTAAAGATGGACACGTACATACTTCATATTGTCCACATGGAACAGATGATGAAATGGAAAGTTATATAATAGAAGGAATTAAATTAGGATTAAGTGAAATAAGTTTTACAGAGCATTTACCTCTACCAAGAAATTTTGATGATCCATCTCCTCTTAAGGATAGTGCTATGGATTTTAATGACTTACAGCCTTATTTAGATGAATGTGAAGAATTAAAGCTAAAGTATAGTAGTAAAATTAAAGTTAACATAGGTGTTGAAGTTGATTACATAGAGGGATATGAAGAGGAGATTAAAAAAGTTTTAGATGATTATGGTTCTTTTTTAGATGATGGTGTATTATCTGTTCATATGATTAAAGGAAGAAAAGATAAATATTACTGTATAGATTTTAGTGCTGAAGAATTTCAAAAAATTATTGATGATTTAGGTTCCTTAGAAGAGGTTTATAATAAATACTATGATACATTAATTTTAGCCTTAAATAAGGATTTAGGAGAGTATAAGCCAAAAAGAATAGGACATCTTAATTTAATAAGAAAGTTTAATAAAAATTTTCCTTATGACTATAATAAGTTTCTTCCTAAGATTGAGAATATATTAGATATTATAAAAGAAAAAGGATATGAGTTGGATTTTAATATATCAGGTTTAAGAAAAGAGGAGTGTGGAGAGCTTTATGTAGAAAAAGAAATACTTAAGCTAGCTATGGATAAGAAAATACCAATGATTTTAGGAAGTGATTCCCATTCATCAAAATATATTAAAACATTAAAAGATTTTTTGTAGATTATGATGGAGACTAAAACAAATAGTAAGTAGTAAAAAACTACTTACTATTTATTTTATTTTTATTTCTTGTAAAAAATCATATTGATTTGAAAAAATTCCATGATTTGAAATTGAAACATTAAGATCATCACTAATATTAGAGAATTCAATTATATATTCATTTTCAGAATTAGAATTTAAATAAACTTCTGGGTAATAAAGAACTTTCCCTTCATTTGTAGTAGCTATTATATTTGTTAATAAGTTTATATCAGAAGAATCACTAAGTTTAGCATGTAGCTTTAATGTTTTGTTTTTTCTTTCTAGGTTATAGAATTCTATTTTTCTATCATTAAATAATTTCAGGGTTTCATAGTAAGAAACACCATTAGTTGAGACTTTATTAGTTGAAGATTCATTAAATTCTATTAATTTTTTACCTTTTTCACTTTCATATATTTCCGAAATATCTTTTTGTGAATATTTAGGTTTAAAAACACTTAAGCCTATATTTTGGATATGATCAAAATTAGATGTCTTAAGTCCATTAAAACTTGTGGAAAATTCTCCATAAGAAATAATATTGCCTAAACTTGAAAGGGATAATGATGAAACTCCACCATACATTTTCCCATCAACAGAAAGAATAAAATTTAAATTCATAGCTGAGTCAATATAATCTTCAGAATCTTTAAATGTGAAAATATCTCCTAATATTTCACTTCCAAGAATACTTGAGTTTAATTCTTTTAATTTTATTCCATATCCTTTTAACCTTCCATTTTTTATAGGAAGATAATCAAATTCTGAGTAGCTTTTACCAAAATCAACTTTAATGTTAAAGTTACCTTCTCCAAAATCTAAAGGGGTTTCACTATCACCCAATTCATTAATATTTATATTAACAGGTGACTTTTTAGGAATTTTAGAGCTATATTTTCCCTCTATAACTTGAATTATATTATGGTCATCTATTTTATAGATTGATGAGTAGGAACTTTCTAAATATGAATTTCCAATTGAGGAAGAGATAGAAAAATTAGTATCATTCTCTTTAATAGGTTTATCACCTGTTATCTTTATGGCAATTAGTGATTTATAAGGTGTTATAAGGATTTCTTCTAAGGTATATTTTCCACCTTTAACCTCTATGGAATCTCCAATATATTTACTATAGCTAATATACTCATCATATCCTCCAAGCATTTCATATATATTACTTAAAATAGGAATATCATTAGCTTTTACTTTGGAAGTATAAAATAGAGAAGTTCCAACAAATAAGGATAATCCAGCAATTATGGCTACTTTTTTTAATTTATATTTATGAGTTTTAATATTCTTTCTATAGGTTTTTCTAATACGTTTTTTTTCTAAATCATTTAATTCTATATCTAAATTATCAAATTCATTTTCATCAACATCTAAGTTTTCTAATGCTTTAAGAAGTTCTTTGTCAGTCATTTTAAAAATCCTCCTTTTTAAAAAGATCTAAAAGTTTAATTTTACCTCTACGTATTCTATTGCTTATGGCATTTTCACTTATACCAGTTGATTTGCTTATATCTCTTATAGAGTAATCAAGAAAAAATCTTTTAAAGAATATATCTTCATTTTCTTTATTAAAGCTTTTTATTGCAGAAAGGAGTTTATCCTTAATTTCTTTATTTTCTAAGTTTGATTCTAAGTATGTTGATTTTTCTTCTTGAGCTTCAAAATGGACTGTATTTCCATGTTTTTTTTCTTTTCTAAGTAAATCTATAGCTGTATATTTTGTTATAACTATAATCCAAGCTTTAAATTTTTCATTCCCTTTATTAAAAGTATTTATATTTTTCCAGATTTTCATTAGTACATCATTTACACATTCTTCACTGAGTTCTCTATTATTTAAAATAGTATAAGCAACTTTAAAAATTAAATTTCCGTATTTATCAAAAACATAATCTAAAGCCTTAGGATTTTCTTTTTTTAGTTGTTCTATGAAATTATCATCTTGCATAAGAGAATATCCTCCTTTATTTATTAGAAAGTACATTCATAAAGTAAGTCGTAAAAATAACAAGAAATCTTTTGCCTAAAGAAATATTTTTATTTTATTTAAAATATTTCTTTTAAGAGAGGTTTAATTTTAGCTATTATTTAAAATTTACTTGAATTTTCATCTAGTTTCTTAGTTTATATAACTTTAAAGTTAAATATATTTTACAAGTTTATATAGGATAAAAATGTAAAGTTTTTATTTTGTTGTTTGAAAAAAGTTAACATAACTTTACTTTAGTAATTCAAAAAAATAGTGTATGCTTATTTTATGGTAAAATTTTACAGAAAAGAGGTGGGTTTATGATAGAAAGTAGGGTATCTAAACTTAGAAGATATAAAGCGCGGAATTTAAGATTTATTGTTTATGCTTTATGGATTATGATATTTATACTAGATATAATATTTTCAAAAGAAAATAAATTTTTAATTTTAGGAATAAATAGTGTTATATTAAGCATTTTAGTTTATTTAGAGATATATTCTAAGAAAAAATAATAGATTTAAGGCTGTTTTAAGCAGCTTTAAATCCAAATAGATAAACTTTTAAAGGGTTTATTGAACTTATAAAATTTATAAAAGTTATTGAAAGTTTTCACAGTTTATTATCTTGATTAGTTGTTATTTTTCATTTTTAATTAATGTGTAAATTATAATATATAATTCTTGTAATTGATTACAAGAATAGTTTTAAATGATATAATTAAAGTAGATTTAAAAGTAATAGGAGTCAAATAATTTTATTTATAATTATTTAACAAATTATTACATAGTTTAAAATGGTATAGAAATATTATTTACTAAGATATAGAAGGTGAGAATGTGAGAGAATTATATTTAAAAACATTGAAAAAAGAAGTAGTACCATCAGAAGGATGTACAGAACCAATAGCAATAGCTTATGCAACATCCTTATCGTCAGAACATGTAAATGGAGAAATAAAGGAAGTAAATATTTATTTAAGTAAAAATGTAATAAAAAATGCAATGGGAGTTGGAATACCAGGCACTGGTGGAGTTGGAATAGAAATAGCAGCAGCCTTAGGGATCTCAATTCAAAAATCTTATAAAAAGCTAACTATACTATCAAATTTTACAAAAGAAGAACTTAAAAAAGCAAAAGAAATTGTAAGTAATAATATTATAAACATAAATCAAAAAGACATAGATAAACCTCTTTATATAGAAGTTGAAGTTAGTGATGGAAAAGATAAATGTAAAGTAATAATTGAAGATACTCACACAAATGTTACATTAATAAAGAAGAATGAAGAGGTTATTTGTGATAATAATTGTGGTAAATGCTGTGATGAGGTTGAAGATGATTATAAGCTTTTTAGAATAAAGGATATATATGAGTTTGCTAAGAATATTGATTTTAGTGAGATAGAATTTATATTAGAAAGTGCTAGAATGAATGAGAAAGTTTCAGAAGAGGGATTAAAAAATGATTATGGACTTCAGGTTGGAAGTAAGATTCTTCAAAAAGGAACTTTTAACCTTTTTTCTAATGATGCTTCAAATAAAATAATAGCAGCCTCTGCTGCGGCTTCAGATGCAAGAATGGATGGTTGTCCAATGCCTATAATGACAACTGCTGGAAGTGGTAATCAAGGAATAGCTTGCTCAATACCAGTTTCATCAACTTCAAAACTTTTAGGAAAAAACAATGAAGATTTAGCAAGAGCTTTAGTTTTAAGTAATCTAGTTACAATTAGAATAAAAAAACATATGGGAAGATTATCTCCTTTATGTGGTGCTGGAATTGCAGGGGCGACAGGTGCTTCTTGTGGTATAACATATTTACTTGGAGGAAATTTAGAAAATATAAATTATTGTATAAATAATATGATTTCAGATTTGTCAGGAATGATATGTGATGGTGCTAAGGAAACTTGTGCATTAAAAATAGCAACAGGAACAAATGCCGCAATACAATGTGCAAATCTTGCTATAAATGGAATATCAGCAACTTCGAATGATGGAATAATTTCACAAGATGTAGAAAAAACTATAGAGAGCATAGAAACTTTAATTCAAAATGGGTTTAAAAATGTAGACGATACAATTCTTAACATAATGTTAGAAAAAAAGAAGAAAAATAATAGTAAGTAAAATAAATATTTAAGGCTATACAAAAATTTATTGGTATAGCCTTTTTATAATATAAAAATATAGAATATTTATACATAAATAGTTTTTATTAGGTATAGGGGACGTATTTAAGTAGGTCTTTGTTTAACGTTTACAATATGTTATACTTTATATAAGGAAATATTTTTTTAGTATTTTGATTAAATTTAGTATTAATAATATATTTAAGAAACTAATTTTTATATTATTAAAAAATTAGTTAGCACACGAAGGGTTAAGTTGTCACTTTTGGAGATGATAAATTATGAGAAAAGTTATAAAATGTTTAATTACAATAGGAATTATAGCAGTTTTGGGAGTTATGATTTGGAGGCATTATATTAATTTAAAAGACGAGAGGTTTAATAAATATATAGAAAATGCAAATAAGGCAATTAATAATAAAGAGTATAAGATTGCAGAAATGCTTCTAGAAAAAGCTAAAAATATTAATTCCAAAGACAAAGAAATATATATAATGCTTGATGAAATACAGTTTGATCAGGAGCAAAATCAAATATTTGATAGAGCAATTGAACTTGAAAAAATGCAAAATTATTATGAGGCTATAAACGTTTTTGAAGAAATAAGTCCAAAAGCAGAAAATTTAAGTCGTATAAGTAAAGAAGAAATAAAGAATTGTAAAAAGAAAATTATAGATGCATATGTTGAACAAGCTAATCAAGTTTTAAGTCAGGGAAACGTAGAGTATGCAAATTATTTATTAACAAAAATTAGAAATGTTGATAGTAATAGTCCTGAAATTGGAATTTTAGAGGAGAAAATAAAGAATAATATTAATAATCAGGAAAATAATAACTAAAGTATGTGTAATATTTATAGATTTAAAATATTATTTTAGTTATAATATTTTATAAAATAAATTGTTTGAATTTATTAATACACTTGATAAATAGTGAATTCAAAATTATTAATAGATTATTTAAGACAACTTAGGAGGAGAAAGAGTTAATGAAGTTACTTTTAATATATTCATCAAGAGGATTTTCATTGTCAGGAGAACAAACAGTGATATTACTAGCAATAATTTTACTTGTTTTATGTGTAATTTTTAAAATATCATCTAAAAAAACAAAAAAGTTACGTGAAGAGCTAGAAAGTATGAGAGAAGAGTATAAGAGAAAAGGTCTCGATTTTATTGATCCATATGGTTCTACCATATATTCAGGATTTATAAATAAAAATACTGATTATTACGCATACTTATTGTTATTTAGAGATAGAATTATTTTTGAGATATTAGAGGAGAAGAAGGAAGTTTTATTTAAGCATGTAAAGGAATGTAGATGTTTAACATTAGAAGAAGCAAAGGAAAAAGGGCTTTTAAATAGTTCTAACATTTCAGAGGAGAATAAAGAAAAAAAAGTAATTTACTTAAAACTAGATTCTGAAAAAAATTTATTATTTCAAGTAAATATGGAAGTTGGAACAGAAATTTTCTATAGAGAATTATGTGATTTAATAAATGAAAATAATAAAAGTGCAATTGTAGTTAAAATTTTTGAAGAGGATTAGATTTTATAAGAAAAGTATGAATTTAAAGATTTTAGTTATATTTTTATAAATACAAAAAGGACAAGTATTAGAGAAACTTGTCCTTTTATATTTAGATTAACAATTAATAAAATTCATTTGAAATTTATAGATTAAGTAAAATAAAATCATAGTCTTAATAATATTCTACTGTTTTTATTTAAATTAAAATATTATTTTAGGCTTCCTTTTACTCCTAAAACTTCAACTTCGTATATTCTTGCAGCAGAGTCTGAGCCTTGAGTTGGTTTATTTACATTAAGTCTTATATATCTAGCCTCTGTAGCTTTGAAAGAGTGAGTTGATTCTCCTAAGTTATTTCCTTCTATTTTTGCAAGTGGTTCAAAATTTTCTCCATCAAGGCTATATTCAAATGAAAAGTCTTCTGTATTCATACCAGGATTTTCTCCTCCAGCTTCAGCATGAAGTACTTTTACTCCACTTACTGTGTTAATATCACCTAAATCAATTGTTAAGGTATGAGGAGCCTTTCCAGTTGCACACCACTTAGTATCAGATTTTCCATCAACAGCGAATTTATCAGCTTCATTAGTATTTACAAAAGATGAAGCTTCAGTTTTTGCATTAAGACTTAAATTTGAAAGTCCATCAGTTATTTTATCAGAAACAGTTATGAAGTCTTCTAATATGAATTCAGTTTTAGCATGATTATTTTTAGCAACTATCTTAACATCATAAGTTCCAGGAGTTTCATATTTTATAGTTGGTGAATTTTCTGTACTTGAAGTAGTTGAAGCTCCTTCAAATGTCCACTCAACTGACTCTGTAACCTTTGAACATAGACTTTCAAACTTTATTTCTTCTCCTGGGGCAACAAGAGTTTTTGAGGCACTAAAATTAGCCTTTGGAATATTATTGTCTGGCCATTCAAAACTTGATGTAGCAGATTTTCCTCTTTCTCCCTTATTATTTACACCAACAACTTCTATATTTGTTACATTAGAAGATTCATCTCTTTGAAGAGAGTTTATGAAGAAATTTTTTGAAGGAGTAGCACCTAAGAATGATTTAGTTTTATCTGGATTTATTCTAAATATTTCATAGTGACTTAAGTCCTCTGTACTTGAAGCTTCCCATGAAAGTTTAACACCAGCTAAAGTATCATCATCTTCAAATATAGTATCTAAAACATTGACTTTTGTTACATCAGCCTTTTTAACACTAGCTTTTGAATCAAATATTTCTAATGAACCTAAGTTAATAGCAGTGTTTTTCGCATCATCTTTAGACGAAATTTTATATCCAATTGATTGAATAATTTTTCCGTCAAACTTAGAAACATCATAACTTAAAGTTTGCCAATCTTTAGTAAGAGTTTTATCAGCTTTAATAACCTCTGTTTTTCCATCTTCAAATTGAAGAACTAAGTCAAGAGATGTTCCATCTAATCCACTAGCTGCGGTTTCAAACTTTGTATTTTTAGTTATAGGAAGTTCACTGCTAAATAATTTTATTGTAGATGATGTATTTTTATTAAGATTTCCAAATAACTTAATTGAGTTACCACCATAGTATGCATTAGAAAAATCTAAAGAAGCTTTTAATTTATTTTCACCTTCATTTTCTATTATCCATCTATAAGTTGGCATTACATCAGCCATACTTCTATTATTCCAGTCAAGTTTTGAAACAAGTTTTCCATCTATAAAGAAGTTGTATCCATTACCTATATTATAATTTGTATTAAATGGAAGTGATTTAATAACTGTGTTTTCAGTTTTATAAGTAGAAATTCCTCTCCACTTAGTATCAGTAGCCTCAGTTTTTATTGATGGATTTCCATGTTCATTTACCCAGTATGAACTTTCTTTCATTTGGAATGTTTCAGGTGAATCTGATGAGAAGAAAGTCCAACTTGGACAATATAATCCAAGAGAAGTATAAGTATTATTAGCTTTTTCTTCAAGTAAATCCCATCTTACTTGAGTATTAGTACCATTAGCTTGAGTATCTATGCCAGCATAAACATCATATGGGTTGATTCCTAAATTTTCTGCAAGAACTTTAGAATTTTTTAGTAATTCTTTTTCAACAAACTTTTTATTTGTCCACCAGAAGTTTAAGAACATACTATCTGAAACTTTATTTTTTTCTCCATCAACTAAGAAGAAATCATTTTTCTCAGTAAGACCATTTTGCCAATCCATTTCTCCATCCTTTGTCATTGAGTCATACCACATAATTTCAAGCTTATCTTTGGCTTTATCTTTAAATTGTTTTATGAATTCTTGCATTAAGGTAGCGTGTTCAGCTGTTAAAGGGGTATCCTCTGTGCCTTCAGTTTCTTGGTTTATAAACCAGCCATCAAAGCCAATTTCTTCAGCAACTTTAATAAGTTTATCTATTATAGGAAAGTTTCCATTTCCATCTTTAGTAAGGAAAGTATTAAGCCATTCTATTTTTCCACCGTGTGCTGTCATTGGGAAAAATACCGTACCTAAAACAGGAACTCCGTTTGTATGAGCTGAATCAATTACATCTGGTGATGGAGGAACTATAAGACCTTCTCCAGAAGAACCTCCCCAGTAAACTAGTTTATCTATATACTGCCAATAAGAGAATGTGTTTGATGCAAATTTAGTAGTACCACGAGATGGGTTACCACTAGTATTACCATTCATTATTGATATGGCAACAACATTCATATCCTTATTTTGAGTATCATTTACTGTTTCTAATTTTTCTCTTTCAACCTTATCCTTAAGTGGAATAACACTTTTATTAAAATCTAAATTCTTATCATTTTCTGGAGTCCAGTTTAATAATTCATCTGGGAACCAGTGTGGTGAGAGAACATTGTTTGGCATAAGAAATTCTACGCCCTCTTCTGTAACTTTATATTTTGTTGAATTTGAAGTAGCTTCACTAGTTTTAGTTCCACATCCAACCATACCAAGACCAATTGAACTAACTAAAGTCAAGGCTAAAATTTTGTTTCTCTTCATAATAGTAAATCTCCTTGTTAAAAATCTTTTAGCTTAAATAATATGGATTAAATTTATCATGAAAACATTTACTGTATAAGTGGAAAAATTCTAAAAATAGTGGGTAAAAATTAAAAATAGAATTGAGTTTTTAGTTTATTAACTAAATCTTTTTATTATACTAGTTAAATTTTAAAAAAGATTTACAAATTAAAATTGATTTTATGAATTGTGAACTTTCTATAAGTTTTATTGAAAAAGAATATTAACTAATTTTTATTATATTAAGATATTGGATAAAGATTTGTAATAATAAGTATTAATGGTGTATATTAAATTAAAAAGGTAAATAATATTTAATTTATATAGAAAAGAGGGGAAAATATGGATTTATTTGTATCAGATTTAGATGGAACTTTATTAAATAAAGATCAAATCATATCAGAGTATTCAAAGAAGGAACTAAATAGGCTTATAAATACTGGGGTAAACTTTGCAATTGCAACAGCTAGAAGTCCAGCTACAGTTTCTGATATTTTAAATGGAATAGATATAAAAACTCCTGTTATTCTTATGAATGGAGTTGTAATTTATGACATTGAAAACAATAGGTATATAGATGTAAAAGAAATAGAAAAGGAAAGTGTAAAAAAAGTAATAGAAATATTAGAAGATTATAAAAAAACATTTTTTTTATATGGAATAAAAGATGATCATTTATGGGTTTATCATAAGAATTTTACATATGATTTTGAGGAAAAGTATTACATAGATAGATGTAATAAGCCATTAAAAACATTTAAAAGAGTAGAAAACTACTTAGATCTTTTAGAGGAAAATCAAATTATAAATTTTGTGTTTTTTGAAAGTGATGAAAACATAGCAAAGGAATTATTTTCTAAGATAATAGAAGTAGATGGAGTAACAGGAAATTGCTATAAGGATATATATAATGAAGGAGCCTTTTTCTTAGATGTATATAACGAAAATGCATCAAAGGCCAATGGTATAAAATTTTTAGCTGATTATATAGAACATAACAAGGTTATAACCTTTGGTGATGGAGAAAATGATATACCCATGTTTGAGATGGCAGATGAATGCTATGCATTAGATAATGCTAAAGATGAGTTAAAGTTAATTTCAACTAAGGTTATAGGAAATAATAATGAGGATGCTGTTGTTAAGTTTTTAGTAGAGAGATTGAAATAATCTATAATATAAAAGACTGAGTTATGATATTTAAAATTCAGTCTTTTATTATATTATTTTATAAAAAAAGTAAATATTGAATTAAAATGTAAATGGTGATATCATGAAGGAAATAAGTTAGTTTACTAAGTAAATTTGAGGGAAGAAGGGGTATTTTTGATTTTAAGAGTGGTTTTTTCAATATTAATAATAGTTGGATTAATTTTATATAGAAAGCATGTATTAAAAACTATTAATTTAGAGAAGAAAAATTCAGAGTCATCAGTTTTTTGTTTAGGATATGATAAGTTATCAAATTTAATGTTAATATGCTTAGCTTTTGACTTAATAGTTGGTATTATGGCAAATCCAGAGAGAGGAATTGCAAAGAATATTGTAAGTTTAGGAACGATTCTTCTTTTAGTATTAGTAATTATTTATTCCACAAAAACAAAAATAAAGAATACAATTATTATAAGAAATAAGGATTTGATCCTATTTACAAGTACAGAAAAAAGGATTAGTTTTGATGAAATTAGTGATGTAAGTATAGAAGTAACTGAAAATCCTTATGTTTATTTAATTACTTTAACTTTGAAAAATGGACAAGACTACAAAATAAGTGGTAGAGATCAATATGAAATGAATAAGACAGTAGGATTAATTAAGAAAAACATTGGTAAAGAAGTTTTAAAAGAATAAGATAAGAAAAATCTATTTTAAAGTTTAAATTTAGAGGTAATTATAATGTTTAAAATTAATCATAATTAAGTTTGATTGAGTGTTTTCATGAGAGTATAATAGGAAATAGAATAAATAATTTTATTATGTATGAAATCTTTTCTTAAAGGATATAAATATAACAATAGTATTTATATTTAAGGGGGAAAATATGTTTAGGGAAGAACTTAAAACTTCAATTATAAAGCTTGGTACAGTTGAATTTATTTTATTTGATGATGAACTAAACCTATATGCCATGACTTTATGTGAGGAATGTCAATGCGATATAATAAAAAAACTTGATATAAGTGGAAAAGATATAGAAAATTTAGAAGCAATAATAAATTCTTTAGGATATGATTTTATTTCTTTAAAACATTATTATGAAAATGGAATTTATGATGAATATGGAAATAAAATGAGTTGTTGTTGTAACAACCATTCTTATAAGATTATTAAAGTTAATTTTAACAAAGAAAAAGAAGAAGATTATTATATGGCATGGGCATCACTTTAAAAGCTACTTAAGTTAAGTAGCTTTTTGTTTTTATATTTTAGTTAAATTTTAAGAATTTTGTTTCTAAAATGTTTTTTTTTACACCTTTTCTTCTTGTAAAATTGATTTGTAAGAACAAATGAAATTGGAGGGGGAACAATGAAAAAGTATATTAAATTAGTTGCTTTTTTTGGTGCATGTTTGTGTTTAACAGCTTTTGTTGGATGTAGTTCATCTAATAAGAAAACGGTACAAGCATCAGAAAAGGTTGAGGTTACAAAAAATGAAAAAGCAGAGGATGATAATAAGGAAGAAAAGAAGGATTCAGTAGAAGAGAAAAAAGGGGTTAGTAAGGAAAAAGAGAATGGGATTAAATATCCTTCTTTTGAAGAGGATAAAAATGCAGATGATGCTAAGATGGTAGCTGATAATACAAATGGGCTTTTAAAAGGTACATTACATTATCCAGTTAGAAAAGATGGAAAGAAAGTTGCATATTTAACTTTTGATGATGGTCCATCAGTAACTAATACGCCAAAAGTTTTAGATATATTAGATAAGAATAATATTAAAGGAACATTCTTTGTAACTGGAAAATCTTTAAGTATGGGAGAAGAACCTAAGAAACTATTAAAAGAAATAGTGGAAAAAGGACATGCCATAGGAAATCATACTTTTAGTCATGATTATAAATATCTTTATCCAAATAGAAAAATGAATGTAGATAACATAATGGCAGATCTTAATAAGAATGATAAATTAATGAAAGAAATTTTAGGGGATGATTTTAAAACAAGAGTGATTAGGTTCCCAGGTGGATATTGGTCTTGGAAAGAAAGAACTCCTATGAAAAATAAAATGACTGAATTAGGAATACAAAATATAGATTGGAATGCATTAAATGCAGATGCAGAAGGAAAAAAGAAGAATGCAACTGAACTTTTAGATTTTACTAAAAAAAGTGTGGAAGCTTTAGGCCCTAATGCAGATAGTGTTGTAGTTTTAATGCATGATACATATGGAAAAGAAGAAACAGTTAAGGCTCTACAAGGAATAATAGATTATTTAAAAAGCAAAGGATTTGAATTTAAAAGTATAAAATAATAAGAAAGATATAAAAGACTATATTATTTTTAGTAATTAGCATAAAGCTATATTAAAGATAATATAGTTTTTTGTTTAATAACTTAGCATTATTCTATTTAGTTTACCTTCTTTATATTAAAGATAATATAGTTTTTTTAGATTTTGTTTAAAAATAACTTAATATTAAGATGACTAATTTGGAATAATAAAGATAAATATGTTTGAACTACTTTTAGAAAGGAGGTTTAAAGCTTAGGAGTTTGATTTTAAATCAAATGAATTTTATAGCTTTAATTAATATGTTTGTTCCAAATAGAGTGATTTTTGAAAAAGGTGCTTTAGATTATGAAATTGGAAAAGAGATATATAGAAAGTTTCAAAAAACAGATGTGGAGATAATAAAACTTAATTCAAATAGAGTTAAATCATCAATTCCAGGTGATAATCTTTATAAACAATATAGAGAAGGAAAGAAAACTTTGGTTGTTGGGATTAAGAAGAGTATGAAATTTCAAAGCTGTAAGCCATCAGCTCATTACCAGTTACCACTTGTATCAGGTTGTATGGGCAAATGTGAGTATTGTTATTTAAATACGCAATTAGGAGATAAACCTTTTGTGAGAGTCTATGTAAATACTGATGAAATATTAGATCAAGCAAAGAGGTATATGAATGAAAGAAATAATGATATTACAATATTTGAGGGAGCAGCAACCTCTGATCCTATTCCTGTGGAACCATATACTCATTCACTAGCAAAGTGTATTGAATTTTTTGGAGAAGAGGACTTAGCAAGATTTAGGTTTGTAACTAAGTATAATGATGTGGATGAACTGTTAAAATTAAAACATAATAAACATACAGAAATAAGATTTAGTATAAATACAGATAAGGTTATTAAGGAATATGAACACTCTACTTCTTCCTTAAAGCTTAGGATAGAAGCAGCGAGTAAGGTTTCTAAGGCTGGATATCCAGTAGGATTTATAATAGCTCCAGTATTCTTATATGAAAATTGGAGGGAAGAATATAGAAATCTTTTAGACATGCTTAGAAAAGAAATAAACTTAGAACAGGATGAAAATTTAGGATTTGAGATTATAAGTCATAGATATACAATAAAAGCTAAGAATAGAATACTTGAAATATTTCCAAAGACAACACTTCCTATGAAAGAAGAGGATAGAAAATTTAAATATGGCCAATTTGGATATGGAAAATATGTTTATCAAAAGGAGGAAATGCAAGAAATAAAGGATTTCTTTGAGGAGGAAATAGAAAAAAGATTTCCTATAAGTGTAATTAAATATATAATATAATCAATATAGCTTTAGAATGTAGTTAATATAAATTGGGAAAAGTGGAATTTGGTAATGTATAGAGAATTATAGGAAATAGATATAGTTTAAATAATAATAGGTAAGTGGGGAGTGTGTATTAAAGTAATTTAATTTACTTTAAAAATGTTATGATTAAGGATATTAATGAAAAGATTAAAAAGTGTAAAGAGGATATGCATTTAAAGGAAATTCTTGAAAGAAAAGTTGGAGAGCTAAATGATGAGTTAGATAAAAAAGAGATTGAGTTAAAAGTTTTAGAAAAAAACTTAGAAAAAGAATTAAAGGATGTTCAAAAATTAAAATCTCTATCATTTTCAAATTTAATGGCTAGTATTTTAAGAAATAAGGATGAAAAGTTAGAAAGAGAGGAGAGAGAATATCTAGAAGCAAAACTTAAATATGATTATTTGAAAACTAATGTAGAGAGTTTAAAAGATGATATTGAAAAAATAAATAAGAGGCTTGGAGATTTAATAAATATAGAAGATGGATATAAGAATCTTATAGAAGAGAAGAAAGAGCTTATTAAAAAGTTTAATCTTAATGTTCGAGATGAAATCTTAAAAATAGATGAAGAAAGAAATTTATTAATAAGTGAAAAAACAGAAGTTACTGAAGCCTTAAGAGAAGCCCATAATTGTATAGAGATAGGGAAAATTGTTAAAAATTCTCTAGACAGTGCACATAATTGGGGTATATATGATATTTTAGGTGGAGGAATGATTTCTTCTGCTATAAAGCATAATAGAATTGATGATGCGAAAAGAGATATTGAAAGGTTAAGTTATGCAGCAGGGATACTTAAGAAAGAGCTTGGAGATGTGGATTCATCACTGTTTAATGGAGAATTAGATATTAGTGGTTTCTCATATACTTTTGATATATTCTTTGATAATATATTTAGTGATATTTCTGTTCAAAGTGAAGTTAACAGAGCTTTAGATAAGGTTAATGATTTTATAAGTAAAGTAGAGAGATTAATAATTGATTTAGAAGAAAGAGATGGGAAAATAGATATAAAAATAAATACATTGAATTATAAATTAAATGAGATAATAGAGAGTGTAGACTAAGTTTACAAGGGATGATTAAGAGTAAGTAAAAAAGACTTACTCTTTTTTTATATTATTCTAAGTTTCATTAAATTTTATCATTAAATTAAAAAGAAGCTTAGATTTTATATTAGTTCTTAATTTGTGTGACTAAGTCACATAAATTTAAAATATTTAGATTTATAATACTAACATAAGGATTAGCATCACCACCTGTATAGATGGGAGAATTCTCTAAAATTTTGTTAAATAAAATATTTAAAGATTTTTTAATATACAAATGGATAAAAAAATATTAAAACATAAAAATATAGTTATCAAGCAAAATTTATATAAGTTTGGAGGAAAAAATTATGGGAAGAAAGATTTTAATAGTTGGGGGAGTTGCAGGAGGAGCCTCAACTGCAGCAAGACTTAGAAGACTTAGTGAAGAGGATAGAATTATAATGTTTGAAAAAGGGCCTCATGTATCATTTTCAAACTGTGCACTTCCATATCATTTAAGTGGCACAATAGGAGAAGCTAATAGACTTGTTCTTATGAGTCCAGAGAAATTTTTAAAACAGTACAATATAGAAGCAAGAGTAAATAATGAAGTTATTTCAATAAATAGAGAAGATAAATTAGTTAAAATAAAGGATTTAATAACTGGAGAGATTTATGAAGAATATTATGATAAGTTGGTTTTATCACCAGGTGCAAAACCAATAATTCCTAATATAGATGGGATAGATAAGGTAAATGTATTTACTATAAGAAATGTTGTAGATATAGATAAACTAAATAGATTTATTAAGGATAATGATATTAAAGATGTTGCAGTTATTGGTGGGGGATATATTGGAGTTGAGGCTGCTGAAAATTTAAATAAAGCAGGATACAATGTAAGCTTAATAGAAGCAACTGACCAAATATTAAAGCCATTTGATTATGATATGGTTCAAATTTTGCATAAAGAAATATATGACCATGGAATAAATTTAGTTGTTGGAGATAAAGTAACTTCATTTGGTGAAAACAAGGTTTTACTTCAATCAGGAAAAGAGATTAAAGCTTGTGCTGTGGTTATGGCAATAGGGGTTTCACCTGAAACTAATCTTGCAAGAAAGGCTGGTTTAGAAATAGGAGAAACAGGGGCTTTGAGTGTAGACCAAAACTATAGAACTATTGATAAGGATATATATGCAGTTGGTGATGCAATTGAGGTTTACAATTCATTGACTAATTCTAAAGCTAAGATTTCTTTGGCTGGGCCAGCTCAGAAGGAAGCTAGAAGTGTGGCAGACCATATAAATGGATTACCAGTTTTAAATAAAGGGTATATTGGTTCATCAGCAATAAAAGTATTTGAGTATAATGGGGCATCAACTGGATTAAATGAAAGTTTAATTAAGGCTTTAGATATGAAGCTTCAATATGGAATAGTTAGAATTGCAGTTTCTGATAAGGTTGGAATTATGCCAGGAAGTAGTGTTATGCACTTTAAATTAGTTTATGAAATTCCAACAGGAAGAATATTAGGAGCACAGGCCATAGGAAAAGGAAATGCAACTAAGAGGGTAGATGTAATTGCCACAGCTATAAAATTTGGTGCAACAGTAGATGATTTAAGAGATTTAGAACTTTGTTATGCTCCACCATTTTCAACAGCTAAGGATGTAGTAAACTATGCAGGATATATAGGTTCAAACCTTTTAAGAGGAACATTTAAACAAGTGAATGTTGACAAAGTTAGAGAGTTAGTAGAATCAGGAGCTTATATTATAGATGTTAGAGAAGAAGGAGAATTTGAAAGAGGACATATAAAAGGGGCTAAAAATATTCCTTTAAGTCAATTAAGAGAAAGAGTTAATGAAGTTCCAAAGGATATACCAGTATATGTTCATTGTAGATCAGGACAAAGGAGTTACAATGCAACACTAGCCTTACAAAACCTAGGATATGATAATATAACTAATATAACAGGTAGTTTCTTAGAAATTTCTTTATATGAATATTTTAATGATAAAACTATGGATAGAAAGCCTATAGTTACAGAATATAACTTTAATTAATTGTATAATAAAAGGGCATGTATCAAAATAATTTTTATTATTATACTTTGATACAGCTCTTTTTTCATTTTTAAATTAAACAGAAAAGGTGGTATTTTACTTGGATAATAATAAGCAGATTTTATATGAAACTTATCCTTTTTTAATGGATATAAATATAAAAAGCAAGGGAGTTTTTGATGAAAAACTTATAGGCGTTAAATTAAAAAGCAATGAATTTATAAAAACTGGTGAGGAAAAAGTTTGTGCTGGAGTTCCTTTTGTAATTAAGGGAGAGCTTAAAATACAAAGAATAAATGAAGATGGAGATGAAACAAGTTTATATACAATAAAAAGAGGGGAGTTATGTCATGAGGCTTTAGGTTGTTTTATGAATTGTCTACCGCTTAATATTGAAGCTTATGCTCTTTATGATTCAGATATATTTATAGTTCCAGCTGAAGTTGTAAAGTTATTTTTATTTAATGATATAGATTTTATTAAATTCTTATATAAGGATTTATATTCAAAATTTAATAGAATTATAGATAAAAATGAGGATATAATTCATGAATCTTTAGATAGTAGATTAATGAACTTTTTGAATGGAAAAAATAGTAAGAATATATATATAACTCACAAAGAGATAGCTAAGGAAATAGGTTCTTCTAGAGAGGTTATAAGTAGAAAATTGAAGAGGCTTGAAAAAGAAGGCGTGCTAACTTTATCAAGAGGTAAAATCACTATGAATGAATAGAAAAATAAGTTTACTTTTAAAGTTTTAAAATAAATATATATTTGATATAAATGTTAAATTTGTATACATTTAATAAAAAAATAGGTGATTTAATATGAAGTAAGTTAAATTTAAAAGAAAGTTCATAATAAAAGAGTGTATAATTAAGATGGAAATAATTTACTTATAATATATTTAGTTAATTGAAAGATTAGGAGGTAATTTATGAGAAAAGTTTCACATCTTAATAATAAATGGTTTTATGCAAATGATTACAAGGAAGAGTATTTAGAGAATAGTTTTGATTTTAGTAGGTTTGAAAGTGTAGATTTACCACATACAAATAAAATGCTTCCATACAACTATTTTAATGAAAAAGAGTACCAATTTGTTTCTACCTATTTTAAGACATTAACTTTTGGCGAAGAGGTTAAAGGAAAGCGAGTATTTGTAGACTTTGAAGGTGTTATGATGGCTTGTGAAGTTTACATGAATGGGGTCTATGTTGGCTCTCATAAAGGTGGCTATACTAATTTTTCTATTGATATAACAGAAACTCTAAAAATTGGAGAGAAAAATTTGTTAAAGGTTGTTGTTGATTCAACAGAAAGAGGGGATATACCTCCTCATGGATATGTTGTTGATTATTTAACTTATGGTGGAATATATAGAGAAGTTTCCTTAAGAATAGTTGAACCTGTCTATATAAATAATATATATGCAAGAGCATATGACTGTTTAAAACCTGAAAAAAGATTACAACTTGATATTGAAATTAATAATTTTTATGAAGAGAGAAAAGATATTGATATATTAGTGGAATTTGGTGATGATACTTTTGACAATGTTTTAAGAATGACTTTACCAATAAATGGTGGAGAAAATTTAAAGAAGATAGAAATAGGTGAATTAAGCAGCATAGAGCTTTGGGACATAGATAATCCTAAGCTTTATGAAATTAAAGTTAAACTTATAAATGAATTAGGAATAATAGATGAATACAAGGATACATTTGGATTTAGAGAGGCTGAATTTAAAGGGGATGGATTCTATTTAAATGGAAGAAGATTAAAGCTTATAGGATTAAATCGTCATCAAGCTTATCCATATGTAGGATATGCAATGCCAGAGAGAGTTCAAAGGAAGGATGCTGATATATTAAAGTATGAATTAGGACTTAATATAGTAAGAACTTCTCACTATCCTCAATCAGTACATTTTTTAAAAAGATGTGATGAGATTGGATTGTTAGTTTTTGAAGAGATTCCAGGATGGCAGCATATAGGTGATGAAGCTTGGCAAGAAATAGCTATTAAAAATGTAGAAGAAATGGTAAAGAGAGATTATAATAGACCATCTATAATTTTATGGGGGGTTAGAATTAATGAGTCTGGTGATAGTCATGAATTCTACACAAAAACTAATAAGATGGCTAAGAGTTTAGATCCAGTAAGACAAACAGGGGGAGTGAGATATTTAACAGGTAGTGATTTCATAGAGGATGTTTATACCATGAATGACTTTATCCATAATGGAGGAGAAAAGGTATTAAGAACTCAATCAGAAGTTACTGGACAACCTAAAAAAGTACCTTACTTAGTAACAGAGTATAATGGACATATGTATCCAACTAAGACTTTTGATCAAGAGTGTAAGAGGGTTGAACATGCTTATAGACATTTAAGAGTTATAAATGAAGCTTTTGGATTAGATGAAGTAAGCGGTGCTATTGGATGGTGTGCTTTTGATTATAATACTCATAGTACTTTTGGTTCAAGTGATAAGATTTGTTATCATGGAGTTTCTGATATGTTTAGAAATCCTAAATATGCTGCATATTCTTATGGAAGTCAAAAGGAGGCAGAAAAAGGTATTATATTAGAACCAATTTCATTAGGTGCAAAAGGTGAAAGAGATGGGGGAGCTATACTTCCTTTCTCAGTTCTTACAAATTGTGATTATATAAAAGTCTTTAAAGATGAAATTTATATAGATACCTACTATCCAAATAAAGAAAAATTCCCTAATTTACCTCATCCTCCAATAGAGGTTACTCATATTTTAGAAATGGATTCTAATCTAAAACTTAAAGATGAGGATAAGGATGAATTAAGAAAATTTGCATTAAATAAGATGGAAAATGCTAATTTAACAAATTTTACTGAAGAGGACTATAAATATATAGAAGATTTTAGTAATAGAGTTGGTGCACCAGTATTTAAAATAATGTCTATAATTTATAGAATAGCTGGTGGATGGGGAGATAAGGAAAACTCTCTATGTATTAAAGGTTTCATAAATCATAAGGAAGTAGCTTCAAAAGATATTGGAGAATTAAGATGGATGGATAAACTTTGTGTAATTCCAGATGATTTTGAACTTTCATTAAATAAATCAAGCTATGATGCAACAAGAGTAGTTGTTAAGCTTTTAGATAATATGGGAGAAGTTATGTTCTTCAATAATGATTTAGTTGAAGTTGAAATAGATGGACCAATAAGCATACTAGGACCTAGTAAATTTGGTATATCAGGTGGATCTACTGCATTCTGGGTAAGAACTCATGAAAAGGCAGGAACTTGCAAAATAAAAGTTAAGAGTATGTACTTTGAAAAAGAGGTTGTTATTGAAGTAAAATAGAAATATGTAGCCCCTATGAAATCCTAAAAGTTAGAATTAATAGGGGCTATTTTTTAGGAGGGGGCATTTATTAATGAGTTTTTTTAAGAATAAAAATATAATTACAGTTTTAATTAGTATAATAATGTTTTTGTATTTTATTTTAGCCCTAAATTATTCTCTGATATGGTTTACTAGCTTAGGAAGTGAAAATTTATCAATAGTTGATTTTTTATTAATAAGCTTAATTTCTATGTGGCCATATTTAGTAACTATATTATTAGGAGTTTTTAATATATTAAAATTTAGTTTATTAAACTATAAAGTTTTTTACTATATAACAGCTTTAGTAGTATTATGTTGCTTTTATTTAATTAATAAATTGCCTCAAAATTTTATGAGTAATTATTAAAACAGAACCTAAAAGAAAAATGTATCATACTAATTTTTATTTAGTATGATACATTTTTTATTTGAATTAAAAAGGGAAGGACACTTAACTAAAAGAAGTAAGAGGTCTATTAATAGTATCCTCAAATAAAGTATAAATATCCTATGAATATTTTTCTATTATTTAAACAAAATAAAATATGAATATTTAGAATATGGGGTGTTTTTTATGGTATTTTATATATCTGTTATTTTAATTGGATTATTTGTTTTGTGGGGATTATTATCACCAGAAGGATTAGCAAGTACTGCTAATATGGCATTAAAATTTACTACAGATAAATTTGGCTGGTTATTTTTGATAGTTACATTCACCATATTGATTTTTATAATTTGGATTGCTTGTAGTAAATATGGAAACTTGAAGCTGGGAGCAGATGATGATAAACCTCAGTTTAAAAATATAACTTGGTTTGGAATGTTATTTAGTGCAGGAATGGGAATTGGTCTTATATTTTGGGGGGTAGCAGAACCTTTAGATCATTATGTTTATCCTCCTGTAGGGGTTGTACCATTAACAGCCAATGCGGCAAACACAGCTATGGTTTATTCATTTTTTCACTGGGGATTACATGCTTGGGCAATTTATTCCTTAGTAGGATTAACAATTGCATATTTTAGGTTTAGAAAAGGAAAAAGTCTTTTAATAAGTTCAACTTTAGAACCTTTATTAGGGGCAGGAAAAAATTCTAAGACTGCAAAGTTAATAGATATATTAGCAATAATAGCCACTGCTTTTGGGGTGGCAACATCACTAGGTTTAGGGGCACTTCAAATTAATGGAGGGCTAAATAATATATTTGGTTTACCTATAAATAACCTAAATCAAATATTGATTATTGGGGCCTCTACCGTTTTATTTATGCTTTCAGCATCAACAGGATTAGAAAAAGGAATAAAAATACTTAGTAATATAAATATAGCAATAGCCATTATTTTAATGTTGTTTGTTTTTATAACAGGACCTACTTCAAATATTTTAGAGATATTTACTAATACTTTAGGTGGATATTTTCAAAATATAATAGAATTAAGCTTGAACCTTACTCCTTTTAGAGAATCAAAATGGATTTCAAACTGGACTTTATTTTATTGGGCTTGGTGGATTGCTTGGTCTCCATTCGTAGGTGTTTTTATAGCAAGAATATCAAAAGGTAGGACAATAAGAGAGTTTGTTCTTGGGGTATTACTTGTTCCATCAGTATTTAGTTTTATATGGTTTTCAGTATTTGGAGGAACAGCATTAAATCTTCAAAGAAATACAAATTTAGATTTAACAAAATTAGTTGAAACAGATATAACATCAACATTATTTGTGACATTAAGAAGTCTTCCTTTTGGTGTAATAATAAGCATTGTTGCAATAATATTAATTGTAACATTCTTTGTTTCATCTGCTGATTCAGCTACCTTTGTACTTGGAATGTTTAGTTCTAAAGGATCAATGAAACCTTCAACTAAGGTTAAATTAATATGGGGTATACTTCAATCACTAATTGCAATAGCTTTACTTTTAAGTGGAGGACTTAGTGGACTTCAAACTATGTCAATAGTTACGGCATTTCCTTTTAGTATAATTTTAATAGTTATGATGATTTCTTTTTTAAAGGAAATTAAAAAGGAAAAAATAGTTGGAAAAATAAAGTATAAAAATGAGAGAAAGTAATTTTATATAAATTATGCAACATAAGAATTCTTAAAATAACATAGAATAAGATGATTTAATTATAATTTAAATAATTAAATCATCTTATTCTGTAAAAAAATACAAAAATAAAGAAAGTATGTTTACAAAACATGGGATTTATGCTACATTAAAGATAGTTATTGAAAGTTACTGTTTTTTAGAAAATTACGTAACAATGTTACGTAATTAATCATATAAATTAGTATATAAAACTTTGAATAGGGAAATAAAATTGTTTTTACTTGAAAAGAATTGTAATAATGTTACGATATGAGGAAGGCGATGAAATAATGTCAAATGATATGAGATTATCAGGTAGGTGTAAAGTTAATGGTGGAGAGTATAATCATATAGAAATGGCTGGATACGGAAAGATAACTGGTGAGGTAAAAGCTAATTCAATAGATTTAGCGGGATATACTAAGGCTTTGAAAAATATTAATGTAAGTTATTTAAGTACAGCAGGTAAATTTAAGGTGGCTGGAAATATTAGGTCTAAAGAGGAAATAATTACTGCAGGAACTTTTAAAGCTTTGAAAAATATAGAAGGAAAGAGAATTTTCCTTGGTGGTTCATTTAAGTGTTTAGGGGATATGGCTTTTGATTTTTTAGATATTAAGGGAAATATAAAATGTAATGGGAATTGTGAAGGAAGAAAGGTTTTAGGAGAAGGAAGAATAAGAATAGGTGGATTATTATCAGCAGATGAAATTGAAATTAAGCTTTCAGGAACCTCAATTATAAATGAAATTGGGGGAGAAAAGATAAAGATAGAAGAAGGGAATAAACAAAATATAAAAATAGGAGCTTTAAAGTACAAGCAAAAAGCTTTATTAAATTGTAAAAGTATTGAAGGCGATTATATAACACTTCAAAATACTAATGCGAAAATAGTTAGAGGGAAAAATATAACCATAGGAAAAAATTGTATTATAGATAAAGTAGAATATTCAGGTGAGTTAAAGGTTAAAGAGGGATGTTTAATAAAAGAAAGGGTTAAAATTTATTAAAAGGAGTGTGTAGAGGAATGGAAAATAATAATTTACAAGATATGAGAATATTAGGTGCGGGAAGTATTTCAGAGGGAGAATATAATAATATTAAAATAGCAGGTTCTTGTGATATTTTGGGAAATATAAAAGCAAATTCTGTTTCAGGTTCAGGAAGTATGTTTTTTAGAGGCAATATAGAAGTAGAGAATATTAAATCATCTGGAAGTTTTACTTGTCAAGGAAGTGTTATTTCAAAAGGTGAAATAAAAACAAGTGGATCAGCTGAATTTAATAATAATGTAGAAGGAAAAGAAATTATTATTAATGGAGGTAGTAAAATAGATGGAAATATAAGTTTCGAAAAGATGATAACTAGAGGTAGTTGTTATATAAAAGGAGATTGTGAAGGAGAAGATTTTAGTAGTCTTGGGGAAATAAGTGTGGAGGGTCTTTTAGCTGCAGATAAAATTTTTATAGTTCCAGAAGGAAATTCTCATATAAGAGAGATTGGTGGGGCTGAGATTAATGTAAAAGCAGAAAAAAAGAAAAAGATTATGTTTTTCAATATAACAATTGGTTCAGAGGGAAAATTAAAATGTAATATTATTGAAGGTGATAAAATACATTTAGAGAATACTAAATGTAAAATTGTTAGAGGTGAGAATATTACTATAGGAAAAGGGTGTAATATAGAAAGAATAGAATATACAGAAGAACTAAATATAGAAAATGAAAAAAGCACAGTAGGTGAGAAAGTATGCATGAAGATCTAATATCAAAAAAAGATTTATTATCCTTAATGAACATATCATATGGACAGTTATATAGATGGAAGAGAAAAAATCTTATTCCAGAAGATTGGTTTATTAAGAAAAGTGTTTCAACAGGACAGGAAACATTCTTTCCAAAGGAAAAGATTATAGAAAGAATTAACACCATAATAGAACTTAAGGATGAAGCTTCTTTAGATGAACTAGCAGAAAAGTTTTCAAATGAGGCAAAGAATATATATTTAAAAAGAACTTATATAGTGGAACGTAACATTGTTCCAGAGACAGTTTTAAATATGTTTGAAGGTTTTTCAGGAAGAGAAGAAAGTTACAATGAAATAAACTTATTTTCTTTGCTTATATATAGTGAACTTATTTTAAGTGGACTTATAAATGGAGATGAAGCTAGGAATATAGCACTTGGACTAAAGAGAGAGTATGAAAAAATTGAAGAAGCAATGATATTAGTAATAAAGAGAAAGCTAGGAGTTTGTTTTTATTATTTAGTGAATGAAGGAAAAGAAATTGAATTAGATGAAATAGCAGTAACAATTCACAAGATAAATTTAGATAAAGTAAAAGAATCTGTAATGAAATATAGTTTGATTAAGATTTAAATTTTAATAGGTGTTAATTTAATAACATATATGGATATATATTTTTCAAAATAGGGAATTAGGAGATGAGAATTTATGATTGGTTACAAGAAAAAGGGTACTCTTATTAGTAATTTAAAGTATATTTTAGGATATGCTTGGAAAAAGGATAAAATCTTATTTTTACAATGTGGTGTTTATACAATTTTATCACCTGCAGTTACATTTTTAGGGATATTCTTACCTAAATTTTTGATTGATGAGCTTATGGGACAACAAAGAATTAATGTGGTTTTAGGAATTCTGGTTGGATTTTTCTTAATGACATCCTTTGCTAATTATACTGTTACATGGCTTAAAAATTCATATTTTCCAAGGGTTGTTGAGCTTAGATTAGATTTTATTACTATGTTATGTGATAAATCAATGAGAATGGATTTTAAAAATACTGAAGATCCTGATGTTTTAAATAAAATAAATAGTATTTATTCTTCTGTTGGAAGTAATAATAGAGGAGTGGAGGGAGTATATCACTTAGTTTTAGGGCTTTGTGGTAAGCTTACTGCATTTTTAGGATATATATCTATATTATTATTTCTAAATCCTTTTATTTTAATATTTTTAATGTTAAACGTTTTAATAAGTTACTATTTAACATTGAGGGTTAAAAAATATGAGTATAGTCTAAAAGAAAAGGTAGCAGATAAGGATAGAAGAAGTTTTTATGTATTTAATACTATGTATGATTTTGCATATGGAAAAGATATAAGAATATATAATCTTAAAAATATACTAATAAATAAGTTTAAAAAATTTAGAGGAGAAAGAATTGATATTTCTAGAGATTTAAGAAGAAAAGAGGTAAGGGTTAATCTTATAGATGTAGGACTTATTTTAATAAGAGAAGCTGTTGTTTATGGATATTTAATATATAGGGTGTTATTTTCTACCATGAGTATTGGTGATTTCACTATGTATTTTGCTACAATAAGTGGATTTGGAGAGTGGATGAAAGGAATACTAGAGGATTTTGCAAATATTAAAGCACAAAATATGTATCTAGATGACATGAGAGAATTCTTAGAGGATAAAGATGAAGAGGTAACAGAAAATCCAATAGATATTCCAGAGGATACTTCTTATGAAATAGAATTTAAAAATGTATCATTTAAATATCCAAAAACAGAGAGATATATTTATAAAAATCTTTCACTGAAGATAAAAAAGGGGCAAAGGCTTGCTATTGTTGGAATTAATGGTGCTGGAAAAACAACTTTTATTAAACTTTTATGCAGACTTTATGAACCAACAAGTGGTGAGATATTATTAAATGGAGTTAATATAAATAAGTTTTCTAAGGAAGAGTATTTTAAAATTTTCTCAATAGTATTTCAAGATATAAAAACTTTTGCATTCAGCATAGCAGAGAATGTTTCATTAAAGCATGAACATGATACTGATAAAGATAGAGTTTTAGAGTGTATAGAAAAAGCAGGGGTAGGAGATAAGATTAAATCACTTCATAAAGGAATAGATACCTCTCTTCTAAAGATTTTAGATGAAGATGGAATTGAACTTTCTGGAGGAGAAAATCAAAAATTAGCCTTAGCAAGGGCCTTATATAAAAATGGGAAAATAGTAATATTAGATGAGCCTACATCAGCCTTAGATGCGGTAGCAGAATATAATATTTATAAAGGATTTGATGAATTAATTGGAGAAAAAACAGCAATTTATATATCACATAGGTTAGCTAGTACAAAATTTTGTGATGTTATAGCTTTCTTCGAAGGTGGGGAAGTTGTTGAGTATGGAACACATAATGAGCTTTTAAGCAAAAATGGAAAGTATAAAGATATGTTTAATATACAAGCACAGTATTATAAAGAAGAAAGTGAGGCTTTAGCATAATGGAGAAAAAAGATAAATATACTAGAGATTTAGTAATAATAAAACATTTCTTAAAAACAGCACATGGAATATCTAAAACCTATATACCTATATTAGTCTTTTCTTCATTATTTGCAGCGGCAGTTCCTTTCTTAAATATAATAATGCCAAAATATATTATAGATGAATTATTAGGTGAAAAAAGAATAAATGTACTTATTCTTTTGGTTTTAGCTACAGTAATTGGTAACGGAATATTAAATGCAATAAATAGAATTTTGGAGAATAAGTGTAGTCTTAAAAATGAAGAAATAGTTGCAGGATTTGATTTAATTATAGGAAAAAAGGTTATGGATTTAGATTTTGAAAATATAGAAGACCCAGAAATCTTAAATTTAAAGGAGAGAGCTTTATTTCCTATAAGAAATCAAGGAGCTATTTGGCAACTTGTGGACAATCTATCAAAAGGATTAACTGAAATTTTAAAATTAATAGGATTAGCAGGTTTAATCTTAACTTTAAACTGGGTAATAATAGGTATGATTATTGTTATAGTTCTTTTAAATTCATTGGTTTATAAGAAATCACAAAGGTTACAACATAAGTTTTTTGATGGATTAATTCCTTTAAATAGAGAGTTTGAATATTATTTGGACACAGTAAATGATTTTAGTTCGGCTAAAGATGTTAGACTTTATAATATATCACCACTTTTAGTTAGTAAAATAGAAAATTTTAATAATAATAGCATGAATATATGGAGGAGGATGTTTAATAAAATTGGAATGTTTGAAGGGGTAAATGAAATTTTTATTCAAGTTCAAATGCTTGTTGTATATGGATATATTACCTATAAAGTTTTAGTAAGGAGTATAGGTATAGGTGATTTTACAATGTACACAAATGCTGCAATTAACTTTAGTACATCATTTTCAAACCTATTTCGAAATTATATAACATTAAAACAGATGTGTAGATACCTTATGGCTTATATGGAGTTTCAAGGAATAGAATCTAAGCAAATTAAAGATGGAAAGCATATTGAAGATTTAAAAGAGGTTAATATAAAATTTAAAGATGTTTCATTTAAATATCCAAGAAGTAAAGAATTTACTTTAAAGAATGTTTCAATAAATATTCATGAAGGAGAAAAACTTTCTGTGGTTGGGTTAAATGGAGCAGGAAAAACAACATTTATAAAACTTTTAGCAAGATTTTATGAGCCAACAGAGGGAGAAATACTTTTAAATGGAGTAAATATAAATGAATATGATTATGATGAATATATGAAGCTTTTGTCAGTTGTATTCCAAGATTATAAACTTATGGCTTTTTCAATAAAAGAAAATATTGTATTAGGAGAAAATAAAGAGGGAGATGAAAAAAGGGTAGAAGAGGTTTTAAAAAAAGCTGGATTTTATAAGGATTTAGAAAAATTACCTAAGGGAATAGATACTCCAATTTATAAGAGTTTTGATAAGGATGGAATAGAATTTTCAGGTGGACAATCTCAGAAACTAGCCATAGCAAGGGCAATATATAAAGAATCGCCAATAGTAATTTTAGATGAACCAACAGCAGCCTTAGATCCAAAGGCTGAATATGAAATATATAGTAAGTTTAATGAACTTATAGGAAAGAAAACAACTATTTATATTTCTCATAGACTATCTAGTTGCAAATTTTGTGATAGAATAGCTGTATTTCATAAGGGAGAACTTATTCAATGTGGAACTCATGATGAACTTATTAAAGATAAGGGAAATGAGTATGAAATAATGTATAATGCACAAGCTAAGTATTATGTATAGGTAATTATGGTTCTATGATATAGAGAATATTATAGTTAATATATATATATATTTTAGTATGGGAATATAAACCTTAAACTTATCTTAATTATTAAAGGAGTTAATTGAATATTGATAATTGATATGGTAATGTAAGGAATAATTAATAAATTTTTGAATGGGGGATGAAAGTGGATAAGAAACTTAGTAGTAAAGCTATTAAGTCATGGATTTTAGGGAGAACTATTGGGTTAGTGGTTTTAATAGCTATTTATTTAGGAATAATATTTATCTTACCTAAGCTTGAAATTGGTTGGATTGATTATATTATGAAAAATCATATGACTTGGGTAAATTCAATTAGTTTTATTATAATTGGATTAACTTTTATAAGCGCTTATATTGAACCTTTTTTTGAATATAAGCAATGGAGCTACAGAATAACTGAAGAAGAAATATTCTTTAATGAAGGTATTTTCTTTAAGAATAATGTAACAATACCCATAGTAAGAATTCAAAATATAAATTTATCAGAGGGGCCAATAAACAGAAGATTTAATTTAGCTGATATTGAAATTGGTACAGCAGGTGGAAGTTACACAATACCTAATATTGATAAGGAAGAAGTTGAAAAAATAAGAGAATTTTTAAGGAAGAAAATAAATGAAAATGTTAGAGAGGAGCTTTATAAATAATTATGAGTGAAAAATTAAAAATTAAAGAGAATCAATCTAATTATGAAGAGAAAAGCTTAAAATCTAACTATAAAAAGATAAAAAATAATTGGAAGGGGACAACCTATATTACTGTTAAATCAATAATAAGCAATTTAGCTTTCTTGTTAGTAGGAATAGCTTTTTTTAAAAGATGGTTTTTATTAGTAGTCTTTTTGATTATAACTTTAGAAATATTATATGTAATATTAAAGTGGAATTATGAGTATTTGGTTTTAGAGGAAAATGAAGCTAGATATTACAGAGGAGTACTTTCAAAAGAAATATTAATAATACCAGAAAAAAGCTTTAAATCAATGGATTTATCTCAAAATTTAATAGAGAAAATTTTAGGGTATAAAAAGGTTAAAATAGAGAGTCCCTCAAAGAAATTAGAAATTGAAGATATAGAATTACTACTAAATGATGAACAAATAAAATTGTTAAAGAACTTTGCTTTAGGAGAAAAGAATAAATTAAACAATGAAATTAATTTAGAAACTATTAATAAAATAAATACTGAAGAAGGTAGGAGCCAACTAAAAGTATATGATGAATATAATAGTCAGGATGAGAAAAGTAGCCAAATTAGTCACATGTCTTCAAATTTAAATGAAGTTGATTCTTTAAATAAAGGGAAAGATAAAGATTGTGTTTTAAAAGAGAAAAAAGTAAGTACTAAGGAATTAATTCTTTATGGATTTACTAGCTTTAATTTATTTGTAGCAATAGTTTTTTTAGAGAATTTTAGAAATAAGATGAAAAATTTTATAAGTGAAGATTATTTAAATAATTTCTTTGGAGGAGATATTGAAAATATATTAAATGGATTTTCTTTAGTTTTAATAATTATAGGGGCTTTAATTTTATTAATTACATTAAAGGTGATCGTTAGTATATATTATTTTATTAAGTATTATAATTTTACTTTAAGGAAAGAAAGGGATAATATAAAGATTAATTATGGTTTTTTCAGTACTAAGGAGTTTTCATTTAAAGAAAATAATATAAAATTAATAAAAATAAAATCAAATCCATTAAGGCAGCTTTTAAAAAGGTGTGAGATAAACGTAGTTATAAAAGGTTATTCTGGAAGTGGAAATGAAAAGATAATAATGTATCCCATAGCATCTAAGGAAGAAACTCAAGATATTTTAAAGGAATTTACGCCAGAATGGGTTTTTGATGAAGAGGTTAATAGAATAAATTGTGGAAAGCTAGTTATGGTAATTAAACCTTGTTTAATTGTATTTATAATATCTGTAATAGCTTATTTAATCTTCAAGATTAGCTGGATTTTCATGATAAATTTAATAAGTATTGTAATAATACCTAATGCTATTTTAAAAGGAAGAAATTTAGGATTAAAATTTGGAGAAAAACTGGTTAAAGCAATAAAGGGTGGTTTTTTTAAAACAATTTATATTTTAAAAGGAAAAGATATACAAGCAGTCTTATTCAAAACAAATCCAATACAAGTTAGAAATGGTGTAGGAAAAATAACCATTGATTATTATAGTGAAGTATCAGAAGAAATAGAATTACCATATATGAAAAAAGAATACATAAAAGAACTTTTAAGAATTTCTAAAGGAAAATAAAACTTAAAAATATAAGAAACTTTGCTAAAACGTATTTTTAACATAGTCTATTTGTGTTTATTGAGTCTATTAGGTTGTTACGAAATAGTAGTCTAATTATTTCTTTAATTTCCAGTTATTCTAAAATTATATAAGTTTAAATAAAAGTTTAAGAGGTTAGGTGAAATTTTTACCTAACCTTTTTAAGTTTTTATAATTATTTAGTTTGGGGATGAAAGTTTTAATATATTGTTCAATGGTTTTTATATGTATCATGCAGAGGTTATATTGACAAATATCAATTTATATAAATATAATGAGTGTATAAAGTTTGATTTTAAGTTGGAGTGTGAATTTGATTATGGAAGATATATTTGAGAAAAGTTCAAAGGTTTTCAAGGCTTTAGCTGATTCTAACAGATTGATGATAATAAATTTATTATCAAGTGGAGAAAAATGTGTCTGTGAAATATTGAAGAGTTTCGATATTTCACAATCAACATTATCACATCATATGAAGATTTTAAGTGAGTGTGGGTTAGTTAGTTGCAGAAGAGAAGGAACTTGGAGTTATTATAGTTTAAATTTAAATGAAGCAAATAAAGTTGTTATTTCTTTTATGGAGTTAATAACTAATGGGAAATAATATTTTATGAAGTGGGATAGGAAATTAGGAGGATTTTAATTATGAAAAAAGTTGCATTTGTATGTGTGCATAACTCTTGTAGATCACAGATGGCTGAGGCCTTTGGAAAGTTGTTGGGATTAAATATTTTTGAGAGTTATTCAGCAGGTACTGAAAAAAGAGATAAAATAAATCAAGATGCTGTTAGAATAATGAAAGAAATTGGAGTTGATATGGAATTAACTCAAAAACCTAAACTTTTAAATGAAATTCCAGAGGTTGATATTTTAATAACTATGGGATGCAATGTTCAGTGCCCAACACTACCTTGTAAATATAGAGAAGACTGGGGGTTAGATGATCCAAGTGGAAAAAGTGATGAGGAGTTTATATATACAAGAGATAAAATAAAAGAAAAAGTTGAAAATTTAGTTGAACGCATAAAAAGTGGAAAAATTTAATTGGATTTTTAAATTTTAATAAGATTTAAAGAGTATATAGTCTTTTATTAGTGTTTATTTTAGATAGAACTGTAAGGCTATCTTAATAAGCAGTTTAGAGTTTCATTGAATATGGAATAATAATATCGTTAAGAAGAGAAGTTGTTTGACCTTTATTTTTAAGGAATACAAATTCACTAAAGTTCCATTGCATAAGTTCAAGATGCCAAATTAAAAATTTGGACTTTCACTTAATCCTTAGCTATTATTCTTGGAATATTCAATAGAAACTCTCTGTGAAATTAATTAGGTCTTAAGGGCTATATAAAATAAACATTAACTTAATGAAAAGCTTATATGTTTATAGGAGAAAATTGTATGAAGAAGATAGATTTAACAAAAGGAAAGGTTCTTTTGGTACTTACAAACCTAGCTTTACCTATTATGGGAAGTTCTCTACTTCAATTTGCTTATGGACTTATTGATATGTTCTGGGTTGGTGGCCTTGGTAGCAGTGCTGTTGCAAGTATTGGTTCCTCAAGTTTCTTTTTAGGACTTGGATATTCAATAAATGCCTTAGTTGTAACTGGAACGGGAATAAAGGTTTCTCATGAAGTAGGTAGAAAAAATGATGATGCTACTTATGAATACATAAAAAGTGGGCTTTTTATGAATTTTATAATAGGAATTGTTTATGCAATAATTCTTGTTTTATTTGGTAAATATTTTATTGGATTTTTAAATATACATGATAAGGTTGTTTATAGAGATTCATATATATATTTAGCAGTAAGTGCACCAGTTTTATTTTTTACTTTCTTTAATTATATGTTTATTAGAATTTTGGCTAGTTTTGGGAATAATAAATTAGCATTAAAAATTAGTGCAATAGGTATCATTATAAATATAATTTTAGATCCAATACTTATTTATGTATTTAAATTAGGGGTATTTGGGGCAGCTTTTGCTACATTGATTTCTAATGTGGTTATATTTTGTTTATATTTATATAATGGAAAGGAATTATTTAAGATTGATTTAAAGAGAAAATTAGATTTTGAAAAAATAAAAGAGATTGCAAGACTTGGTTTTCCAATGGCTTCACAAAGAATTTTATTTACAGTGGTTAATATAATTTTAGCTAGAATAATAGCAAGTTTTGGAGCAGATGCAATTGCGGCTCAGAAGATAGGACTTCAAATAGAGTCTGTAAGTTTTATGGTAATTGGAGGTTTAAATGGAGCAATTTCAGGATTTACAGGGCAAAACTTTGGAGCTAAGAAGTTTAAGAGAGTTAATGATGGATATAAGACAGCTTTGCTTTTAGGCGGAATCTATTCACTTTTAATATCCTCTTTATTTATTTTTATTCCAAATCAATTAGTGGGTATTTTTGTTAAGGATCAATCAACAATTGAAATTGGAGTGAGTTATTTAAGGGTTTTAGGGATGGTTCAGATATTCAGTAGTTGTGAGATGATATCAAATGGAGTGTTCTCAGGATTGGGACTTCCAAAGATTCCTTCAATAATAAGCATAACATTTACTATTATGAGAATTCCTATGGCATTAATTTTAGTTGAATTTTTTGGAATAAATGGAGTGTGGTTTAGTATAGCTTTATCTAATATAATGAAAGGAAGTATAGCTTTCTTAATTTATAGAGTTAAAGTGTATAAAATATATGTAGCTTTAAATTAGATTACATAAGTTAGAAAAGAATACAGAATTTTGTCAAGTTTTAAATTGCTGTTTATTATGGTATTCTAAACTTAAAGAGAATTAAATAATAAATAGGAGTTGATTTTAAATGAAGAGAATTCTTATTATTGAGGATACAGAAACTATAAGAGAAGAGCTTACAAAACTTTTAGAAAGATATGGATATGGAGTTTTGGCGCCAACTGATTTTGAAAATATATTAGACTTCATAAAAGAAAACAATGCCGATTTAATACTTTTAGATATAAATCTTCCTTATTTTGATGGGTATCATATTTGTAGAGAGATTAGAAAATATTCAAATGTGCCTATAATAATAGTTACAAGTAGAGATAGTGATATGGATGAAATCATGAGCATGAATTTAGGCGCTGATGATTTTATAACAAAACCTTATAATACTCAAGTTTTATTAGCTAGAATAGGTTCTATTTTAAGAAGAACATATTCTTTATCAGATCAGGATATTTTAACTTATGATGATTTAAAACTTAATCTATCTAATGGAAAAATTTCCTGTAAAGAAAAAGAAGAGGAACTTACTAAAAATGAATTTAAAATATTAGTTTGTCTTTTAAAGAGTAGAGGAAAGATTGTTTCTAGGGAAGATTTAATGGATTATATGTGGAATTCAGATATTTTTGTAGATGATAATACTCTATCTGTTAATATGACTAGACTTAGAAAGAAGCTTGAGGAAGTTGGTATGAAAGAAGTTATAGAAACTAAAAGAGGATTGGGGTATATAATTCCATGAAAATAAAAGAATATTTTAAAGATAAGTTTTTATTTTTAACAGTTAATTTAATCATATTTATAACAATATCTGAAATTTTACATTTGGGTAAAGTTGGAAGTTTAATAATATTTCTAGTTGGGTGTATATGGTTTTTCCCTATTACTTTTTATATAATATTAGATTTTTTTAAAAGCAAAAAATACTATGATAATATAATTTCTGTTTTAGATGGATTAGATAGAAAGTATTTACTGCCAGAACTTATAGATGAGCCAAACTTTTATAATGGAGAATTTCTTTATGAAGTTTTAAAGGAAACTGATAAGGATATGCATGAGCATGTTAAAACATATAAAATGAAAGAAAAAGAGTACAGAGAATACATAGAAACATGGGTTCATGAAATAAAGACGCCTATATCATCAATAAATCTAATACTAGAAAATAATGAAAGTGAAATTACATTTAGTATTAAAAGAGAGATTAAAAAAATTGAAGAATATATAGATCAAGTATTATATTATGCACGAAGTAATGATGTGAGCAAAGATTATTTAATAAGAGAATTTTCTTTAGAAAAATCCATTAAGAATGTAGTGAAGAGAAATTCTAGGGATTTTATAAATAAAAGAATATCTTTAGAATTAGGTGATTTAAATTATTTAGCTTATAGTGATGAAAAATGGGTTGAGTTTATAATTGGTCAAATTTTAAATAATGCTATAAAATATACTAAAGTAGGGGGAAAGATAAGCATTTCAAGTTTTAAAAATAAAAATAGTATAATTTTAAACATAAAAGATAATGGAGTAGGAATAGCAAAAAAGGATTTAGGAAGAGTTTTTGAAAAAGGATTTACAGGAGATAATGGAAGAAAGTTTTCAAAATCAACAGGGATAGGACTTTATCTTTGTAAAAAACTTTGTGATAAATTAGGGCTTGGATTAAAACTTTATTCAAAAGAGAATAATGGAACGGAAGTTAATTTAATATTTCCAATAGGAAATGCTTTATTAGCTAAATAAATAAATTTATTAATATTTATTACATAATAAACTAGATTTATAAGATTAAGCCCTATTTATATAGGTTTTAAGATTATAAATCTAGTTTTTTTATATTATTATTTAAATAAATTAGTTTTTTCTTTAAATTAATACTAAACTAAAACAGAGATAAATAATAAAATGCTTTTAATCTTACAAATTTGTAATATAAGTGAAAGATAAATAAATATGTGAAATTTAATATTGGGGATAAAATAAGTTTGTAAGATGAAAAGAGGAGGAACAAGATATGAAAAATGTTTTAAATGTTGAAAATATAGAAAAATATTATGGAAATAAGGATAATATAACAAAAGCAATTGATAATATTAGTTTTAAGGTTGGTAAGGGAGAGTTTGTTGGGATTATGGGTCCCTCTGGAAGTGGAAAGACAACATTATTAAATTGTATATCAACAATTGATACTGTTACAACAGGGAATATTATAATTAATGAACAAGATATAACAAAGCTTAAATCTAAGAATTTAGAGAAGTTTAGAAGAGATGAACTTGGATTTATATTTCAAGATTTTAATCTTTTAGATACTTTAACAGCTTATGAAAATATAGCTTTAGCTTTAACAATTCAAGGAAGAAAAGCAAGTGAGATAGATAAACTTATAAATAAAGTTGCTGATAATTTAGGGATCAAAGAGATATTGAATAAATTTCCATATCAAATATCAGGAGGACAAAAGCAAAGGGTAGCATCTGCCAGGGCCATAGTTACAAATCCAGCCTTAATATTAGCAGACGAACCAACTGGGGCTTTAGATTCAAAGGCAGCTAGGATGCTTTTAGATTCTTTTGAAAAATTAAACAAAGAATTAGAAGCGACAATACTTATGGTTACTCATGATGCCTTTACAGCAAGTTATGCACATAGAATCTTATTTATAAAGGATGGGAAAATATTTAATGAGTTAATAAGGGGAACAGATTCAAGAAAAGAATTTTTTGATAGAATAATTGAAGTTATAACACTTCTTGGAGGTGATAATAGGGATGTATTTTAAAATTGCATTAGGTAATGTTAGAAAAAGCTTTAAGGATTATTCAATTTACTTTCTTACACTTACATTAGGCGTATGTATATTCTATGCTTTTAATTCTATAGGAGATCAAAAAGCATTTCTTGAAATGGGAAAAAATCAAGCTGAATATATTAAGTTTTTACAAAGCATTATATCTGGAGTGTCAGTTTTCATATCATTTATTTTAGGAGGACTAATAGTTTATGCTAATAACTTTCTAGTTAAAAAGCGTAAAAAAGAATTAGGTCTTTATATGACTTTAGGTATGGGAAAAAATAAAATTTCGAAAATACTTACATATGAAACAATTTTAGTTGGAATTATCTCTTTACTTGTTGGACTTGGAATTGGAATAATTGTTTCACAAGGTATATCAGCTTTTTCAGCAAAATTATTTGAAATTCCTTTAAGTAACTATAAATTCTTATTCTCTATGGGGGCTATGGTTAAGACTATGGAATATTTTGGAATAATATTTGTTTTAGTAATGATTTTTAACTCAATTGTAATTTCAAAATATAAACTTATAGATATGTTAAATGCTAATAAGAAAAGTGAAAATATTAAGGTTAAAAATCCTATCATAATATTTTCTATATTTTTAATGTCTTTAATTCTTTTAGCAGCAGCTTATTTTGTAGTTATAAAAATAGGGTTAAGACCTGATTTAAAAACTTTTTGGGTTACAATTATTTTAGGTATATTAGGAACGTTGCTATTAATATTTAGTTTAGCAGGATTTACTCTTTATATGGTTCAAAAAAATAAAAATATTTATTTAAAAAACTTAAATGTCTTTGTATTAAGACAAATAAATAATAAAATAAATACAAACTTTGTATCTATGACTGTAATATGTCTTATGTTATTTTTGACAATAAGTGTATTATCAACTGGTTTAAGTTTTAAAAATGCATTATCAAGCGATTTAGAAGAAACAACTCCTTTTGATGCTTCAGCTACATTATATATAGATAATAATAGTAAGGTAACGAGTGTTAAGGAATCTTTAAATTTAGCAGGCTTTAAATTTAATTCTAGTGATAAAGTTGTATATTATAATGAATACGAACTAAAAGATACAGATTTTTATAATGTATTTAATGATAATATTAATGACACAAAGAAGGTTAATAAAAATTCAGGGCATAGATATGGTATAACTACAATAGATATAACTTCATATAATAAAATTAGAAATTTAAAAGGTGAAAAGGAAATTAATTTAAATAATAATGAAATTTTACTTTCTAGTAATTCTGATAAGGTGATACCAGTTTTAAAATCTATAGTAGAGAAAAAAAGTGAGATAACTATAAATAATAAAAAATATAAAGTTGCTAATTCTAGTCTAATTGGAAAAGATAAAGTTATTACAGGATCTCTTGAAAGTTCAGGTATGAAAAGTAATGATTTAACTTTAATAGTTCCAGATAATGTGGTTACTAACTTAGAAAAAATATCAAGTAAAGTTAATATAAACTATGGTAAAGATAAAAAGGTTGAAAATGAAAGGGTAGAAAATATATTTGAAAAATATATATCAGGTAAGCTAGATACAGAAAAAATTGGCTATGTAAGTGGATATACTAGATCAATGATATATGAGAAAAGTAATGTTATGTCTAGTTTAATTTTGTTCTTAGTTATATACTTAGGAATAATATTCCTAATATCAAGTACAGCAGTATTAGCTCTTCAACAATTATCAGATGGTAGTGATAGTGTTGAAAGATACAAATCTTTAAGAAGAATTGGTGTTCCTCAGAAAATGATAAATAAATCAATATTTACTCAAGTAAGTATATACTTTGGATTACCTTTAGTTATTGCTTTAGTTCATTCAGTGGTAGCAATAAAAGTTATTAATGAGTTTGTATCAAAAATTAATAAAGTAGATATAGTTAGTTCATCTTTAATAACTGTATTAATAATGGTAATTGTATATGGTGGATATTTTTACGCAACATATTCAGGTTATAAGTCAATAGTAAAAAATGCTTTAAAACAAAAATAAAAAAATATATATATGGAAAAACAACAATCTCTTAAATGTTACATTTATGAAACATTTAAGAGATTGTTTTGTTTATATTCTGTTTTATACTTTAATAGTAATCTGATTTAGAAAACGTTTAATAGTTTTTAAAATTGATTATATGTTTATTTAACTTAACAGATCGAAAAAATTAAACAGGAGGAATAATAATGAATGCAATAGGTAACTTTTTTGCACTTAAAAAGAAACCAGCCACTGTTCCTATGGAACAACAAAGAAAAAGCTGGTTTAAGGAATTCCTAAAAGCTTTTTTAGTAGTTTTTGTAGTTTATGCTTGTATGTATTTAATAAGAAATAACTTCAAAGCAGCTCAACCACTTTTAAAAGAGCAATTAGGATATACTACATCTGAACTTGGATATATAGGATTTGGATTTTCAATTACATATGCCATAGGTAAAACTTTATTAGGATACCTTATTGATGGTAGAAATGCAAAACGTATAGTTTCATTTTTACTAGCAATGTCTGCTACTATGGTATTAATAATAGGACTTTTATTATTACATGGAAAACAACCTTCAGGAATTATATTATTATTATGGGGATTAAGTGGATTCTTCCAAGCACCAGGTGGTCCTTCAGCATATTCAACAATATCAAGATGGACACCAACTATTAAAAGAGGTAGATACTTAGGATTTTGGAATATGTCTCACAATATAGGTGGAGCAATTGCTGGAATCTTAGCATTATGGGGAGCTAACACTTTCTTCCATGGAAATGTTGCAGGAATGTTTATATTTCCAGCAATTATAACACTTTTTGTTGGAATAGGATTTATGTTCTTTGGTAAAGATGAACCAGAAGAATTAGGATGGAATAGAGTTGAGGAAATATTCGACGAGCCAGTAGCAAATGATAATATAGAAAGTGAATCTATGAGTAAATTTGAAATATTTAAAAAATATGTTTTAAAAAATCCATGGATTTGGATACTTTGTGTAGCTAACGTTTTTGTTTATATAGTACGTATAGGTATAGATAACTGGGCACCACTTTATGTTACAGAACATTTAGGATTTAATATGACAGATGCAGTTGATACAATATTCTATTTTGAAATGGGAGCACTTTTAGGAAGTATGACTTGGGGATATGTATCAGACCTATTAAAAGGAAGAAGAGCTATTCTTGCAGCTTTTTGTTTAGGAATAACAGCCTTCGCTGTGCTTGGATATAGATATGCAACTAGTGTTGTAATGGTAAATACATCATTATTTTTCTTAGGAGCATTAATATTTGGACCACAACTTTTAATTGGTATATCTATTGTTGGATTCTCCCCTAAGAAAGCAACCACAGTAACTAATGGATTAAGTGGAACATTTGGATACTTATTTGGAGATTCAACAGCTAAGGTTGCACTTGCAAAAATAGCCGACCCTAAATCAACTGGTATCACATTATTTGGATTCAACCTACATGGTTGGAATGACGTTTTCGTAGTATTTTATGGAGCACTTATAATAGGGGTTATATTACTTCTAGTTGTAGCAATAGGAGAAGAAAAAAGACTTAAAGCTCTTAAAAAAGAGAGAGAAATGAAGACTAAAAGTATGGCAAGCTAATAAGTTTGTAAACTTAAATATAAATAAAGGTTAAATGTTTATCTTAATATAAAAAAGCACCAAGAATTTGATATATATCAAATTCTTGGTGCTTTTATTTAGTTAAAAACTAAAAATTAAACTTCATATTAATTAAATATGTTTTAAACTACTTATCACTTATAGAAGTGGGATAGTTTTTTGATGTTTTTTAATTAATTAAGCTTCATAGTCAACAACAACTCTTGATTTCACTACACTTCTTACAAAAGTAGCTACTTTAAGATGTTCAGGATGTTTTTGATATTTTTCTAAACCTTCTAAGCTATTAAAGGTTGAGTAAAGAACTACATCATAAGCTTGCTCTGATTTATTTAAGTTTATTCCAACTTCTATATCTATTAAGGTTTCTACTTTGTCTTTTAATCCTTCTAAAGATTCTTTTATTATCTTAGCATTTTCAGCCTTTGTTTTCCCTTGAACTTCATCTTGTAATTTCCACATAACTATGTGTTTAATCATTAAAATCATCTCCTAATTATAATTTTTATTTAAATTAGAGTATAGAATATTATAAATTTATTATATACCAATATTAAGTGAAAAAGGAGAGCCTTTATAATTTTGTTTAGCTAAAAATTAAAATATAATTTTTAGAATATAAAACTTAAAAAGGGGAAAAATTAAATTATATTATGATTTATTAAGAAGATTTTATTAAGCATTTAACTTCTTCCGCAATTAGTCTAAATAAGGCATAATAAAACTTCTTTTTAAATAAATTAATAGGTCTATTTTGACCTAAAGGTCAGAAGTGTTTTTGTTATATAAAAAATACTTCTGACTTTTAAAATTTTAAGAGGTATTATATTTTTAATTAAGTTAAATATTAAAAATTTGACACATAAAACTAATATTTATCCACTTTACACACAATCTCTCATGATATATCTTTAGAGTATGGAATACTGATAAATCTTAAAAATAAATTTTTTAGTTTGGTTATTTCTTGAAAAAGAAGTTTTAAAAGGAGTTCTTCAAAATTATCACTTAATGGGTAGTTGAAGGAGTTCTAGTAGCATAGGTTTTAAAAGGAATTATTCGAAATTATCTAGTTTATTAAGCTAATTTTAAAATAAAGTTTAAGGAATTTTAGAACTTATAATAGTTTTTATAAGTTTAGAGTGGTTTATTAAGATAACTTTAAATTTGAAATTAGTGAGGATTTATTATGTAAGATTTAGTTTAGGAGTTTAAATTTACTAAGGAGTGAAAAGATGTTATTTCAGATAAATGAATATAAAAATATTGTAAACGGTTTATGTGAAAAGCTAGAAAAGGCAATATATAGTGTTGTGGCACCATTAGATATAGATATGTACCTAACTAAGGAGCCTGTAAGTTATGAAAATAGATTAAGTGGAGAATATAAAAGAGGAAATATAGAAGAGTCTTGGGGAGAACTTTGGGACTGTGGATGGTTTAATTTTAAAGGGGAAGTGCCACCAAGTTGTGAAGGTGAAAAGATTGTTCTTTTAATAGATATAAGTGGAGAGGCTTTTATAGTAGATGAAAAGGGGGCACCAGTTAGAGGACTTACTACTTTAAATTCAGAGTTTGATTTAAGTTTAGGAATGCCTGGTAAGAGGGAAGTTCCTATGTTTGAAAAAGCTAAGGGAGGAGAAAGTATAGATATATGGGCAGATTGTGGATGTAACGATTTGTTTGGAAAATATAGAGATAATGGAGTTATAAAAGAGGCATATATTGCAACTTGTAATGAGGAAGTAAAGGCTCTTTATTATGATATAGAGGTATTACATGAACTTATGAATCAACTTCCAGAGAATAGTGCAAGGTATCATACAATTTTAAATGCTTTATATGAGGCATCAAAGGTTTTAAGTATTAAAACAGGAATGAGTGGATGTGACTTTTTAAAGGATGGAGTTGTTACTCAGCAAGAAGTTACAATCTTAAATAAAGAAGAGGTTAAAAAAGCTAGAGAAATATTAAAGAGAGAATTAGATAAAAAAGGAGGAGATCCTTCACTTTCAATTTCTGCAATTGGACATGCTCACATAGATTTAGCTTGGTTATGGCCAATAAGAGAAACTATAAGAAAAGGAGCTAGAACCTATTCAACAGTTTTAGCTAATATGGAGAAATATCCTGAGTATGTATTTGGTGCAAGCCAACCTCAGCTTTATGAGTGGATGAAGGAATATTATCCAGATTTATATATGAAAATTAAAGAGAAAATTGAAGAAGGAAGATGGGAAGCACAAGGAGGTATGTGGGTTGAGCCAGATACTAATGTTCCATCAGGAGAATCTTTAGTTAGACAATTATTATATGGAAAGAGATATTTTAGAGAAGAATTCAAAAAGGAGATGGATACTTTATGGCTTCCAGATGTATTTGGATATTCAGCAGCTCTTCCTCAAATTCTTAAAAAGAGTGGAGTAGATTATTTTATGACAATTAAGTTATCATGGAATAATCATAATAAATTCCCTCATCATACATTCCTTTGGGAAGGTTTAGATGGAAGTAGAGTTTTATCTCATATGCCACCAGAGGGGACTTATAATAGTTCTGCAGCACCAAGGGCAGTCTTTAAATCTGAGAAAGACTTCTTAGATAAGGGATTGTCAGATCAATGCTTAATGTTATTTGGAATTGGTGATGGAGGTGGTGGTCCAGGAGAAGAACACTTAGAAAGATTAAGAAGAGAAAAAAATATAAGTGGACTAGCACCTGTTAAACAAGAAGTTTCCAGTAAATTCTTTAAGAGAATAGAAAAAGATATGGATAAATATAGTGTGTGGAGTGGAGAGTTATATTTAGAAAAACATCAAGGAACTTATACAACACATGGTAAAAATAAAAAATATAATAGAAAGATGGAGATAGCTCTTAAAAACTTAGAACTTGCAGCTATGCAAGCTGAAATTTTAGGAAAAGCTAAATATCCAAAAGAAGAAATAGATAAGATTTGGAAAGAGGTTCTTTTATATCAATTCCATGATATTTTACCAGGTTCATCAATAGGAAGAGTATATGATGAGTCAGTAGAAGCTTATGAGAAAATGCTTGCTAAGGTCTTAAGAATGACTGAAAAGTTATATAGAGATATATTAGAAAGTAAAGATAAAAAAGAAGAGGGAGCTATATTAATTAACTCCTTATCATGGAATAGAGAACAATGGATTAAGCTTTATGATAGATGGACAAGAGTTAAAGTTAAATCCTTAAGTGGAGAAATTATTAAAAAAGAAGAGGTTTCTCCATATTGTGAAGTTTCAACTTTAAAGGTTTCAGAGAACAACTTAGAAAATAGTTTGATTAAGGTTGAGTTTAATGAAAATGGAACGATTTCAAGAGTTTTTGATAAGGAATTAAATAGGGAAGTTTTAAGAGATAATAAAGGAAATGAATTAAGAGTTTATGAAGATAATGGAGATGCTTGGGACTTCTCAGGTGTCTATGAAGATAGAGCATCTCAAATATTTGAGTTAGTAAAGTCAGAAGTTTTAGTTAATGGACCAAAGGCTACTATTAAACAGAGCTACAAGTATGGAAATTCTACTTTAGTTCAAGAAATAAGTATTTTAGAAGGAAGTAAGAGGATTGATTTTAAGACTAATGTAGACTGGCAAGAAAATGGAAAGATGCTTAGAACATCATTTAATACAAATGTCTATACTAGGGAAGCAAATTGTGAAATACAGTTTGGAACAATAAAGAGACCTACTCATGGTAATACTTCATGGGATATGGCTAAGGGAGAAATCTGTGCTCAAAGATGGATAGATTTATCACAGAGAGATTATGGAGTTTCATTAATAAATGATTCTAAGTATGGTCATAATGTTTCAGAAAGTAAGATTGACTTAAATCTTTTAAGAAGTCCAGGATATCCAGATCCAGAGGCTGATAGAGGAGAGCATGAATTTACTTACTGCCTATTCCCACATAAAGGTGATTATATTGAAGGAAAAGTAGTTCATGAGGCTCATGAAGTAAATGCACCAATTCAGGTTATATATAGTGAAAATCTAGGTGAAAACCTAGTTAAGGAATCAATAGTTACAATTGATTGTGAAAATGTAATAATTGATACAGTTAAGAAATCTGAAGATGGAGATGACATGATTATAAGACTATATGAGTGTCATGGAGAAGATGCTAAGGGGAAAATTAACTTAAATATTCCATATGAATCAGCAAAATTGGTTAATTTAATAGAAGATGAAATTGAAGAAGAGTTAAATAAGGAAACTATGAACCTAGAGTTTAGACCATTTGAAGTTCATACTTTAAAAGTAAAATTAAAATATGATTTAAAGTAGATTTATATAAATTTATTATGATATGAAAGTAATATGCCCTTATGAGGCTTAATAAATACCACCAGCTTAGCTGGTGGATTTTTATTTTGGTTTTAATACTTATAAAGCTTTTTAATGAGTATTATAATTAAGCTGTTTAAATTTAAGTGGGGAAATCCCAACATATTTTTTAAAAAGTCTACTGAAGTAGTAGCAGTCTAAATATCCTACCTTTTCTGAAATATCACTAATTTTTAAGTCTGTATTTAATAAAAGTTTTTTTGCTTCATTTATTCTTTTTTTAGTTATATATTCAATTAATGTTTCAGAAGTAACTTTTTTAAAGGTTGAACTTAAATGGCACGAATTAATATGAAAATTATCTGATATATATTTTAAAGTAAGACTATTAGAGGCATAGTTTTCATCTATAAATTTTTTTATATTGCATATTAAAAGATTATTTTCTGAAGAAGTATTGATGTTTTTATTTTCTTCTTTTGAGCAAGTTATAATATTTTTTGTTTTAATTAGTTGATTATCATTCATTTAAAATATCCTTTCTAAATTTCTATCTTTTATTCTGTAAAGCTTTCTTTAAATTTTTTAAGCTAAAAATAATACAAAAATACAAAATAAATCCATTTTTTTACTTTTATGTAAATGATAACATAAAAGTAAGATTAAAGAAATGATTTTTTTATTTTATAATATGAAAATTTATAGATTGAGGGTATAAAACCTCGTGGCTTTATGCCCAAGTTAGTTGAAAGTGAAAAATGAACTTCGGAATGTGGATTTAGGAGGAGAATTTATGAGTTATAAAATAAGAAGTAGACAAGTGCATTTAGATTTTCATACTAGTGGATTAATTGATGAAATTGGAAAGGATTTTAATAAGGATGAGTTTGGGAATATTCTTGAGAAAGCAAGGGTAAATTCAGTAACCTGTTTTGCTAGATGTCATCATGGATATTTATATTATGATTCAAAGGTTAATCCTGAGAGAGTACATCCTAACTTAGTAAATAAAAATCTTTTGAATGAGCAAATAGAAGCTTGTCATGAAAGGAATATAAAATGTCCAATATACTTAACTATTCAATGGGATGAATTCACTTATAGAGAGCATCCAGAGTGGGCTTGTAGAGATTTAGAAGGAAATGTTTTAAGGGGAGAAGGAGGAAAAGCAGGATTTTATGAATTCCTTTGTGTAAATAGTCCCTATAGAGAGTTTTTAAAGAATAATGTAAGAGATATATTAGAGAATTTTAAAGAGGCTGATGGATTATTTTTTGATATATTAATGCTTATGCCTTGTGCTTGTAAAAATTGTATAAAATCAATGGGAGAAAAGGGCATAGATTACACCCTTAAAGGGGAAAGACTAAAGTTTTATCAGTGTATGTTAGATGATTTTAAAAAGGAAATGAGTGATTTTATTCATGATATAAATCCTAATGTAGGTATTTTTTATAATGGATCACATATTTCACCTAGTTTAAAAAATTCATTGGATTGTTATAGCCACATAGAAATAGAGTCACTTCCAAGTGGGGGATGGGGATATATGCATTTCCCTATAACTGTTAGATATGCTAGAAACTTAGGAAAAGATTGTATGGGTATGACAGGTAAATTCCATACTTACTGGGGAGATTTTCATTCATTTAAAAATCAAGCTGCCTTAGAGTATGAGTGTTTCCATATGTTGGCTCAAAATACTAAGTGTTCAATAGGAGATCAGTTAGAACCAAATGGAAAAATATCTAAGTATGTTTATGATTTAATAGGCAAGGTTTATAGTCAAGTGGAAGCAAAAGAACCTTGGTGTGAAGAGGCTAAAGCAATTTGTGAAATAGGATTATTCACAACTGAGGAATTTATAAACTACAACGAAGAAAGACCTTTTAAACTTCAAGAATGTATTATTGGCGCAGTAAGAATGCTTCAGGAAGCTTCACTACAGTTTGATGTTATAGATAGTACTATGGATTTTTATAAGTACAAGTTATTAATACTTCCAGAAAGAATTCCTGTTAATGATGAATTTAGAAAGAAAATAGAAGACTTTGTATCTAAGGGTGGAAAAATAATTGTTGTTAATGAAGCTGCTTTAGATAAGGAGAAAAAAGAATTTAATCTTCCATTATTAAAGTTTAAATATGAAAAATTAGGGGAATTTACTCCAAGTTTTATAGTTCCAGAAGGAAAGATTGGAAAAGGGTTATACAATACAGAGTATGTAATGTATGAAGACTCACTTAAGGTAGAAGCAGAAGAGGGAGGAGAGGTTTTATCAAATATAGTAGAATCTTATTTTAATAGAACTCCTGAACATTTTTGTTCTCATCAACATTCACCAAGTAGTGGAAAGGTTTATGGACCTGCAATAATAAAAACTGAAAAGTCAGTTTACTTTGCCCATAAAATTTTTACTCAATATAATAACTATGGCTCAATATGGTGTAAAAAACTTTTACTTAATGCAGTGGATATGTTGTTAGAAGATAGATTAGTAAAACACAATGGTCCAAGCTCCTTAATTGTGACTTTTAATGAGCAAGAAAAAGAAAAGAGATATGTATTACACTTACTTCACTATATACCAGAGAGGAGAAGTCAAAGATTAGACATTATAGAAGATATAATTCCTCTATATAACTTAGAAACAGAAGTTTTAGTTAATAAGAATGTTAAAAGTGTTAAATTAGTTCCATCAAATGAAAAATTAGATTTTAAATTAGAAAATGGAAAAGTTAAATTTAAAGTTCCTAAAATAAATGGACATGAAATGGTTGAGATAAAATATTAGGATTTTATATGTTATGGAATTAAAAAATTTTTAATAATTGACATGAGATGGTTTAGATAAAATATTAAGATTTCTTTTGAAAATTCTGGACTTATTTTAAGTAAGTCTTAAGGACTAGCAAAAATAAATGCCATTTAAAAGAAAGCTAAATTTTTAAGTAATAGAGAACTATATGTGGGGAAAAGAAGGGGGAAAATTTATGAAGAATATTGTTGCTATAGATATAGGTGGAACTTATGTAAAACATGGGGTAATTAATGAATTGGGTGAAATTATAAAAATTGGGGAAAAGGTGCCAAGTAGTGACAACCTAAAGGGATTTATAAATACTTTAATTAATATAGTTAATAAATATAAAGAAAATTATTATATTGATGGAGTTTCAATAAGCACTCCAGGTTTTGTTGATTATAAAAAAGGGGTTGTTAATAACTGTACAGCTTTTAGATTCATAGAGAAGTACCCATTAAAAGAGAAACTTCAGAGAGTTTTAGAAATTCCTGTTATTATTGAAAATGATGCAAATTGTGTTGCCCTTGCAGAAAAATTTACTGGAAATGCTAGTGAATGTTCTGATTTTATTTGTTTAACAATTGGAACTGGAGTAGGTGGTGGAATTTTTCTAAATGGAAATTTAATAAGAGGAAAAGAATTTAAGGGGGGAGAGTTTTGTTATATGATAACTAAGGATGAAGAGGGATATATGACAGCTAACCAAAATTCATCAATGACAGCTCTTTCTAATATGTATTGTGATTATAAAAATTTACCAAAGGATACAATGGTTTTAGGTAAGAAGATTTTTGAGGAGGCTGAAAATGATGAAGGGCTTAGGAAGGTTATAGATAATTGGTATAAAAATATTGCTAGAACTATTCATAATATAGCTTCCATAGTGAATCCAGAGAAAGTATTAATAGGTGGAGGAATAAGTGCTAGAAAAGACTTACTAGATAAAATCTCAAAAGAACTTTATGAAATACCTTCATGGAAATATGTTAAATGTAAATTAGAAATTTGTAAGCATGAAAATAATGCAGGAATTATAGGAGCGGCATATAATTATTTTCATAGTTAATATTATTATTTTAACATTTTAGATATATTTGGATTATAACTATTTTAAAATTTAATAAAGAAATAGAGTTTTAATTTTTAATTGGAAAATTTCATTTTATAAAGTTTTAAATAAAGGCTATGTTTTAAAGCTGGGTTGATTTTAGATGAAACTTTATGACCATATTAATAAGAAGTTTAGAGTTTTATTAAAAAATATTTACTGGTTTATATGAGAGGGTAAAAATTTATATATAATAAGGGTTATTTTTATATATAGGGTATTAGGAGGAATTTTTTATGAAATATGGAATTATAACCACATGGAGAATGGGGATAGATGGCATAAAAGAAATAGAGAATGATTTAAAAGAGGGAAAGTTAGAAGCTGGAGATATGGTTGAGAAGGTTATAAATGTTGCTGAAAACTTTGAATTTTTTAAGTCAGTTGGATATGGAGGACTTCCAAATGAGCATTGTGAGGTTGAATTAGATGGGGCTTATATGGATGGAGATACTTTAGATGTGGGAGCTGTTGCCTCAGTTAAAGATTTTGCGAACCCTGTTTCAATTGCTAGAAAGCTTAGTAATAGACAAGTTAACTGTTTTTTAGTTGGACAAGGTGCTAATGAGTATGCAAAAATCAAAGGCTTTGAAGAAAAGGAAATGTTGACTGAGAGGGCAAGAGAATTTTATGAAGAGAAGAGAAAGCTTATATTAGAAGAAGGTTTAAGTCCTTATGATGGCCATGATACAATTGGGGCAGTTTCTTTAGATCAAAATGGAAAAATGGCTGTGGCAACCTCAACAAGTGGATTATTTATGAAGAAGAGAGGGAGAGTTGGTGATTCCCCTATAATAGGATCTGGATTTTATGTTGATAGTAAAATAGGAGGGGCAACAGCAACAGGTCTTGGAGAAGATTTAATGAAAGGCTGTGTTTCCTATGAAATAGTAAGACTTATGGAAGAAGGATTAACTCCTCAAGAGGCTTGTGATAAGGTTGTTATTGATTTAGATAGAAAGTTGAAAGAAAGAAGAGGAGAAGCTGGAGATTTATCAGTTGTTGCAATGAATAAAGAAGGACAATGGGGAGTTGGGACAAATATTAAAGAATTTACTTTTGCTCTTTGCACCCATAATGAGGAGCCAACAGTTTATATAACTAATTTAAAAGAGGATGGAAAGACCTTGTATGAAGTTGCCACAGAAGAATGGCTTGAGAATTATTTAAAGAGAATAAAATCACCAGTTAAAAACTTAGTAACTAACTAGGCTTACTATATAAATTCTTAGCAAAATCTAGTGATTATCAGAATATACTTGTAAGTTTTATTATTATATTTTGAGATAGCTTAACTTTCTATGAAAAATTTATATAAGAGGGGGACAATATGGATTTTAGGGAAAAAGTATTAGAATATGAAGAGGATTTTTTAAAAAATTTAAGGAGATTAGTTAGAATACCTAGTTTTGAGGGTGAAAAAGAGAGGGAGGCACCCTTTGGAATGAATCCAAGACTTGCATTAGAAGAGGCTTTGAAGATTTCAGAGGAGTTAGGTTTTAAAACTAAAAATATAGAAAATGCAATTGGATATGCAGAGTATGGAAATCATGAAAGTGAGGATTATATAGGAATAATTGGACATATTGATGTTGTTAAAGAGGGGGAAAATTGGACTTATCCTCCTTTTGATATGACAAGAGTAGGTGACAGATTATTTGGAAGGGGAGTTTTAGATAATAAAGGGCCTACATTATCAACTTTATATGCTTTGAAGATATTAAAGGATATGGATTTAAAATTAGATAGAAATGTAAGAATTATTTTTGGAACTAATGAAGAAACTGGATTTAAGGATATAAAGTATTATTTAGATAAGGAAAAACCACCAGTTATGGGATTTACTCCAGATTGTAAGTTCCCAGTAGTTTATGGAGAAAAGGGAGTAGTACAAATTAAGTTAAGTAAAAAGTTAGAGGGTTCAAATTCTAAAATATTTGAAATTAAGGGGGAGTTTGCTAATAATATTGTGCCTAGTAGTATAGAGATTGGATTTAAAAAGTGGGATTTAGAAGAATTAAAAGGGTTAAATCATCCTTCATTAAAAATAGAGGAAAGATTAGACAAAACTTCCTTAATATTTAAAGGGAAAGGGGCTCATGGCAAATCACCTGAAGAGGGAGATAATGCAATAACTTCTTTAAGCAATATATTAGCAGATAGCAAAATGGAAGAGGGAGAAGTTAAAGAGTTTTTTTCATTTGTTAATAAGGTTTTTCATGAAAAGCATTTTGGAGAGGGATGTAATTTAGAGTTTCAAGATGAGTCAGGAAAGCTTGTTATTAATCCATATAAAATGTATTTTTTAGAAAATGAAATTGGATTGGTACTTCAAATAAGATATCCAGTAGGACTTAAATATGAGGAGATATATAATAAGTTGGAATTTTTATCAAAAGAAAACAACTTAGAAATTGAAATTCTTAAAAGATTAGATTCTGTTAATATGGATAGAGAGGGAAAGCTTATTAAAACCTTAGAAAGAGTTTATGAATTTGTTACAGGAAATGATGGAAAAGCAGTTCCTACAACAGGAGGAACATATGCAAAAGTAATGCCTAATATAGTGGCTTTTGGACCTTCAATTGGAGGAATGGATGGAAATCCTCACATGGCAGATGAGTTTATAGATATTGAGGAATTAAGAATTAATATGGAGGTTTTCTGCAGGGCTATTTATGAACTAGCAAATACAAAATAAGTTTAGTAAGGATTTATAAATTTAGGTTCTGTTTTAATAGAGTGTTGATTTTAGACATAAATGTAAGATTATCTTAATAAGTTGTTTAGAGTTTATTTGAATATGGATGAATAATAGAGTTAAGAAGCCAAATTTTTTGACTAAAGTGAGTTTCTTTACTTTAGCTATTTGGAATATTTAATAGAAACTATATGTGAAATTAAGTAGGTATGAAGTCTAAAATCAACAATAGTTTAAAACAAAGCCTAAATTTAAAATAGTAAATAGGTAGTTTAAAAAAAATAATACTTATTTGCTATTTTATTAAGTAAAATGTTTTTATATAGAATCTGAATCAAGTGTTTTGTATTTATTTACATTAGGAATTTTAACTTTAGTATTGTTTCAAAATTTTACTTGAAAAATCGATTAGCATTTATAGTGACTTGTTTTAAAGATATAAAAGGATTTTTTTAATTAGAAAAGAATATATATAAGAGAAATATAGTATTATTCTGTAATATTCAAACTTAAATAGGAAGTATATTCATTTAAGGTGTAAATTCAAACTTAAAATTTTCAATTAGGCTTAAGCAGGTCTTATGGGTTAGATAAAATCAACACCTATCTAAAACAGGGCTTATTATTAAAATAAATTTAAGAGATTTTAGGAAAGGTTAATTTATGAATAGGAAAAGGTCAAAAGCCTTATTAGCATCTGTGATATTAAGTACAATATATTCATTGATATTAATAAGTTTTATTGTTTATTATAGTGGAGATAGTTTGGTAAATGAAAATGATGGAGCTAGGATAGTATCCTTATTATTTGGGATTGTGGCTATACCTCATATGTTTTTAGTTGTCATAGGAACAGTATTTAACTTGTTTGCATATTTGAAAAATAGAAGAGGCTTTGAGTTAACAACCATAATACTTTATTTAATTTCATTAATAATTTTTCCAATTGGGGTATTGTTTGTTTTACCGAGTTTTATATTCAGCATAATAGGATATTTCAATATTAAGAAATTAAATGGTGAAACTTACACTGGTTAATAGTGTAAATTGAGGATGTTTTTATTGAATGGTACGGAGGTAATACAGATAGGACTATTTAAATTTAGAGAGAAGGTTATAGGTGTTATAGGTATAACTGGTAACCCTAATGATGTAAGACAATTTACTCAATTGGTTACAGTTACAGCAGAACTTTTAATAAATAAAGAATATACTTTAAATAAACATGTATTAAATCTTGGAATAGATATTTCAAATATAATAATGGAGGCGTAAATAAATGGTTTTATTAGTCGTTGATACACAAAAATTATTGGTAAATAGTAAATTGCATAATTTTGAGAGATTTATTACAAATATTAGGAGGTTAATTGATGTAGCAAGGAAAAATAAGATTGAGGTATTATATGTAGTACATGATGATGGAGTAGAAAGTAATTTAACAAAAGGAAAGGATGGATTTGAAATTTACGAAGAATTTAAGCCTATGGAACAAGAAAAGGTTTTTGTGAAAAGTGTAAATAGTTCATTTAGAGGAACTGGATTGTTAGAATATTTATAGAGAAAAGGGTGAAAAAGATATAATTGTTGTTGGACTTCAAACTGATAAATGTATTGATGCTACCATAAAGTGTGGGTTTGAATATAGACTTAATATGATTGTACCAAGCTATGCTAATTCAACTGTTGATAATGACTTCTTTAGTGGAGAGCAAAGTTATAAGTATTATAATGAATTTATATGGAATGATAGATATGCTAAATGTATGCCTATTAATAAAGTATTTGATATTTTGGAAGGCTAAATGGAGTATATTAATTAATAATTTTAATATATTACAAAATGAAAATTATATATTAAATTACTTGAAATACCGTATTGTTAAAAAGTTAATATACTGTATTTTTTATTTAAATTTATATAACAAGATATGTGGTATATATGATAAACAATAAAATAAGTTTTTTTGATAAATCAAAAATAAAGTTACTGTAAAATGGGATAATGCTCCATCATTTATTAACTAAAAATGGCGTGTGGGAAGTTTTTTATAAATAAAGAATTATTACCTAAACATACAAAATTAGATTATCATGAATGTTATGCAAAAATAGTACTTGAAGAGATTTGTACAAATGAGTTTAATGAGTTAGAAATTTCAGATAAGTCAGATATTCAATCTATTGAAAAAAAGTCAAGGAAAGGAAAGAAAAGATCATAAGGATATATTAAAGGAGTGAAAATATGGAATTGAATGATTTAAAATATCAAAGTGAAACTGATGATATAAAATTTAATTACAAAAATAAAGAATATGTTATTTGTTTACTTAGAGGTAAATATTATTCCGGTGAAGCTGGAAATGATAAAGACGATAACTCATTTGATTCATTTGAAGATATGGCTGATAAATGGATTATACAAGGTAAATCATTAAAGGATGTAGTAAAAGATATAGAAGTAATATAGAGCACTTACTTATATAAATAGCAGTTTTTTTATTATACCTAAATTTAATGAAAGATAGTTATAAATTTAAGAAATAAAATATATTCCTGTAGTACTATTAAATAATAATTATAGTCTTATTATTTAAATTGTAATTTTGTAAAATCAATATATAATGTTGCAGAGGTGATTATATGGGGACTCTTTTAGAAAAATATAATGTAAAAGAATATAATATAACTGAAGAAATGGACAGGTTAGACATTGGTTTAAAAGAAAATCAAAGGTGTAAATTTTGCAAAAAAATAAAGGTGAAAAAGTGGAAGTTAATGGAAAAGGAGTACAGGTTAAATTTAAAAAAATTGCACATGCAATACCACAGTTGATTGGAAATAATAGGGTTTTTTCAAATGAAGAATGTGATATTTGCAATCAGTATTTTAGTACTCTTGAAAATGATTTAGGAAATTTTATAATTCCTATCAGAAGTATATTTGATATAAAAGGTAAGAGAGGGAATAAATATAAAAATAATCAATTGGAAATAATAAATAATAATGATAGAATCGAAATTAATGAATCTAAAAAGTTGTATAACATCGAAAAATGCTTTAAGTTTGATATTTATAATAAAAATGCTATACTTGAGCTAAAAACTTATAAATTTATACCGAGCAATGTGTATAAGACTTTTGTAAAAATGGCATTATCTTTAGCAACAGAATCAATATGTAAAAGATTAGATTTATATAATCAATATTTAATGAATAATAATATAGAAAAAATACCTAATATGTTTCTTCATATTTTTTATATTCCTGGAATGAATAAAAATAAGAAGTTAGTGGTTAAGCACATGATACGAAAAGATAGTGATGAAAGGTATCCGTTAATAATATTATCTATTAGAATGGCAGCAATTCAATTTACAGTTTATTTATATGAAAAAAATTATTACCCTATGATTAAGAAGGCTATTAGTATTTTTCCAGAAATAGATATGTTTCAATATTTAAATGGATTATTCCCAGAAGATTTAGGTATACAAAGTTTTGAAGGAAATCAAAAAGTTAGCGCTACGTTGAAAATACCATTTAAATATGAAAAAATGAGGATACTTAATTTAAAGGGAGTAGATTATGACCAAATAAAGAATATGAGTATAGAAGAAATTCTTGAATTTCAGGAGAAAAGAACGTCTTAGAAATAAGTACCTATATTAGACCTGTAAAAGCGTAAATATAGGTGGTATTCTAAAGTAGAGATTTTTATTAGATTTAAATTTAAAATGTATTAAGAAAAATTTAGGAGGTAACTAACAGTTAATATTAATATATAAATACCTATAAAAATATAGTTGTTATTTATAGATTGTGATACAACTTTATTGAGGTGATAAATTATGAATTATTACTCAATAGGAGAATAGGTAAAACAGTTCAAACTCTTAGGAATTAGGACAAAAACGGAACATTAAAACCATCACATGTAACATCTGGTGGTACAAGATATTATTCTCAAGAACAACTTAATCAATTTTTAGGTTTAAAGTCAAGAACTAAGTTAAATAAAAAAACTATTGGATATTGTAGAGTTAGTTCTCACAAACAAAAAGATGACTTAGAAAGACAAATTGAAAATGTTAAAACATATATGTATACTAAAGGTTATCAATTTGAAATCATAATAGATATAGGAAGTGGAATTAACTTCAATAAAAAAGGATTAAATCAATTAATAGATATGATAACTAATTCATAAGTAGATAAAATAGTAGTCCTGTACAAAGATAGGTTAATTAGATTTGGATATGAATTAATAGAAAATCTTTGTGAAAAATATGGAACTACAATTGAAATCATTGATAATACTGAAAAAACAGAAGAACAAGAATTAGTAGAAGATTTAATTCAAATAGTTACAGTATTTAGTTGTAGACTTCAAGAGAAAAGGGCAAATAAGGTTAAGAAAATGATTAAGGAGTTAGTAGAGGATGATACTTGCGAAGAAAGTTAGATTATATCCAAGTGAGATACAAGAACAAAAATTGTGGCAATCAGTTGGTACTGCAAGATTTATTTATAATTGGACACTTGCAAAACAAGAAGAAAATTATAAAAATGGTGGCAAATTTATATCTGATGGAATTCTTAGAAAAGAACTAACTCAACTAAAGAAAAATAAGCTAACTTGGTTAAATGAAGTATCTAATAACGTATCTAAACAAGCCGTTAAAGATGCTTGTAATGCCTATAAAAGATTCTTCAAAGGATTATCAGATAAACCAAAATTTAAGAGCAGACGAAAAAGTAAAAAATCTTTCTACAATGATAATTGTAAGTTAAAAGTTAAAGAAGGAAAATTAGTTAATATTGAAAAAGTTGGTTGGATAAAAACCAATGAACAACTACCAATTGGAGTTAAGCATAGCAATCCAAGAATAAGTTACGATAATAAGTATTGGTACATTTCAGTAGGTATAGAACAAGAAGAAATTAAAGAAGAACTAACAGATGTATCATTAGGTATAGATTTAGGTTTAAAAGATTTAGCAATCTGTTCTGATGGTACAGTTTATAAGAATATAAATAAAATTTATTTAGTTAAAAAAATCGAAAAGAGATTAAAAAGACTACAAAGGCAAGTAAGTAGAAAGTATGAACAAAATAAAAAAGGAAAGGAGTATGTCAAAACTAAAAATATTATAAAACTTGAAAAGCAGATACAACAAACACATAGAAGATTGGCGAATATAAGAAATAACTATCTTCATCAAACTACAACAAGTATAGTGAAAACCAAGCCATACAGAGTTGTAATAGAAGATTTAAATGTTAAAGGGATGATGAAAAATAAACATTTATCGGAAGCTATAAGAAAACAAGGTTTCTATGAGTTTAAAAGACAACTTGAATATAAGTGTAAATTTAGAGGAATTGAGTTAGTAGTCGCAGATAGATTTTATCCATCATCAAAAACTTGTAGTAGTTGTGGAGCTATTAAGAAAGATTTAAAGCTAAAAGACAGAGTTTATCAATGTTCTTGTGGACTAAAGATAGATAGAGATTTTAATGCTTCAATAAATCTTTCAAGATATAAATTAGCACAATATCACTAACAAGATAATGCTAATATGTAGGATGCGTTGTATCCGAATTTACGCCCTGGGAGAGTTGTATCAAAGGAAAGTAGATTGCTATTTATAGTTTTCAAAATCTGACTCGTAGAATAGGGAATCAAACAAGATTTATAGATATTTATAGATTTTTGGCAACGGAAATACGTATGAAGTTTGTATTAGCACCAGATTCATTTAAAGAAAGTATGACATCTATGGAAGCTTGTAAGGCTATGGAGAGAGGAATAAGAAAGGTTTTTTATGATGCAGAGTGTGTAAAAGTTCCTATGGCAGATGGTGGAGAGGGAACTTTGGAAGCCTTAGTCCATGCAACAGGTGGAAAAGTAGAGGGAATCATGGTTACAGCCCCTTTAGGAAATAAGGTTGAAGCTTTTTATGGAATACTTGGAAATGGAAAAACTGGAGTTATAGAGATGGCCAGTGCTTCTGGTATTCAACTTGTTAAAAGAGAGGATAGAAATCCTTTAGTTACAACAACTTTTGGAACAGGAGAATTAATTAAAAAGGTTTTAGATGAAGGAATAAAGCATTTAGTTATAGGAATTGGTGGAAGTGCAACTAATGATGGAGGAGCTGGAATGCTTCAAGCCTTAGGAGGGAAACTTCTAGATAAGGATGGAAATCAAATTTCTTTTGGAGGAGGAGCTTTAGAAAATATAGAGAGCATTGATTTAAGTTCTTTAGATGAAAGATTAAAGTCTATTTCAATAGAGGTTGCCTGTGATGTTACTAATCCTTTAGCTGGAAAAAATGGAGCTTCAGCCATCTTTGGACCTCAAAAAGGAGCTACAGAGGAAATGGTTAAAAAGTTATATTCAAACTTATCTCACTATGCTTCAATAATAAAAAGAGATTTAGGAAAAGAAGTTTCTAATATAGAAGGAGCAGGGGCAGCAGGTGGATTAGGAGCAGCTTTATTAATCCTTGGAGGAGAATTAAAAAGAGGGATAGAGATTGTTATAAAACATACAGAATTGGAAGAAAAGATTAAGGGGGCTGACTTTGTATTTACTGGAGAGGGAAGTATAGACAGTCAAACTATTTATGGAAAAACGCCTATGGGAGTTGCAAGCATAGCTAAAAAAGAAGGAGTTAAAACTTTAGCTTTTGCAGGAAAATTAGGAGATGGAGTAGAGGGTCTTTATGACATAGGAATAAATAGTATTTTTAGCATAATGACTGGGGTTTCATCCTTAGATGAGGCTTTAAAAAATGGAGAGAAAAATTTAGAAATAACAACTGAGAATGTAGTTAGACTCTTAAAATAATTTACATAGACTATAGGGAGTAGTAATTTAATAGAGAGTGATTTTTTTGAGTGATTCTATTTATAGAGAGGTTTTAGGTGAAAAAGAAGGGTATGTAGAAAATAAAGTTAATAAGAATAAGGTTTTATTGACTGGGAGGAAGCCTTTTCAAAACAGTTTATTTATTGATAAAGTGAAATTAGAGATTTATGGAGTAAATAAAAATGAGAATTTAGAGGTTTCTGTTCCTTATAGTGGATATTATTTTCAACTTTTTCTAGGTGATTTTAATAATGATGGATTAGATGAAATACTTATTAGAGGGAGTAAGATAAGAAGTGGGGGAGGAGCTATAGGGCTTGTTTATGCTTTTATTGATGGAAGGTTAAAAAGCATATTTAATCAAGAGGAGTTTAATACAAAATATGAGTATTCAGGTAAATACTTAGAAGATTATAAAGTATTTATTAAATCTGAAAACTTAGATAAAAAGTTTATAATTGATATATCTTTGAAGGCTAGACCTTATTTAAACCTTTTGTATCATAGTAATGGGAAACTTAAGGAAGAAAAATCTATTACAGTATCTCATATGAAAAGTATATATCCTGTTAAACCTATGTATTTTGATAAATATGAACTTATAATTCTACAATCCATAAATGGGGTTTCTGATGTTGATAATTTAGGGATGGTTCAAATTATTTTTAACCTTATAAATAATAGGTTTAATATAACTAAAATAGGTGTGACTAGTTATTTGGATGTAGGTGATTTTTTTAGTTTAATAGAGGAATAAATTAAAATAGACTGTGTTTTAAGAATTTGATTTAAATGGGAGATTTATTTTTAAATTCTTAAAGTATGGTCTATTATTATATATTTTTTATGATTGATGGTATAATGGGATGAAAACTATAAATAGTTTTTATTATATAAAAAAAGGAGGAATGTTACTTTAAAATATTTAATTTTGAGTAGCAGTTAATATATGAATTTTAATGAATTGAATTTAAGTGAAGATATTTTAAAAGCACTTAATAATCTAGGATATAAAAAACCATCAGAGGTACAAGAAGCCTCAATTCCAAGATTATTAAATGGAGAGGATGTAGTTATTAAATCACAGACTGGAAGTGGGAAAACAGCAAGTTTTGGTATCCCTGTATGTGAGAAAATAGATATAGAAGAAAAAAAGGTACAATGCTTAGTTTTAACACCAACTAGAGAGCTGGCAATTCAGGTTAAGGATGAATTATCAAATATAGGTAGATTAAAAAAGGTTAGATGTACGGCTATATTTGGAAAGCAACCTTTTAATGAACAGGTTAGAGAACTTAAGCAAAGAGTTCATGTGGTAGTTGGTACTCCAGGAAGAGTATTTGACCATATGGAAAGAGGAACTTTAGATTTAAGTGGAGTAAACTATGTGGTTATAGATGAAGCTGATAAAATGCTTTCTATGGGATTTATTGACCAGATTAAAGATATTTTAGGAGAATTAAGATTAAATAAGACAACTGCCTTATTTTCAGCTACTTTCCCTAAGGAGATTGAGGAAGTTTGTGAAGAGTATATGAGAAATCCAGTTTCTTTAGAGATTAAATCAAAGGTCTTTAATAGGGATAGAATTTCTGAAAGTGTAATAGAGATAGAGGAAAAGAATAAGTCTAAAGCTTTATGGAAGTGTTTATATGCATATCATCCAGAAAGTGCCATAGTTTTCTGTAACACAAGAAATAAGGTTAAATCTGTTTATAAAATGCTTAAGGAAGAGGGAATAACTTGTAATGAGCTTCATGGAGATATGGATCAAAAGAAACGTATTGAAGTTATGGAGAATTTTAGAGATAAGCATTTTAAGGTATTAGTTTGTACAGATATTGCAGCTAGAGGAATTCATGTGGATAGTATAGAGCTTGTTATAAATTATGAAGTTCCAATGGAAATGGAAAGCTATGTCCATAGAATAGGAAGAACAGGAAGAGCAGGAAAAGATGGAAAGGCTATTACCTTTTCAAATCATTATGAGAAAAAATTCTTAGAGGCTGTGGAAGAGTATATTGGATATGAAATAAAAAAGGCTTCATTACCTAGTGAGGAAGAAGTTAAGAGTGGAAGAAAAATATTTAAAGATGATCAAAGACTTAAGCAGAAAGAAAGTAGAAAACCTAAAAAAGAAGTACATAGTGATATAGTAAAAATACATATTAATGGTGGAAAGAAAAAGAAAATAAGAGCCTTTGATATTGTTGGATGTTTCAGTCATTTAGAAGGATTAACAGGGGATGATATTGGAATAATAGATGTTCAAGATGGTTTCTCATATGTTGATATATTAAATGGAAAAGGAAACTCAATTCTTAGAAAGTTTAAGGAAGTTAAGATAAAAGGAAAAGTGGTTAAAATTCAAAGAGCCAAAAAGTAAGATTAAAATTTAAGTTTTGCAAAACTAGCTTTAGAAAGAAGTAGGTTGCTAAAAGAATTCTTGTGGATTTATGCCAAAGGTAGTTCAATTAATACCTGCATATATGGATGTAATTGACACTTTTGAATATATGAATACATATGCACCTCATAAAACATATAACTCAGAAACAAATGATGTGTATATATTAGCTTTTGTTAAGTATTCAGATAAGCTTAAAAAGAATAAGCTTATAGAATACACTTATCTTCCATCAGATTTTATTGATTTTGAAACCTTAAAATTCTTAGAAACTAAAGAGGGAATTTATAAATTTAAGAATGGAAATTTAGTTTGATTTAAATAATATTGGCCTAAAGCTTAGTAATAAGCTTTAGGCTTTTTTCTATTTTTAGAAACAACTTTTTAAGATTGGACTCTGTTTTAAGTACGTATTTATTTTAGCTAGCTCTTTAGATTATTAATATGTAAGATAAACACTAATTTGAAAAATAGCTTAAGATTTAAAATAGGTTGTTCTTATTGTGAACAATAGGAGGGAATTTTTAATACATTGTTAAATTAAAGTATGTATTTTAACATGAGGGCGGGTGCTATAATGTACAGTGAATTTTTAAGAGGGACAGGTAGATTTTTAGCAAATTCATTGTATTCTCAAGTGTTGAAAAGAGCAATGTTTATTTAACTTAACAGATCGAAATTATTAAAAGGGGGAAAAGTTTATGCTTGTAACAAGGGATAAGAAATTTTATAGGTTATTAATTGGGATAGCGCTTCCTATTGCTGTTCAAAACTTAATAACATTTATGGTAAGTATGGTAGATACAATGATGGTTGGAGCTTTAGGGGAAACTCAACTTTCTGCAGTAGCCATAGCTAACAATTTATTTTTTATACTTACTATTTTAATATTTGGATTGGCAGGCGGATCTAATATTATGATTTCTCAGTATTGGGGAAAGGGGAATGTTAAAACTATTCATAAAATTTTAGCCATAATGTATAGGTTTTGCTTAGTCATAACAGGGGTATTTATTTTTATAGCTTTAATATTACCTAAGTATTTTATAGGGATTTTTACAACGGATTTAGAGGTAATAGAATTAGGAGTTAGTTATTTAAGAATAGTTAGCATTGGTTATTTATTTTACTCAATAACAAATTGTACAATAATGATGCTTCGTTCAGTTAAGACTGTTAGAATATCCATGGTAATTTATACTGCATCTTTATTGGTTAATGCAGTATTAAACTGGATCTTAATATTTGGAAAGTTTGGAGTGCCAGTGCTTGGTATAAAAGGGGCAGCAATTGCAACTGTTTGTGCTAGAATAATAGAGTTTTTAATAATTTTAATATTTATGCTTTTATATGAAAGAAAGATTTGTTTGAAATTTACGCATTTATTAAAATTTGATAAATTAATTTTAAATGATTATGTAAGAGTGGTTTCTCCAGTTTTATTTAATGAGTTGCTTTGGTCAACTGGGGCATCAATGATTTCTGTAGTAGTTGGAAGAATGGGGACAGATGTTGTTGCTGCCAATAGTATAAATACAGTAGCACATCAATTTGTAACAGTATTTATATTTGGTATGTCTAATGCAACTGCTGTTATTATAGGAAATACCATAGGACAAGGGAAAAAAGAAAAAGCCAAGGAGTATGCAAAGAGTATAGGTGTATTTGCCTTTATCATGGGGATTGTTGCAAGCCTTTTAATAAATTTAATAAAAGGTAGCATTGTTAACTTTTATAATGTTTCAGAAGGAACTAAGGTGATTGCATTACAAATAATGACTGTGACTTCAATAATAATAATATTTCAATCACTTGGTTCAAATTTTATGATGGGAGTGTTAAGAGGTGGCGGTGATGCTAAGTTTGTATTAATAAATGACATTATATTTATGTGGCTTGTGGCAATTCCAGGTGGATTTTTTGCAGCCTTTTTATTAAAGCTTCCAGTAGCCATAGTTTTCTTAGTTATAAAATGTGATGAAATATTAAAATCTTTAGTAAGCATAGTGAGAGTAGTTAGTGGAAAATGGGTTAATGATATAACAAAGGATTATGAACTTGAAGAAGTTAAGATTTAAATACAATTTAGTTACTATGCTTTTGAACTAAAGATGGTTAGCCTTTTTTACTTTTATTAAGATTTTAATAAAAGTTAGATACTATGAAGTTTATAGGATATATTTTAAAATCTTTTTATAAAGAACTTATTTAAAATTAAATTGGAAAGAGTGGAAAGTTATTTTAGTATATATAAGTGAGTTTTGTTAAATACTACTTAGGACAGAATGATCTTAAAAGACATATGGGATTTTACTAATAGTAAGAAATTACCCCATATTCTATAAGTGGTGAGTAGTTCACAAATCTGTTTAGAAATTTTGAAAGGTGTGTTTAGCTTGGCTCACAAAAATAATAAAAACAGCAAAGAAAATAAAAAAGCTGGTCAAAAAACTAAAAAAGAGTTAGAAAAAATGAAGAATGAAACAGCCAATGAGATTGGATATTCTAAAGAATCTAGAAAGCTTGGAAAGAATAAGACTAGAGAAAATCCATATATGGGACCACAATAATAATTTTAAGCATCAAAATTATTATATATAATTGATAAAAAAACAGTAAAGACTTAAAATTCTTAACTAAAAGAATTTTAAGTCTTTATTTATCTTATTAAATGTAGTTTCTAACCTTAATTATTTCATTATTTTTTTTGTATATTCTAGGAACTCTATGACTTATCATGCATAGTATTTCATAGTTTATTGTTCCCATTATTTCTGCCATGTCATTTGCATCAAATTTTACTCCATCTTCTTCTCCAAGAAGAATTACTTCATCACCTGTTTTTATATTATCTATATGAGTTACATCAACCATGCATTGATCCATACAAATTCTTCCTATAACATTTGCAAATTGACCATTTATTATAACCTTAGCTTTTCCACTAAGAAGTCTTGAATATCCATCAGCATATCCAATTGGAAGTGTAGCTATTTTGCTTTTTTTCTCAGTTTTGTGGGTTCTTCCATAACTTACATACATATCCTTGTCTAATTCTTTAACATAGGCAACGGTTGTTTTTAATGTTAAAGCTGGAGTAAGTTTTAAGTTTTCTTTTTTTACTTCTTCTGATGGGTAATATCCATAAGAAATTATTCCGCATCTAACCCCGTCTAAGTATGTTTCAGGAAGGTCTAAAATGGCACCACTATTTGAAGCGTGTTTTAGAGGAATATTTACTCCATTTTTTTCTAGTTTTTCATTGAATGCTTTTAATTTTGAAAATTGTTCAAAAGTGTAAGTTTTATCTTCTTCATCTGAAGTTGAGAAGTGAGTAAATAATCCAACAACTTCTATTCCAGGTAATTTGCATATTTCTAAGACTTTTTCTAGGCTATCATCATTTGGAAGGAATCCTATTCTTCCCATACCAGTATCTAAAGCAATGTGAATTTTAGCTTTTTTTCCTAAGCTTTCAGCAAGATGAGATAATTCTTTTGCATATTCTAAATCATATACGGTTTGTTCTATTTGATTATCTATTAAATCCTCTCCAAAGCTAAGAGGGGTGTATCCTAAAATCATGATTGGAGCTTTTATTCCAGAATTTCTAAGTTCATCAGCCTCAGTTATTATGGCAACTGCAAGTTTTGAAGCTCCATTTTCTAATAAAACAGGGGCAACATCTAAGGCACCATGACCATAAGCATTAGCCTTAACAACTGCTATTATTTCTTTATCTCCAACTAAGTTTTTAATTTCTTTCATGTTATTTTTTATTGCATCTAAGTTTATTTCAGCCCATACAGGTCTAACACATATATTCATATCTATTTAAACACCTCAAGTAATTTTTCGTTAATATTGAATTTCTATAATACTATTATAAGATATTTTAACATAAAATTAAGAACCACCCTAATATGAATTTTTAAAGGTGGTGGTTACATTTAAGACAAAAATAAGTTTTTTTCTTGTAATGGTATTTAGGAAAATCCTTTATTATAATATAGTTGAAAGTATTTTTATGAAAAGTTAATATTTAGATAAATACAATTTGTAGGAGGGGTTTCTATGAGTAAGTGGAAATGCAGTGAAGAGAATAAAAAATTTAATAAATTCTTTGATATTTTAAACTTAGCTACTATTATTATAGTAACTTTAGTAACAATTAAGTTTTGGAGTATATTACCAGGGAAAATTCCATCTCATTATGGATTAAATGGAAATGTAGATGCTTATGGATCAAAAAACACTGTATTTATAATAATTCCTTTTATGATAGGTTTATACTTATTATTTAGATTTGCAGCCAATAGACCTTATATTGGTAATTATACTGTGAAAATAACTCCATTAAATAGAGATAATCAATATAATTTGGTTTCAAAATTTTTAAGAGTATTTTGTTTTGAGATGTTAATTTTATTTACTTATGTTCAGTTTAATATAATTTATTCAACAGTTACTAAAAATGGCCATATATCATTAATATTTATTCCTTTTATTCTTTTTATTTTAATTTTAAGTACGGTTATTTATGTTAAAAAATCTAAGGCCTTAAAATAGATTTTAAAATTTAATGGATAAAAGGAGTATGATTTGTATTAATATTAAGGGGAGTCAAGAAACTTTTGAATTTCAAAAGTATAATAATTATTTATAAAAGTATTGTTTTTATATGAGGGGATTTAGAAAATGAAAAACATAAAAGAATTAAATCATTAGTTCATAATATTAGAAAATTTAATTTTAAAAATACATATGTTTGAAAGGAATAACTAATGAAGAAAAAGAATAAATTATCGCCAATTATTAAAGTTTTAAGTATAATGTTACTGTTAAGTGCCATACTTCTATGTTTTAAGATATCAGGAAAAAGACTTAGTCCAATTAAAATGGAAAATACTAAGGATTTAGAAACTAAATTTCCATATAGTATAGAAATAGATAACTATAAAGTAGAAATAAACAAGCCTAAATTATTCAATCATTATGTTCTTTTTGATTATAATGTTGAGACAAAGGATGGTTCACCTATAGAAGAAGGAGATTTTAATATTACCGGTAGTGTTAAATTTCCTAATAAAGCATATTTTATATCTTCTGATAACATATTAAATGAAATTAATAACAATAAAATGCATATTGTTAATGTCGGGATTATTGTAGCTAGAGAAAATTATGATTTATACGTAAAAAATCCTAGTTTTCTAGTAAATGCAAGAGAAAAAGGTAGTAGCAAATCGCCTTATAAAGAAAAAAGAATAGATAAAAGGATAGAAACTAAAGGAATAATTTATCCAACTAAAGAAAACTATAAAGAAATAAATAAAACAATTAAATTAGATAACATTGATTTTAATATTTTAAGTTTAGGAAATTTTGATTTTGGATCATTTATACCTATTTTTGTAGGCAATATAAGTCATGAACAAAGTGAAGAAATAAGTAATAAATATGCTATTAGGATTAAAAGTGAAAATTTAAATCAAATTTATAATTTAGAAAAATGGACTGGATTTTATGAGCAAGCTATAAAACAATATAGTAGAATAGATTCTAGTTATAATAAAAATTCTAAATATGATCAATTTTATATGGCAAAACTTCTTTATAATCCTAAAGAAGTGAATAAAGATAATCTGGAAATATATCTTGTTAATAAAAATACTAATGAAGAAGTTAAAATAAATTAATATACTAATAATTTAAAAGGTTCGC
>NZ_JARIDH010000044.1 GCF_029267215.1 Clostridium sp. | reverse complement strand
GTCAATTATCATTTGCTGAAGCTACTCGTAAATATATAGAAGCTGGAAAAGACTTAGAAGGAAAAGGATTTGACCCAAGAAAATTATTAAATCCTGGATTCGAAGCTATAAAAGCTACAGTTAAAGAGAAAATGGAATTATTCGGTTCAATAAACAGAGCTTAATATATTTCTTAAATAAAAAGAGATTAGAATTTTCTAATCTCTTTTTTTCTTAATGTATTTTTAAGTTTATAATATAATTTACTACTTATATAAATATTTTAATTTATAATATATAAAATCAAAAAGAGAGTAAATAAATACTCTACTCCCTAATTATTTTTCTATATAATTTTTAACATTCTTAATTACTAAGTTTATACTTCCATCACCATTTCTCACTATTTCAAATTTAGAATTATCATGATACGTTTCATCGTCTATATATAAATCTATTTCCTTATCTATATTAAGCCTAGTTCTCTTCATTTTTTTCTCAACCCAAAGCTTATCAACTTCAACATCATCTCCTAATCCATGACCTCTTACAAATGTAGTAAAATCATCTTTCATTCTACTCTCTTCTTCTTTGAAAAGCTCTCTTGAAAGTTCTTCAATATTTATAACTTCTTCATCTTTTAGCTTATTTTTTATTGTTGTTCTTATTTCTTCAGCTTTATCAGCATCTTCTATTATATTATTTCTAGTCCAAGTTTCCGTAGCTTTCACAAAAGTTTTAGTCATATCTCTTTCATTTTGAATAAGAGTACATCCTAAATAATTATTTGTAAAATAATTAGCTCCATATTCATCCTCTTCTGATGATTTCTTTTTCTTATCTATTACCATAAGATTTATATCTTGATCTTCTCTAAAGGGCTTTATGAATGCACATTTTTGAACTTTCTGAGCCGATGCCGGAAGTCCAGCAGCCTGTTCTACTATGCCTATTCCAATCTTATCATCAACAAAATCAACCTTATGAGTAAAGTTTTTTATGTAATCCATTTTTAGTATTCCAATCATAGGTCCTTGATCTGTAGAAATTGAAACCGTAAGTAAGTCACAACTTGAAATCTCAGAATTAGCTCTCATTATATAAAATAATTGTCTTGCAAGTTCTTGAGATACCAAGACTAAATCACTAGTTACTCCATTTAAATAATCTTGAGTTACATCCTTAACAACATGTCTTTCAGGGTTAAATATTGCATACTTTAACTCCTCACTTTTCAAACATCTATCTACATGTTTATATATAAATTTATAAACATCATCTGTTAACTCAACCTTATACTCATTTAATATTGGTTCATCACTGTTATTATCTAATATATGTATAACTGCTTCCATTATATTTATGTCATTTACGTATTCCATAAACTCTACCTCCAACTTTTATTTAATTTTAAGCACATATTTTATTCTATCAAAATCCTTCCCAAAAATCACTTCTATATTTTATTAAATAAAACATCTCTAATTAATTCTTTAATATATTTAATAATTTGTTTATAATAAATATAGGTTTTTGTTATGTAAACTTAAATAAATTTTGGAGGTAATAATAATGAGAGAATTTGAAACTCGTGTTATAGATATTGATGTTGAAAGAATAAGAAAAATAATGAGTGAGGTTGGAGCTAAAAATGTTAAGCGTGAAAATCAAATAAATGATATATTTGATTTTCAAGATAGAAAACTTTTAAACCAAAAAGGATATGCTAGAATAAGAACAGTTGAAGATCTTATAAACAATAAAACTGTTTATTTTATGACAACTAAGAAAATGATTAGCCAAGATAAATTTAAGGTTATGGAAGAAAATGAAACAATTATAGAAGATGGAAATGCTGGTAAAAATATATTAACTTCATTAGGTTTAGAATTATTTGAATCAATAAAAAAATATAGAGAAAGTTATAAATATAAAAACTCTTTAATTGAGATAGATATAAATGATCCCTCATTTTGTCCATTCCCATATATAGAAATAGAAACTTTTTCTGAAGAAGAATTAAATGAAGTATTAAATCTTTTAGGATATACTATGAAAGATACAACTTCTAAAACAATATATGAAATATTAAAAGATAAAGGGTTTTCCAAAAATTCTACTAAAAAAGGACTTTAATAATTTATAATCACTTTATTATTTTATAAATTAAATTCAATAAAATATTATTATAAGAAATAAAGGTGTACATTTTATTTGTACACCTTCACCTATAAATATTATGTTAAATTATAATACTCTTCTAGCTCTTCCTATTCTACTCCATGGTACTGGGGAAGTAGATACTGTTTTCCCCTTGTTAGGAGCTTCTATCCATTGACCATTTCCTATATACATACCAACATGACCTAAACCATTAAAGAAAAGTAAATCTCCTGGTTTAGCCTCTCTTGGAGACACTTCTATTCCACTATTAACTTGATCCCAAGTCGTTCTCCCTAAGCTAACACCAATCTGAGCAAAACTCCATTGCATTAATCCAGAACAATCAAAAGCTCTATAATTTCCATTTAAATATCTTGAGTGAATATCATAAAATCCTCTTGCTGCATGATCTGGGAAGCTATGTCTTAAATCATTTAAAAGACTATTTGTTATTATTTGACCTGAACCTCCATAAATATAAGGGGAACCTATTTGTGCTTTCATAACACTTAATACTTTTTCATATTTGCTTTGATTTACTTCATGTCCAGATTCATTTCCACCTGTATTTTCATTTGATGAGCCACTATCTGAAGCTATAACTTTAATATACTCACCACTTACATAGCCAATTTTTCCATTATGATTTATTTTAAACCATCCATTAGATGTTTTTCCTTTTAAAGCTACTCTTTCATTTTCTGATAAATATCCTAAAACAGACCCTCTTTTACTTGGTTCACTTCTAAATCTTAAGCTTGTTGTTACATTTATAACTTGTCCTGTTTTTCCATTATATGATTCATCTATAGAATCCTGGTAATTTTCTGTGTTTCCACTATTATTGTTATCTTCATTACCATTTAAAACTTGAACATAATCTTTATAAACATATCCTGAAGTTCCATTAGCGTCTATATAATACCAATCACCATTTTTACCTTTTATTTTGAAATTCTGTCCATTTTTTAAACTTCCAATAACAGAACTACTTGTACTAGCTTCACTTCTAACTCTTAAGTATGTGCTTACATTTATAACTTTACCAGTTTTTCCAGATTGTGAAGTATCCAAATTTGAATTTCCTGAATTATTATTGTTATTTCCACCTGAAACTTCTCCAGAGATTACTTTAACATATTCTTCATAAACATATCCTGTGATTCCATCAGTATTTATTTTATACCAAGCTCCACTTTTACCTTTTATAGTGAAGGTCTGTCCAGCTCTTAAACTGCTTACAACTGAGCTGCTTGTACTAGCTCCACTTCTAACTCTTAAGTGTGTGCTTACATTTACAACTTTACCAATTTTACCAGATAAAGAAGTATCTAAACTAGAATCTCCATTACTAGAGTTACCACCATTAGATGTTCCTCCATTTATTTCTTTCACATAATCTTCGTGTATATATCCAATTTTTCCATTAGCATTTATTTTATACCAATGGCCTTCTTTTCCATCTATATTAAAAACTGTTCCATTAGTTAAATATCCTAAAACATTACTACTTGTACTTGGACTCGTTCTTATTCTCAAATTACTACTTACATTTATAACTTGTCCTTTTTTTACTGCCTTTACTTGTGATTGTTGTTCTAAATGATTATTGCTATTTTTATGTTCTGTTGCATAAACTTTATCAGTATGTGCAGCAACAATACATGTTGTTGAAATTGCAACAATCATACCTGCTATCTTATTCCTATTCATACAAAATCCTCCCCAGTAGTCATATAACCCCCGACTTTAAATTATCTTCCACTTTCTATAATATCTTTTTTAAATAAATTTATCAACAAAATAGTTACAAAAAAATATCAAAAATAACAAAAAAGAAGTTGTCTTTCCTAATAAACGACAACTTCTATGTTTTATCATCTCTCAACACTCAATAAATCATCTGATTTATCTATCATATATTTATAAGAATCAATAACACCTTGAATATAAAATTTAGCACCTAAGTTTTCCACGAAGAAATTTATAAGTTTTTCTAACTCTTCATTATCTAACTCTTCATTATCTAACTCTTCATTTTTCTCTCCTTTAAAATATTTTGAGAGCTCTTCTTTTAAAAACTCTCTCTTTTCTTTAGAAATATCAAAATTATTATTTATTGTTACACTTCCTTTTTTATTATTATCAATAAAAATATCACTTATGAAAAAACTAGTATAACAATGTCCTTGTTTATCATAATAATCTTCCTTATTTCCATAATACCCTTCTTGCACTTCATTTGAATTATTTATAATCATATAAAATCACGCCTTCAATATAAATTAATTAAAATATCCCATATATTATATTTTATTCTCAAATCCCTTTTAGGTTACTTAATATAAATACTTTACCTTTTCTCAAAAGGTCATACTTCTCATATAAAAATGCTATTAGTTTCCATGTTTATATAATATTTTTTTGATAATAATAATTATGAGGTGATTTTTATGTATAAAGGAATTGGCGTAAATATGAATAAGGAATATAAAAATCTTAGAAAAAAAAGTAGACGTTTTGTTCCCCCATCATATTATAAAGATAATTGTTATAATATAAAGGATGATAATTATGATGATTACGATAATATGGAAAACTATTCTTTCTATGATTCAATGGAAGACATGGAAGATTGCATGGATTCAAACAATCCAAATTGTAAAATAAGATCTTGCTTGTTAGATAAGGAATTAGACGTAAATAAAAAAGTTATTATGGCATCTTGTGTAGGATTATTAGCTGGAGTTATTGGAATAACTTGTGCTATTAAAAAGATGAACAAACCTCAAAATAAAATGTTAAAATCTGCTCCTTATTTAATGAAAATAGCTAAAAATTTCATTTAATATATAATTCAAAAAATTTTTAGTTTAAAAATTAATCTCCCTCTAAAAAAATAACACATAAAAATGGGGCTGTATCAAAATATAATAATAAAACTTATTTTGATACATGCCCATTCTTATTAAATTTATTTAATTAAAAATTCAAACTTACCTTCTACTGCATTTACTAAGTCATTAGGATTTAATTTTATTTGATGTCCTATCTTTCCTGCACTTACTATAATAAAATCTAAGTCTTTAGCACTCTCATGTATAAATGTTTTGTAAGAGCGTTTAAGTCCAATAGGTGAACATCCACCACGAATATATCCAGTATGCTTTAGTATATCTTTAACTGGTATCATTTCAACTTTCTTTTCTCCAGCTATCTTTGAAGCTTTCTTTAAGTCTAATTCTTCTGCTACTGGTATAACAAAAACATATAACTCATTGCTTGTTCCTTGTACTACTAATGTTTTAAATACATTCTTCTCATCTTCTCCAATTTTATGAGCTACAGAAATTCCATCTATCTTTCCATCTTCACTTTCATAACTAAGCATTTCATAGTTTATTTTCTTTGAATCTAATATTCTCATAGCATTTGTCTTAAGTTTCTTATCTTTTGCCATAATTTTCACCTCTTAAATTTAAACTATTTATTATTATACAATAAAAAAACTTAAATTTATAAGCATTTAAACCTTACAATTTAATAAAAGTATATTTTTTAGTGTCTTTTTCCTGATCCCTTTTCCCCAAAAATTATTAATCCAAAATCATATTTCCATCCTTTTCTGTACAAATTCTTTTTTTAGATTCCCCTATCAATTTTCATTTATTTGCAATAGTTATTCTCTATACTTCTCTAAAGTTCAAAGTTTTTTCAATTCCCTCTTCTGCAACTTCTGTATTAAAAAATACATTAGTAGCATTTTCTAAAAATTCCTTAGGTTCATTCATAGCCGTACTAAAATGAGTTAATATCATATTGCAAACTTCTCCATCTTTTGCAAGAATTGAAGCCTCTCTAAAAGTCATATGCTTATTCTTCTCAGCCTTTTTCATATCTTCCTCTTCACCATAAGTTCCTTCACATATAAATAAATCACTATTTTTTATAAAACTTGGTATTTCCTTAGTTGGTCTAGTATCCGTAGTATAAGAAACTTTAATTCCTCTTCTTTCATCTCCTAAAACCATATTTGAGTAATAAATTTTCCCTTCAAACTCTACCTCACTGCTTTTCTGAAGCTTAGACCAAAGTATTTTAGGCACTTCATTTTTTAGAGCCTTTTCCATATTAAAAGCTCTTCCTCTTTTAAAATCAAATGAATATCCTAAACATGGTGAAGAATGTTCTAGTTCTAAGCTTTCTATAATTAAATCTGAATTTTCCATACTGTTTGAAGCTTTAAGTTCTATACCTTCTTTTCTCACAATAAAATCTAAGCTTTTAGGTTCTTCTAATATCTTTATTTCATAAGGTAAATAAGGCAATGTTATTAAAAACCCATCCATAATCTCCCTTAATCCCTTAGGGCCAATTATGTAAAGCTCCTTTTCTCTTCCACTATTCCCCATAGTGGAAAGCAAGCCTGGTAATCCATATATATGATCTCCATGAAAATGGCTTATAAATATTAAATCCAAACTTTTAAATCCACAGTTATACTTTCTCATGGCAACTTGCGTTCCTTCTCCACAATCTAAAAGTATCTTTCTTCCTTTAAAGTTCATTATTATTGATGATAGGAATCTATTTGGCATAGGCATTCCACCACCTGTTCCTAGAAATGTTAAGTTTAGCATTAACATCTCTCCTTTCCATATTTAGTTATATATATATAAATATTCAAATCTATATCTTATTAATCTACATTCTAAACAGATACTTCTTATCCATTAAATCTAGCCATTAAAAGAAATCTATATTATTAATTTCCATTCTAAACTCTCCTTTATTATAATTAAGTCTTCCATATTAAATCAACTTATTAATATATAAAGAAAAGGTCAAAACCAATTATAGATTTTGACCTTTAACACATTTTATTCAAATTATATAATATAAATATTTTGATGCTTACATAGGATAGTTAACTTCTTTATTTTTTAAATTATTAAATTTCAGTTTAACCTTATAAATTAAACTTTCATTTTTAACATCCTCATTTTTATATAATGCCTTTGTAAATGCAATAACACCAATAAACATTATAATTCCAAATGGTAGAGCCATTATGATTGAGAAGTTTTGTATTATCTCAAGTCCTCCTGCAAATAAAAGTACTAATGTTAATATGGACTGTATTACTCCTAAAACAATCTTTTTAGAATTTTTAACTTTTATTTCCCCATTAGAAACTATCATACCTAAAACATAAGTTGCAGAGTCTGCACTTGTTATAAAGAAAGTGAATATAAGTATTATGGCAACTATTGATAAAACTTTACCCATTGGATATTGATTAAATACTAAAAATAAAGTAGTTTCAACCTTACTTATCCCTTCTATTCCAATCTTATCTGCTACATTTATTCCAAGTGTCCCAAAAACAGCCATCCAAGCTAAACAAAATCCTGCTGGTACAAATAAAACTCCAAATATAAATTCTTTTATGGTTCTTCCCTTAGATATTCTAGCTATAAATATTGCTACTGATGGAGCCCATGCAAGCCACCATCCCCAATAAAATATAGTCCACTTTCCATACCATTCTCCACTTATAAAAATATTGTTATTTGTAGTTGCAAGCTCTACTGCGTATCCTTTTAATCCTAATAAAAAATTACTAACCATATCACCAAAAGGTCCAACAATCATAGATCCAACAAATAAAAACATTGCTAATAATATATTAGTATTAGATATTATCTTTATTCCTTTTCCTACTCCAGAACAAGCAGATAATAAAAATAAAACTGTTATTATAAGAACTATTATAATTTTTACAGAGTTTGTTTCTTGAATACCAAACATATAGTTTAATCCACTAGAAACCTGTAAAGTTCCCATTCCAAGAGATGTTATTATTCCAGCCATAGTTGCTAAAACTGTCATCATATCTATTATTTTTCCTAAAGCCCCATGAGATTTTTCTTCTCCTATTAAAGGACTTAAAAGACTACTTATAAGCATAGGTTTTTTTCTTCTAAAATGCATGTAAGCTAACCCTAAGGCAAGTACTGCATAACAAGCCCAAGCTGAAAGTCCCATATGTAAAAATGATTTTGTAAATGCAAATTCTAATGCACCATCACTCATGCTTTTCATTTCAAGTGGTTTAAAATAATGAGTAAGTGGTTCTGCAACTCCCCAAAATACTAACCCAACTCCTATTCCTGCACTAAATAACATTGAAAACCAACTTAAATTTGAAAACTCTGGTCTAGAATCATCGTCTCCAAGCCTTATATTTCTAAATTTACTAAAACCTATCCATATGCAATAAGCAAAAAACACTACTATAAGACCACAATAAACCCATGATAGGTTGTTTATTATAAACTCATAAGTTGTATTTACTCTTTTTTGAAATTCCTCTTCAAAAAATACCCCCCATATAAAAATAGCTATTGCAAATATAATTGAACTCACATATATTAAATTTTTCTTCCAAAAGTTTTTTTCTAATAAATTCATCTTATCTCCCCTTTCTAAAATCTTTATATTTTTATAAAGTTGTCAGTTTAGATAAAAAATAAAGCAACCTTTTCATAAAGTTGTTTTATTTTTTATCTAATGTTTATTTTTTCAATTCAAACTGACACATTTATCTTATCATAAAAGTTGCTACTTCTACAAATTCCATTAATGATTTACATTTCCAATCTCAAGTGATAAAATCAATTAGGGTGTCTTTATCTCCCTTATTTACCATATTTCATAGGAGTGTGTTGTTATAATGGCAAAACGTACAAAAACGCCAAATTATATAAAGATAGCTATAGATATAGCTAATAGAATTGTAAATAACAATTTTGAAGAAGGCAGTAAAATTACAGGGCGTACTACCCTAGTTAGCATATATAAAGTTTCACCAGAAACAATTCGTCGTTCAATCGCCTTACTTAAGGATATGAATGTAGTATCAGTTAATGAAAAGAGTGGAATAATAATAAATAGTAAGAAAAATGCTAGAGACTTTTTAACTAAGTTCAAAGCACAATCTGATTTCACAACTCTTACTAATGAAACTTATAAAATATTGAAATCTAAAAGAGAGCTTGATAAAAAGTTAGAAGAAAACATAGAAAATATGATTGAATTTGCAACTCAACTTAGAAATGTTGGAACTGTTATTCCTTTTGAAAGCATAGTTGAAAGTGAAAGTTTTGCTGTTGGAAAAAGTATAGGAGATTTAAACTTCTGGCATAATACTAAAGCAACAATAATTGGAATAAAAAGAGATGGTGAAATGTTCTTATCTCCAGGGCCGTATTTTAAAATAATGGAAGATGATATAATAATGTACGTAGGAGAAGATGACGTTTTAGAAAATGTTAAAAACTATATCTCAAAAATTCATCATACTCTAGAATAGATAAAAGGTATAAAATCAATTAGATTTTATACCTTTTATCTTACATAATTGTATGTATTTCTTTTAAATAATTTGATTCTCTTTCTTTTAAACTTCTCTTATCAAATGGATTTGTTATTAAAGCCGTTAGGAATAATTGAGGATATGTCCCCTTTAATTGTTTCATATATTGTACCCATTCAAAGACTAAATACTTATATAAAACATTTATATCTTTTTCTAAATGATTTATCTCATATTCTTCAAGTTTATGAGAACATCTACTTGTTAATTCTTCTCTTAAATGCATCATTGACATAAGCATATCTGAAAATTCTTCATGTTCTATAAGCATAGGATTTGTTATTAAGTTTATAACTAAATCTTTATGTTCATTTAACTTCTCTTCTAATGCTAATATATCTATCTTTTCTATATTAGCTTCATAATAATACTCATTAACTAACTTCTCTAAATGCTTAAAATCATTTTTATCCCATGCCTTAGTTACTATAGCTTCACTAGCTATCTTATCTGCATTTTCATCAGCATGAACAAATGTATTTAAAATATCTGTTCCAAGTTCGCTAAAGAAAACTCCTATAAGCATGCTAAGCTTGTCTTTTAAATGTTCTTTTTCTCTCTTCTCTAATAATTTGTCTAAAACTAAAGTAGTAAAGAAAACCTCCATAGGAATAAATGCTATATCTGCAAATAAAAATATTAAAGTATGATGTAAATCTCCAAAAATAAGATAATGCAAATAATGTAAAAATAATGATAATCCTATTAATCCAGCCCCAATTACTAAAAACTCTTTTCTCTGTTTACTCATTCTAGATCTCCTTTAAATTTTTAGCTTTTGTCTTATATCATCATAAATTATACCAATTTTCAACTTGTTATTAAACCCTTACTTTAATCAGTTTATTAAACTTTGTTTCAATATCAATCTATTTTAAAGCTACTATCATTATTTTTTCATATATAAAGCCTTTATGATCATTAAATAAAATCCATCTTATTTTTTATTTTACTTAACCAATTTCTTTTTCAAGGCATAAAAAAGATTCAACTATATTCCTCATTGAACTCATCTCTCCTACATGCACATACCCTAAATTCTTATAAAGACTAATAGCACTTTCATTTCTATGATATGCACTTATCCTCATAGACTTATATTCCTTTTGTTTTGCCATCTCTTCAGCAAAGTCTATTATTTTTCTTCCATAGCCCTTACCTCTATGTAATGGACAAACTGCTATTCTATGAAATGATAAAAATGGTCCATCTACTCTCCACTCTATGTCATCATAAATATCATAAGCATAGTCATTTATTGCAGCTACTGCAACAATTTCTCCCGAAAACTCTAAGCCATATAAGTGTTTATTTTTAATATCGTTAAATATAATATCTGTGTTTGGATAACTTTCATTCCAATTATATAATCCTCTTAAATTCATCTCTCTTACAACATTATCATAAATACTTTTAACTTTGTTTAATTCATTCTCTTCAATTAATCTTATTTTCATCTTCTTCCTTTTACCTCATCCTAATTAATAAATTTAAAATAATGTTTTTTATCTTTTTACAACAAACTTCATTTATACACAATTCATATAAATTTAAAATATTAATAACCGGTTAATTTTAATATTTTTCTTCTGAAAGCTAGTTTATCCTAGAGCACTTCTTCACTTGTGTGGATTAATTTTATTTTATTCTAAATAAAAAGTCAAAGAACAAATTGTTAACACCCTGTAAAAAAGCTGACATTAATATTATCACTTAAATAAACAATAGAAAATCGTTCTTTAATTAGTATAAAATTCAATTAAACTTCTTACTTTTAAGGCTAATAATTTAAACTTTAATATTTAATATGAATATTATAAATATTATTAATTTATTTGGAGCTAGTATGAATAAAAATTTTTATAATAATGAAAATTTTATAAACTTAGTAATCGAATATTTTGGAGATATTGAAAAAGAAGTAGCTAAAATCCCTAATGCTAGTATTTATTTAATAGATGATAAATTAGCAATATTATCCTTAAAATCTGACGAAGTACCTAATCTGCTAAAAGAAATAAAATCTTTCATAATAGCCGAATTAGGGACACTCTATACATTAGAAAGTACATCCCCTGTTGAAGCCTCCTCTGCAACTACATTTCATAGAAACCCTTATATAAATTTAACAGGCACTGATGTAATAATTGGAATGGTTGATACAGGTATTGATTATTTAAATGAAGAATTTATTTTAGAAGATGATACAAGTAGAATCTTATCTCTTTGGGATCAAACCATAGATTCAGAAAAAACTCCTGAAGGAATGCTACATGGAAGTGAATATTCTAAAGAAGATATAAATTCAGCAATTGAACTATTTAGAAAAGGAGGAGACCCATACACTATTGTTCCTTCTAAAGATGAAATTGGACACGGAACAAAAATGGCATCAATAGCAGGTGGTAGAGGTAAGAATAGGGATTTTATAGGGGCTGCTCCTAATTGTGATTTCATAGTTGTTAAACTTGAACAGGCTTTTAAAACATACTCTGATTTATTTTACCCTCAAAATAATGTTCCTATTTATAGAAATACAGATCTTTTATTAGCCGTCAAATATCTATATACTCAATCTATAAAATATCAAAAACCAATAGTTATATTTATAGGAGTTGGTGGAAACATTGGTCCTCATTCTGGAGATAGTAATCTTGAAAAATATATAAACAATATATCTACTAAAAGAGGAATAATTGTTGTTAACTCCACAGGAAATCAAGGAAACACTGATACTCATACATCATCTAAAATTCCTGGAGTTGGCTTAGAAAGTGTTATTGAACTTAATGTAGATAAACAACAAAAAGGTCTTATCCTTCAAATTTACGGCAAAAAACCTGATAAATTCACACTAAGTATTTCTTCGCCATCTGGAGAAACCATAAAGAATATAACTGTATTTGATTCAAAAGCAGGATTATTTGGACTGTACTATGATATTAAATTTGTTTATGACGGAACTAATATGGAGATTGCTTATAATTCACCTGATGAATTTACAGGTGATGAATCTATTTTAATTCGTGCTAATAATATTACAGAAGGCATATGGAAATTTATTTTAACTGGAGAATATATTGTTTATGGGGAATATAATGCTTGGATACTTCAAAGAGAATTACTTGCCCCCAATACTAAATTTTTATCACCAACTAAAGAAATTACCTTAACAGAACCTGGTACATGTTCAAATATTATTTGTACAGCATATTATAATCAAAATAATAATGCTTTAATTTCAAGTTCTGGGGAGGGATATAGCCGAATAAATAAAATACAACCAATAATAGCAGCAGGTGGAATAAACGCTATTGCAACTAAACCAGGTGGTGGTTCTTCTATTGTATCTGGTGGTAGTGTAGCAGCTGCAATCACATCTGGATGCTGTGCCCTTCTCCTTCAATGGAGTATAATAGATGGTAATAACCCAACTATGTATGCCCAAAAACTTCAAACATATTTAATAAGAGGATGTAAAAAAAGACCTACTGATAACTACCCAAACAGAAACCTTGGATACGGATTACTTGATTTAGTTGGAACAATAAATAGTTTACGCCTAGGTACTTTAAGTAGATTTAACAATAATTATGATTACTATAGTTATGAAGATAATACTTCAACTACATTATATTTAAATGATTTGTTTATACGTTATCCATATAATAATTTTTATTAATTAATAAACTTTACAACATTTTTCTTGACTTTGGAATATTTAGTATATAAAATAAAATTAGAATTATTTCATGTGCTAGGGGTGCCTTTAGGCTGAGAGATGATTAAATCATTAACCCTCAACACCTGATCTGGTTAATTCCAGCGTAGGGAAGCGTTTAAGGCGTATGCAAACCGGATCTTTATTAATAAAGATTCGGTTTTTTTATTTTAATTCCTTAAACTCTCTAGGCAATTAGTTAAAGGAGGGGTTTTAAGTTATGATGTCATTTTCAGAAATATTAAATGACTTTTCAAAAAATTTATCAAAAATTAATTTAGGGGGAAGTTTTAAAGAACTTATAACTAACCCACTTACTCTGCTTACCTTAATTGCTTGTTTAATTATTTTTGTATTAATTATAAAAACTAAAAACATTAAGTTAGATACAAAAATGATAACAACAATTGGTATAGCTTTAGCATTAACTACAGTGCTAAACATGATTAAAATATATAAATTTCCACAAGGTGGGGGAATAACAATAGGTGCTATGGTTCCTATTATTCTTGTAGCCTTTGCCTATGGTCCATTGGTTGGAATGCTTACAGGTTTTCTATTTGGTATAATCTCTTTATTCTTGGATCCATATATACTTCAACCAGTTCAAGTATTATTTGATTATCCATTACCTTACATGGCATTAGGGGTTGCTGGTTTCTTTAGAAATAAAAAACTTATAGGTGCCGCCTTTGCAATATTCTTAAAATTTTTATCACACTTTATTTCAGGCGTGGTATTCTTTGGAAGTTATGCACCAAGCGGAATGTCTCCATATCTATATTCATTCTTAGTAAATGGGTCACTTGTAGGGATAGACGGATTAATTTGTATAGTAATTCTTAGTCTTTTACCAATTAAAAGATTAATAAAAGCTATGCAATCTAAAAATTCAGTTACAAGAAGTATAGCTTAAACAAAGCTTTAAATATGAGAATGTATTATATTAAAAAGATTAAATATAATACATTCTCTTTTTTTGTTTTTAAAAATTCCTTTATAGGTATATAATATACATAGCATATATTTACTTAGGAGGTAATTATGAGTACAAATCATGGAGCTAATTTATTTGACCTATCAAATAAATTAGGATTAGACAAATCAGAAATAAAAGATTTTAGTTCAAATATAAACCCATTTGGAACATCTTCTAAAGCAAAGCAGGTTGTTTTAGATAATATCGATATGGTTTCAATTTATCCTGATCCAGAATATAAAACCTTAAAAGAATCCATATCTTCATATTGTAATTGTAAAAAAGAAAATATAATAGTTGGAAGTGGTGCTACAGAACTAATCTCCTCTTTCATAGCAATAATAAACCCTAAAAAAGCATTATTACTTTCTCCTTCTTACTCTGAATATGAAAGTGAACTTGAAAAAATAGGTTGTTATATAGATAAATTCTTTGCTAAAGAGGATAAAGACTTCTCTATTGATGTAAATTCTTTAATAAAAAAAATAAACAGCACAAATTATGATTTAGTTATAATTTGTAATCCTAATAATCCTACTGGATTTGCCTTTTCTAAAGAAGAAATAGCTAGGATTTTAGAAAATACAACTCCATTTGTTATGCTTGATGAAACTTATGTTGAATTTACTGAACCTCATATATATTCATCAACATCCATAGTTGATAAATATCCTAAACTATTTCTTATAAGAGGAACATCTAAATTTTTCTCAACTCCAGGAATAAGACTTGGATATGCATTAATTTCAGATAAAAACACAAAGAAACTACTTAAAGAAAAACTTGATTTATGGAATATAAACATATTTGCTACAAGTATGGGTGAAGTTATGTTTAAGGATTCTGAGTACATAATATCAAATACTGAAAAACTTACAACTGAAAGAAATTACCTATTCAAAGAATTAAGTTCCATATCAGAATTAAAAGTATTTAAAAGCTATAGTAACTTTATTCTTTGCAAAATAAACTCAAAAAGATTGACTGCAAAAGAACTTTACGATTCTCTTATGAAGAAAAATATTATAATAAGGGATTGTACTTCTTTCGAAGGATTAAATTCATTCTTCTTTAGAGTATGTGTATTAAAACCTGAAGATAATAAACTTCTTATAAAAAATTTAAAAGAGATTTTTAAGTAAATATTATATTTATATTTTAAGTTACTAATAAACCATAAAAAAGGTTGTCTTGATTGACAACCTTTTATTTTTCAACTGTTTAAACTTTAAAATTAACTCTATTTTTCTTAAACTATCATAAACATAGTTGCTATTATTAAATATACTGCTAAAAGCTGAACACCTTCAAGCCAATTAGATTCTCCATCACTAACCACTCTATTAGCGATTAAAACAGAAACTATGAGTGCTACTAATTCAAAAGGATTAAATATTATGCTCATAGGAGTAAATATAAGACTTAAGAATATAAGAACAGGTGCTACAAATAATATTACCTGTAAACTTGATCCTATAGCAATTTCAACTGCTACATCCATTTTATTCTTCATAGCCATTATTACAGCTGTACTATGTTCTGCTGCGTTACCTATTATAGGAATTAAAATTATACCTACAAATAATTTATTAAGTCCTAAAGCCTTAGTCATAGGTTCTACTGCTCCAACTAAAAATTCACTTTCAAAAGCTATTATAACTGTTGAAATAATTAAAACAGATATTGCTTTCTTTAATGACCATTTAGCTTCTCCATCTTCTTCATCTTGCTCTACTGCATATATATCTTTATGAGTAAAAAATGAGAAAACTAAACTTAATATGTATATAGCAAACATTACAGCTGCTACAATAATACTTATATTTTCATATTTAGTATTTAAAAACTCTGGTTTTATTGTATGAGTAAATATTGCTGGTATTGTTAGTCCGATTACTGCGAATAAAAGCATGCTTGAACTTGTTTCCATAACCTTTTTATTAAATCCTTGAGTTTTATACTTTAATCCTCCAAAAAGCATACTAGCTCCAAGAACTAAAAGTATATTCCCTATTACAGAACCTGCTATTGATGCCTTAACAACATCAAACAAGCCATCTTTCAAGGCAAAAAATGATATTATAAGTTCTGTGGCATTTCCAAAAGTAGCATTTAAAAATCCTCCTAATTTTGGTCCTGTATAAAAGGAAATCTCCTCAGTTGCTTCTCCCATAAGCCCTGCTAATGGAACTATTGCTAAAGCTGATAAGACAAACATAAGTGTTGGTGAAAAATGCATAAATTCTCCTATAATACTTATAGGTATAAATATTAAAAGCCACTTAAGTATTTTCATCATTAGTCCTCCAATTTATATTTTATATTATAAACAATATTATATCATTTTTATTAATAAATTTAATACTTTATTATTATTTAAACGCAAAAAAACGCTATCTCAAGCGTTCTTTTAATTAATTATATATCTACATATTATAAAATAATGAATTGGCAATATTTTTTCTACTATTTTAAAATATCATAATTTTGCGACAATTTCAACAATTTTATAATTAATATCCCTCAAATTTCTAGAATTATTCTAAATTTTAAAAATTCTTTCTTCTACTACTCCATCTATGTCTTTAAATTTAATTCCAAGTATTTTCCCTAATGTTGGTGCATGGTTTATAAGGCTTCCACCTTCTAACTCAAAATCTTCCTTAATACCTTTCCCACATGCTAAGAAAAATGTTTCATATTCCTCTTTTTCCGGAGAATATCCATGCACAGCTTTATATATATGTCCATTTTTTATTCTACTTGTATTTTCTACAAATTCTCCTAAAACTTCATTTGTAAAATAATAACCTAAACTTCCCTCAACCATATAATCACATATAGAATCAGCACCTAAATTAATAGCCTCCTCTCTTGTTATTATTTTTTCTATAGCACCCATTTCTTTTAATCTCTCAAGAATTTTTAAAACCATTTCTCTTTCTTTAGGCTTAGCCTCTCTACTTATATATATATAAGCTGAACCTCCACACTCTCTTGCTACAGCTTTAAAGTCTAAAATCTTATTTCCATCACTACTTAAAAGTCCTTCTTTTTTAAATTCACTATTTAATCTTATTACATTATTAACATCAATTGCACTATGATCCCCTAGTAAAACTATGGTAGTATCTTCATAAATACCCGATTTTTTAAGAGAATCTATTATTTCACCAACTCTCTTATCATGTCTATTTAAAGCATCAAAGGCCTCCCTACTAAAATATCCATAGTCATGCCTATGAGAATCTACATCTATTAAATGAATCATCGTCAAATTCGGTTTATAATTTTCTATTGTATATTTTGTACACTCTGTAACAAAATCATCTAAATAAGGCTCCCTTGTTCCTCTTCTGATATCACCAAATTTTTTATTTAAATTTAACTGGTAAAAAATACTTCCTGCTAAAGCTGACATTACTATTTGATTATGCCAAGGTTTTGTTTCAAATATCTCTGGCATATTATAATCAATCTTCATCTTACCTGTAACTGGCCAAACAATAGAGCATGTTTTAAGCCCTTTTTCCCTAGCTAAATCAAATAAGGTATCTCCTTTTATTTTATTTCCATACCAGTTCCAGTTTGGATTCTCATCTTTTATATTTAAAACAGTATTATTTGTTATTCCATGGTTAACTGGATATTTACCAGTTACTATAGAAACATGCGCTGGATATGTTAATGATGGATATATAGTCTTAATATTTTTTATTAAAGCCCCACTTTTTATTAACTTAGAAATATTAGGTAATGTCTTTAATATTTCCACATCCTTTGATGAAACTGCATCTAAAGAAATAACTATCATATTTTGTTTTTTCATATTTTATTATGCACTCCTAAATCTTAAGCTTCTTATGAATTATATTTATTAGTATAAATTTTTAATTAAGCATAAATGTATCTTACGAAATATTATACATCTACTTTTACCCTTAAAAAAGATTAATTAACCTACTTTTTAATATTTTTCCCAAATTATCATATAAAAATAAAATACTTAAGAAACCTCTTAAGTATTTCATAAGCAAATATTATTTAACTATATCTTTAGCTATTTCTTCTAACTTTTCTTCTCCATCTTCCTCAGAAAAGTTATAAAAACAATTAGCTACTTGTATTTTCTTAGCTCTTGATATATTTAAGTCTTTAGCTACTTTTTCTAAGAAATCAACTTCTTCTATGTCGCAATCTTCATCAACTAAACCTATTCTAACAATTTCAAAATAAACTATATTTTTTATTTTTTCTGAAGAATCTTTAATTATATTTATTGCTTTTTCATATGATAAATTTTCTAACTCTTGTTTTTCTAAGTCTAATTCTTTTACATATGTATTTATTAAAGCTTCTTCTTCTTTTCTTATATCTTCATCTACTAATGCAAACTCAGTTACTAAATTTATAAATGCTAAAGCTTGTTCTTTATTTAATTCCTTTAAAAACATAATTGTCCCTCCGTTATTTTATAGTTTATTAATACTATACTATAAAATTTACCTCTTAACAAAGTATTTAATGATTAAATTTCAAGTAATACTCCATATCCTTTTAAGGATTCTAAGTTATATTAAAAAAATCTATATAATTTAAAAATAAATAAACTGTATTAACTAATAAAGCTAATACAGTCTTTAATTCTTTATATTTATGAAACTTTTTCTTTATTCTCTAAGTAAACTTTTAATTGCTGTAATCCAATTATTAATCCTCCACCTATTAAAAAGAATAATAAATTAAAACTACTTAAATTCATAGCAGCTTTTGGAATTTCTAAAGTTGTAGGCCCCATAAATACAGCATATATAGATCCAATCATTAATCCTATTATAAAATAAATCATTTTAGCTCTATAATTTGAAAGTAAAAATTTTATTAATCTTATTGTTGTAATTATTCCAGTTAATACTCCTAAAGCAAATACTATAAGCATAGGTAAATAATTGAAGTTTAAAGTTAAAACCTCCTTAACCGCATTTACTACTGGTGCATATAACCCAAATATTAAAAGTAATGTTGATCCAGATATTCCTGGAAGAACCATGGCTGAAATTGCTATCATACCTGCTATGAATATATATATAGCTAATGAAATTGAAAATTGATCTAGTGTTATACTAGTTCCTTTAACCCCTCCACTTGCTGGATTAAAATATGTTATAGCCCCTACAATTGCCATTCCTATAATTGTATATATTACATAACTATAATTTTTCTTTAAAGCTTTTTTATCCTCACTTATTATTATTGGTATAGAAAAAATTATAAATCCTGTAAAAAGAGAACTTATTTTATATATCTCCTTATCAAATATGGACGCTATAAAGAATATAGACATTACCATACCAACTACCCATCCTATTCCTAATTTTAGTAAGAATATTAAAGCCTCTTTCTTCGTTACATCTGTTTTCTTTGTGGATGTTAATGCATTTAATGAACTTATAAACTTATTATAAAACCCCATTATGAATGCTATAGTTCCACCTGAAACACCAGGTACACTATCTGCTAATGCCATTAAAACCCCTCTTATAAAGTTAATCACATACATAAAATATCTCCTTTAGTATTATATATTGTTTATAATTATTACTTTGTATTAATACCTAATTTTTTATATATTTCCTCTAATGTTAAGTTATTGTCATGACAATATTTACTCACTTCTAAATTCCCAATATATCTATAATGCCATGGCTCATATGTATAACCTGTTATATTTTCTTTACCTCTATGATATCTAAATATAAAACCATATTTATATGCATTATTAAGTAACCATTGCCCTTCTTTTGTATCTTCAAAAGCCTCTTCTAGCTGAAAATCTAACTTTTTAGTTGTTATATCAACAGCTAATCCTAATTGATGTTCACTTCTCCCAGGAAGTGCAACCAAGTCACTTGAATTACTATTTTCTCTTTTTAATGCTCTATTATAAAGATACTCTTGTTCATCAAAAGATCTATATGCACATGATAAATATAATTCAACCCCTTCTTTCTTTGCATCTTGAAACATTTTTTCCAATGGTTCTTTTATAATAGAACTAACCTTACTTCTAGGCTCGTTCTTAACTCCTACTAAAGCTATATTAGGAGTAACAAGCTTCTCTGGAGCATAGTTTTTATCTATAGGATGTTCTTCGTTTACTAATTTGAAAAGGCCAGATTTATCATTTAATATTATTTCCTTAATTTTAAGATCTTCCTTTGAAAGTTTTTCATCTTTATTTTGAACATTTTTATTTAAAATATCTTTTTCATTAATTTCTATATTATTTTCTAAAGCATTACTCTTAATTACAGCCATATCTTTTCCAATTAAAATGGCTATTATAGAAAATATTATAATTATTCCTATTAAAATATATTTTTTAAGTTTCACTTAAATTTACCTCCAATTACTATTTAAACAGATTCACTTTACATTATTGACAAAAGTAATATATATAAACCTATTATTAAGCCTTAATCTGTAAATTTATAATTCAAGATACTTTTAACTAAAATATGTAATACAAGCTTTATTATATTATAGAAATCAAATCATATTCAATATAATAACTTAAAAGTTTAATTTAAATTTAAATTTTAACACTTATTAAAACAATTAAAATGAGTTGCTATTATATTTATAATAAAAAGAGGCCTTAAAAAGCCTCTATTATTAACAATATATATTCATTATTATCTACTATTTAATGAATATATTTATTAAATAAAAAAACATCTGATTTTAAACCAGATGTTTGGTGCCGAAGACGGGACTCGAACCCGTACGAGTATTAGCCCGGCGGATTTTGAGTCCGCTGCGTCTGCCAATTCCGCCACTTCGGCAAGTACATTTGTATTATATATTAATTACACTTTATTGTCAATATATACATCATTATTCCATTTATTATTATTATCATTCATAGGTAACAAATTAAACTAATATAATTTATAATAATATTGTATTATTTTAGGAGATAAACCATGAACAACCTTTTAAATCTTTTTATTTACATAGATGATTATTTAATAAAAAGTCTTTATTCAGTATATTTAAACGGCTATATAGATATAAGAACATCTAAAAGAATTTGCGACAACACCTTAACAGGTAGACTTCATATTGATGAAAATAATAGAATTTATTGTGGAGATGGAAAAACAAAAATATATAACAAAGGCTTTAAAACAAGTAATAGATCAAATGATTTTAATGAAACCTTTTTTAATGGAAATGATAGAAGTTTAGAAAATAGAGTATTTGGAAGAAGCGAAGAAGAAATTAAAAGAATTTATACTTCATTTGAACTTCATAACAATATGCTTCTTAGAATGATAAACTCAAATCACCTAAAAGATTTATCTACCCCCTCTTTTACAGACTTAAATTCATTAAAAGAAGGTGATTTCATAAAATTAAGAGGATGCATAAGCAATATTTCTATTTGTTCCTATTTAGATTCATTAATATCCCTAATAGAATGTTTTCCCGAAGAAACTTTAAATAAATTATTAGAAGGTAAAAATATAGGATCATTAACCTACCCAATACTTCTTAAACTACTTATCAAAATTAAAAATGCTCTTTCATCAAATAATACACAAGATATAGTTATGAATTGTAATGGCCTAAATTTAGTACTTTCAACAAACTCAAAATACTTTTTAAATGGAGAATGTTATGTTTTTGATAATGGTCATTGTAATGTAATAGGAAAAGTTCTTAAAGTTTGTAATGATGAAAGCTGTATAAATCTTTTAAGAAAATTAACTCAAGATGATTATTACGAAAAACTTTTTGACTCTCTTCTTCCTTATCTTGAGGTTCTAAAGGAGTTACAAATCCCAATTCCAGATTTTCCAAAAATAAAAATAAATGCTCCCGCAATTTTAATAACCCCTATAAGTATGTATTTTTAAAGGCTTTCTAAAATAATTAGAAAGCCTCTTAATTATAAATATATTTATTATTTAGCTATTATTTCAACACCATCTTCAGTTACTAAAATAGTATGCTCCCATTGTGCTGATAGAGATCCATCCATTGTTAAAGCAGTCCAATCATTATCTGCATCAACAAAAACATCATATTTGCCTTCATTTATCATAGGTTCAATAGTAAATATCATTCCAGGTACTAAAATCATACCTTCTCCTCTATTACCATAATGATATACAAATGGGTCTTCATGGAATTTTAATCCTACTCCATGTCCTCCAAAATCTCTTACTACTGAGTAGCCATTACTTTCAGCATGTTCTTGTATAGCAGCTCCAATATCTCCTAAGAATCCCCAAGGCTTAACAGCCTCTATTCCTTTTTCTAAGCATTCTTTAGCTACTTTAACTAATTTCTTAGCATTCTCACTTGCTTCTCCTATTATATACATTCTTGATGCATCTGAATAATACCCATTATATATAGTAGATACATCTACATTTATTATATCTCCTTCTTTAAGGATTATATTTTCATCTGGTATTCCATGACAAACCTCATCATTTATTGATGTACATACACTCTTAGGGAATCCACCATAGTTAAGAGGTGCAGGGATAGCCCCTTTACTTACAGTATAATCGTGCACTATTTTATTTATATCTTCAGTGCTCATTCCAGCCTTAATTTTTTCTCCAACTAAATCTAAAACAGCATTATTTATTTCAGCGCTTTTCTTTATTCCTTCTATTTGTTCCTTATTTTTTATAATCTCTCTAGTTGGAACTTCATATCCCTCTCTAGCCAAAGATTCTAATCTCTCATCAAACTCCATATGACATTTTTTGTATTTCTTACCACTGTTACACCAACATGCATCGTTTCTATTTAGTTTCATTTTTATTCTCCTCGTAAAAAATTGATTATTATATACTTTAAGTATATAACAATCAATACTTTTTTCAAGTAAACTAAATTATAAAATAAAAAAATTCAAATTCAAATAAATGAAATAAAGTTAAAACCCTCAAAGCTTTATATACTCTGAGTTCATAAAAATCCTTTTATCATTATATTCAATACAATCTAAAACATATCTAGTAACAGAATTGGTTAAATACATTGCAAAAAATAAATCATTATGATATCCATATTTTTTTCTATAGTTTATAAGTGACTTTTCTAAAAAGGTAGTATAATCTGCATTTCCAAATATTTTATAACTATCACTTATAATTACTTTTTTATTTAATGCCTTCTGCATCTTTTTTTCATACATCACATGTTTAAGTGTTAAACTCTCCTTAAATCCCCATTCTTCATCATGAGGAAGTGAAAAAAAATCACAAAGAAAATGACACACTATTCCAAGTTCTATACTAAATTTTTCTTTTCCAATTTTCTCCTCAATATCTTTTGAATTCAACTTAATTAAATAAGAAACCTTTTCTTTTATTATTTTTTCAAATTGTTTTCTTCCATGCTTTTTTAATCTATATTTAGGCGATATGTCAGGAAGTACATTCCCTTTCAAAAAACTTTTAGGGTCAATAAGCTTTTTTCCTCTTCCATTAATAGAGTTTAATGTATTCTCACCTATTTCAAGATGAGTTTTATATAACATATCAATCACCACCTTTAATTTATTTTGTTCAAAAGAATAAAAAAAATTACAAATAATAAATTTTATAATTTCAACATATAATCTAATTGAGGTGATTATATGAAACTTACTAAGAAAAAATATGTAAAAATATGCATTTTAATCCTCTTATTGTTTATCGCTTATCCTATAGTTTCAGAAAAACTTTTAACAAAAAAACATACAATTGAAACTAATGGCAAGACTATTGTCCACCAAACAGTAAAAAGTGACCTAAATGGTGATGGCATAGATGATACTCTGTATATTTCATTAAAGGATAACATACATTATTATATGTATTCCTCTTTAAATAATAGAGATTATGATTTTAAGCCTTCAAAAAAAGTAAATTCACTTGGCTTATATTCAAATGATTGGCCTATGACCATAAATCTTATGGATTTAGATAGAAATACAATTCCTGAAATTATAATTCAATCATCAGAAAAAGATACCTCTATTCAACATATATTTAAATGGACAGGAGAAGAATTTGAAGATTTATTCTGTTCAACAAACAATATATTTGGGGTAGTTGATTCAAACAATGGAAAAACTCCTAAAATAATATCATTTACTTTAGGAGATTCATTAGAGGCTGTTCAAAGGCATATGCTTTTAAATAAAAACCTTAAAAATATATCCTATGATAATTTTGAAATATCAGGATTTAATGTAGTTAATCAATTTATAGATATAATATGTTTAAACTATGAAATTTCTGAACTTCCTAACATTTTCACAAACTATATAGCCTCAGAAGATCTTTCACTTATTTGGAAGCTAGATAAAGACTCCTTTACTTATTCATTTCAAGATGCATTCTTTAGAGATATTTCTTGGGATGATAAAGGCAACTTAAAATCCTGTAATTGGAGTTTAAACTTCAATAAAACAAATAAAAATGATCCCTCATTAAAGACTCAAATAAATTTCAACTTAACCTTAGAAAATATTGATAATACTTTTTATATAAATTCAATAAATCTACATTCTAAAAACTAAAATAAGACTAAATTAAAATTTAAAATTTTAATTTAGTCTTATTAATATAAAGATACATATCTCATACTTAATAAGTTATTTTTCCTTCCTTATACATCTTTAATACTTTATCCAAAAATCTTGCTTTTTGTGGGTCAACAATATTTTTTAATGAAACCAACATATTTATAATAGGATCCATGCTACTTTCATTATTCATTGAATTTCCACTAATTCCACCTGATGAATCTCCTCCTAATCCTCCAAACATATTAGCCAAGGCACCTAAACCTCCGCTTCCTATACCACTCATCATAGAATTCATTCCATTTCCACCTGCAGCTCCCCCACCAAATAAGCTCATAAGAGTGCTTAGATCTCCCATTGGATTATTTCCTCCTCCACCCATAGGATTGTTCCCTCCAAGCATAGCAGCTAGTGGATTATTATTTCCTAAAGGATTGCTATTTCCAGTTTTATTATTATTAGATTTATTATCTCCAACTTTTGAATTGTTTTCTTTATTATTTAATATAGAATTTATTGAATTCATATCAAAGCCATCGTTCCCCATAGAATTTAATACTTCTGATACTTTACTCATATCAACATTTCCAAGCCCCAACATTTCTAACATTTGTGGATTTAATCCACCCATAGGATTACCTTGATTTTGGTTTTGATTCCCATTATTCTTATGTCTTTTTTTTGACATTCTCCATCCTCCTTAATAATATTAAAAATATGTACTATAAATATATTTTTTAGGAGGGTTTAATCTTAAACCCTCCACAAATTATTCTAACAATAATTATAGCCGCAGCTATTTGCATTAGTTCCACCACATAGCCAGAATAATAAGAATAATATATATGCTCTATCATTGTTTAATAACCCAGATTGGCAAAGAATTAATAGAGTTGGTAATGCTGTACAAGCATTAAATCCTGAACATCTATTTCCACAATTTCCATGATCATAATCACAATCACAGCAATAATGTTTTTTACATTTACATTTACATCTACAGCATTTACATCTACAACATTTTCTTCTACTCATTAAATTCACTCCTTATTTAATTATATTTAATAAAAATTTAAAATTAGCAACAACATCCATTATTACATCCACAAGCATTATAACCTCCACATAATATTCCTAATAAAACTAGGATATATGCTCTATCGTTACATAATAATCCTGAACTTTGTAATACTAATAAAGTTGGTAATACTGTACAACAATCTAATCCTGCACAAGAATTATTATTATAGCAGCATCTTCTTCTACTCATAAACTTTCCTCCTTTGATTTTCTAAAAATAAAATTTAAACTAACATCCACAATTTCCTACGAAGTTGTTTCCACAATTATTTCCAAATCCAAATCTATTTCCACCACATAAAGTAGCAAGAACTATTATCCATATTAATGGAGCACATCCGTTACCATATCCATTTCCGCAACAACAATCATCATGGCAACAACATCCGCAACCTCCGCCGTAACCTCCGAAGCCACCGAAGCCACCGCCTCCAAATCCACCACCACAAAGTAGTAGTAACCAGAATAAAGTATAGAATCCTCCACCACAACCAAATCCACAATTGTTGTTTCCGAATCCACCACAACAATTATTATTTCCTGCATAATTATAATTGTTATATCCTGACACACCTATAGGTTGTCCACAATTATCATAAGAATTTCCACAATTTGCTGTACTATTGAATGACGGTGCTCCGCATGAATCCGCACAATTTTCAGCTGCCATTCCATCTAAGATTTCATTTAAATCCATAAACTTACCTCCTATATTTTTTCTTTATACTATATAGTATTCTAAATTCTAATTTTTGACACATATTAATGGAAAATTTAACTTATTTAGGGAATTAAATTATATCCATATTCATATACTTTAGTAAAAAAATACCCTTAAGTGTATCTATACACTTAAGGGTATTTACTATTCTTCTAATTCACATAAATCATCAAATAGATAATCTACAAGTTCATCTTTTCCTTTTTTATTTAATGATGAGAAGAACTTTAATTTATGGTCTTTAGGTAATCCTAAAGTTTCTTTTATAATCTTCTCGCATTTTCCTCTTTGGTTATTAGAGATTTTATCACTTTTAGTTGCAATAACAACTACTTCATATCCATAATATTTTATCCACTCATACATTTGAACATCATCTGCTGTTGGCTTATGTCTACAATCCACTAATAAAACTACTTTCTTTAAAGGCGCTCTATTTAATAAATATCTTTCAATTGTAGCTCCCCAACTTGCTTTTTCTTTTTTTGAAACTTTTGCATATCCATATCCCGGTAAATCTACCAAATAAAACTCTTTGTTTAATAAGAAAAAGTTTATTAATCTTGTTTTACCAGGTGTTTGGCTAACCTTAGCTAAGCCTCTTCTGTTTGTTAATGAATTTATTATAGAAGATTTTCCAACATTTGATCTTCCAACAAAAGCAATTTCAGGCAAATTATCATCAGGATATTGCTCTCTCTTAACAGCCGATATTATAAACTCAGAACTTTTTATTTTCATTATTCTTCAACTCCAACTAATGCATTTTTTAACACATCATCTATTTTATCTGCAAGTATAATATTTAAACTTTCCTTAACTATCTTAGGAAGTTTAACTACATCTTTTTCATTTTCCTTAGGTACAATAACAGTATCTATTCCTATTCTTCTAGCTGCTAAACATTTCTCTTTTAAACCACCTATTGCTAAAACTTTTCCTGTTAATGTAATTTCTCCAGTCATGGCTACATTATGCTTAACCTTTTTACCAGTTAATGCTGAAACTAAGGAAGTAGCCATTGTTACTCCAGCTGATGGACCATCTTTAGGAACTGCTCCCTCTGGTGCATGTATATGAATATCCTTTTTGGAATAAAACTCATCTTTTATTCCTAATTCTTTCATATTGCTTCTTACATATGTATAAGCCGCCTTAGCAGATTCTTTCATAACATCCCCTAGTTTACCTGTTAATTCTAATCTACCTTTTCCATCCATGACCATAACTTCTACTGGAAGAGTATCTCCGCCATAAGCTGTCCAAGCCATTCCCATGACTACTCCTACTTTATCTTCTTTATCTATTTCATCATAACTAAAGATTTTTGGTCCTAAGTATTTTTCAACTTGTTTTGTAGATATACTTAATTTTTCTTTATTCTTTTCTATTATATCCTTTATTCCTTTTCTTATAACATTAGCTATTTGTCTTTGAAGATTTCTTACTCCAGACTCTCTAGTATAACTATCTATTATAAGTTTTAATGCAGAATCTGAAATACTTATTTTTTTATTGTTTATTCCATGTTCTTTTAAAACCTTAGGTACTAAATATTTCTTAGCTATTCTAAATTTTTCTTCATAAGTATAGCCTGAAACTTCTATTAATTCCATTCTATCTAAAAGTGGTCTTGGAATTCCATCTAAAGAATTTGCAGTTGTTATAAACATTACTTCTGATAAATCCATATCTACTTCTAAATAGTGATCTCTAAAGGTTTTATTTTGCTCTTTATCAAACACTTCTAAAAGAGCATCAGCTGGATTCCCTTTAAAATCCATACCTAACTTATCAATTTCATCAAGTAAAAATACAGGATTCATACTTTTAGCTTCTTTTAATCCAGTAACTATTCTTCCAGGTATAGCTCCAACATAAGTTCTTCTATGTCCTCTTATATCAGCTTCATCTCTTACTCCACCTAATGACATTCTTACGAAATTTCTATTTAATGAAGTAGCTATACTTTTAGCTATTGATGTTTTACCTACTCCTGGAGGACCAACTAAACAAAGTATAGGTCCTTGAAGTGAATTGCTTATCTGTTTTACAGCTAGGTATTCTAAAATTCTATCCTTAACATCTTTTAGACCATAATGATCTTTATCTAAAACCTTTTTAGCTTCCTTAATATCCAGTCTATCTTTAGTATATTCTCCCCAAGGCATGTCCAATAAATTCTCTAAGTAAGATTTTATAGTGGCTCCCTCTTGAGAATACTGAAAAGATCCTTTAAGTCTTGAAATTTCATAATTTGCTTTTTCTTCAATTTGCTTTGTAAGATTTTTTTCTTCTATAAGCTTTTCAAATTCTTTTATAGTTTTCTTATTTTCATCATCTTCTCCAAGCTCTTCTTGAATAACCTTAATTTGTTCTCTTAAGTAATATTCTTTTTGACCTTTTTCAATTTTTTTCTTAACCTTACTTCCAATTCTTTTCTCTATTTTAGCAACTTCAATCTCTTGTTTTAAGTAAACTAAAAGTTTTTCAATTCTTTCCTTAATATCTAAAGTTTGAAGTACGTCTTGCTTATCCTCTTGCTTTATAAGAGCATATGAGGAAATTAAATCAGCTACCTTATTTAAATCTTTCTCTTCTTCTAAATTATCAAATAAATTTACGCCATTAACACCAGTACTTGCTGTTATATCTAAAAACTCAAAAAAGTCATCCTTTAACTTTCTTGATAAAGCTTCAAATTCATTTTCCTCTTCATTTTCATCATAAGTAACATCTATTTTTTCAATTGATGCTTCAAGTAACTCCTCTTTATCAAAGAATTCATCCATTCTTGCTCTTTCAATACCTTCAACTAAAACTCTTATAGTATCTTTTGGCATTTTTACAATTTGTTTAATCTCACATATTGTACCTATCTTAAAGATGTCATCTTCACTTGGATTGTCAATCTCAATATCTTTTTGAGCAGCTAAGAAAATCTTCTGATCTCCAGCCATAGCTCTCTCAACTGATTCTATTGACTTTTTCCTACCAACGTCAAAGTATATGACCATACTTGGAAATACAGTCAAACCTCTTAGAGGAATTAAAGGAAGAATTAATTTATCTTCTTTCATAAATATCCCCTCCAAAAAAAAAATTAATAACTACATATTATATAAATATATAGCCTTTAACAAGTATACACATAATGTAGATATTTTTCAACCTTAAATAATGTACAAAAAGTAAAGACTATCTTAATGATAGTCTTTAAAATAATTTTTTTCATAATATCATTTATTTTTTCTTAAATAGCCTAAGTTAAACTAGATAATTGTGAAAAATCACAATTAAACTTATTTTAAAATAAGTTTAGTCAAAATTTATTGTTTTATATCACTTTGTTTTATTCCATCTGCATTTAATGCACTAGTACCAAAAAACATACTATTTTCTTGTAAATCAAAACTTTCACTTTCTAAAATATCTTCTTTTATTAATGCTATTTCTAAAACTTCTTTTATATTTTTAACAGGAATAATATCTATTCCCTCTATATCCTTTGATACACTACTTAAATTTTCTTTTGGAATAATAACCTTATTGGCTCCTGCACTTTTAGCTGCTAGTATTTTAGCATTTACTCCTCCAATAGGTTTAACCTTTCCTTTTATTGATATTTCCCCTGTCATAGCCACTCTATTACTTACAGGAATCTCTTTAATAGCACTATATATGGCAGTTGCAATACTTATGCCTGCTGATGGCCCATCAACTGGAATTCCTCCAGGAAAATTAACATGAATATCATACTCTCTAGAATTTAAATTAAAAATATTATCTAAGACAGTAAGTACATTTTGTACTGAACAATAGGCAGTACTTTTTCTCTTTATTTTCTTTTCCTCTCTTCCAAGTTCCTCATCATCTACTATTCCTGTAATCTTTATATTACCAGATAAATTTTTAGAAGGTTTTGCAGTTGCTTCTATCTCCATAAGTGCACCACTATTAGCCCCATAAACTGCAAGCCCATTTACATATCCAATTTCAGGTTTATCATTTATACTTTTTTCCATTCTAGGATTATATTGTCCGTTTTCTATTACCCAATAAATATCACTTTCTTTTATATAATCTCTACTATCATTAATAGCAAGACCAGAACAAAGCTGAATTAAGTTTATTACTTCTCTACCATTTGTACAATAATTAGAAACTATATCTAATCCCTTATCACTAATTTTATAACCAACCTTTTTTACAGAATTTAAAGCTATCTCTTTTATTTCTTCCTTACTTAGTCCTCTAAAAAATATTTCTACACATCTTGAACGAATAGCTGGCACTATCTCCTCTGGACTTCTCGTTGTTGCACCAATAAGTCTAAAATCAGCTGGAAGTCCATTGTCAAATATCTCTTTTATATACCTAGGCATATTAGGATCCTCTGAACTATAGTATGCAGAATCTAAAAATACCTTTCTATCTTCTAAAACTTTTAATAATTTATTTAATTCTATAGGATGAAGTTCTCCTATTTCATCTATAAATAATATTCCTCCATGTGCTTTTGTAACCGCTCCTGGTTTAGGTTGTGGAATTCCTGCAATCCCTAAAGATCCAGCACCTTGATATATAGGATCATGAACAGACCCTATTAATGGATCTGCTATTCCCCTCTCATCAAATCTTAAAGTTGTTGCATCAATTTCAACAAATTTTGATTCCTTATTAAACGGGGAGCAAACCTTCTTCTTAGCTTCCTCAAGAATTATTCTAGCAGCAGCCGTTTTTCCAACTCCAGGTGGTCCATAGATTATAACATGCTGTGGATTAGGTCCACACAAAGCAGCTTTTAATGCTTTTATACCTTTTTCTTGCCCAATTATTTCTTCTAAATTAATTGGTCTACTTTTTTCGGTTAATGGTTCAGTTAACTTTATCATTCTTAATCTATTTAACTTTTCCATTTCTTTTGCATTTTCTTTCTCTAAAACATTATTATTTTTCTCTTTATTATTTAAAGATTTTCTCATATAAATAAAAAATACTAATGACATTATTAATTGTAATAACATTATAAGTATATAAGGATTCATTTTAAACACCTCCTATCTTTATATTTAGTATTTACTCATTATTGAGATTATATTCCAAAAAAACCATAAAAAAAAATAAAAAAAAGATGCATAATAATATGCATCTTTTTTATTAAGCAGTTTCTATATCTTTTCTACTTTTAACTTTTTTTTCAGTTCTTAAAACTGGTCTTACTTCGCCTTCAGCCATTCTTTCAACTTCAGGTTCTTTTTTTTCTTTTATAGTTTCAGCAGTTATAGTTGTTTTAACAATAGTTTCTTCTGATGGTATTTCAAACATTATATCCATCATAGTTTCTTCAACTATAGCTCTTAATCCTCTAGCACCAGTTTTTCTTTCAATAGCCTCATCAGCGATTGCTTTTAAAGCATCATCTGTAAACTCTAGCTTTACATTATCAAGTTCAAATAACTTTTTATATTGTTTAACTAAAGCATTCTTAGGCTTAGTTAAAATACTTACAAGAGCTTCATTGTCTAAAGCTTCTAAAGTTACTAATACAGGAAGTCTTCCTACAAATTCAGGAATTAATCCAAATTTTAATAAGTCTCCAGGCATTATTTCTTTTAAAAGTTCTCCAACATTTTTCTCATGTTTTCCTTTAACATCAGCACCAAATCCTATTGAACTCTTGGTACCTCTTTTTTCTATTATCTTATCAACACCATCAAATGCTCCACCACAAATAAATAAAATATTTGAAGTATTTATTTGTATGAACTCTTGATGTGGATGTTTTCTTCCTCCTTGCGGTGGTACTGAAGCAGTTGTTCCCTCTAATATTTTTAATAGAGCTTGTTGAACCCCTTCTCCTGAAACATCCCTTGTAATAGATGGATTTTCTGATTTTCTTGCAATCTTATCAATCTCATCTATATATATTATTCCTTTTTCAGCTCTCTCAACATCATAATCAGCATTTTGAATAAGCTTTAAAAGAATATTTTCAACATCTTCTCCAACATAACCAGCCTCTGTTAATGTAGTAGCATCAGCAATCGCAAAAGGTACATTTAACATCTTTGCAAGTGTTTGTGCAAGTAATGTTTTACCAGAACCTGTTGGCCCTAATAAAAGAATATTACTTTTTTGAAGTTCAACATCATCCTCTGCTTTATTAGCATTGATTCTTTTATAATGGTTATAAACAGCTACAGCTAAAGATTTTTTAGCTCTTTCTTGACCAACAACATATTGATCTAAGTATTCTTTTATTTCTTGTGGTTTTGGTAAACTACTTGAATCTAGTGATGTAGATGATGTGTTTCCCTCAAATTCATCTTCTATTATTTCTGAACAAAGTTCTATACACTCATCACATATATATACACCAGGTCCAGCTATTAATCTTTTAACCTGTTCTTGATTTTTACCACAAAAAGAACATCTTAATTGCTTTTTATCTTCAAATTTTCCCATCTTATCCACCTCAACTTTCAATAAGACTTAAGTTGTAGATTATTTTCTCTCTATAACTTTATCTATTAATCCATATTCTACAGCTTCTGATGCTTCCATGAAATAATCTCTTTCAACATCTATCTTTATTTTATCAAGAGGTTGATTTGTATTCTCGCTTAATATTTGATTTAATTTATCTTTAATTCTTAATATTCTTTTAGCATGAATATCTATATCAGTTGCTTGCCCTTGGAATCCACCTAAAGGTTGATGTATCATTATTTCAGCGTTAGGTAATGCAAATCTCTTTCCTTTTGCTCCTGAAGATAGTAAGAATGCTCCCATTGAAGCTGCCATACCTACACATATTGTAGATACATCAGGTTTGATATATTGCATTGTATCATAAATCGCCATCCCTGAAGTTATAGAACCACCTGGAGAATTTATGTAAAGATATATATCTTTATCTGGATCTTCACTCTCTAAAAATAATAGCTGTGATACAACAAGGTTAGCTGATACATCATTAACCTCTCCACTTAACATTATTATTCTATCTTTTAATAATCTTGAGAATATATCATAACTTCTTTCGCCTTTGCTTGTTTGCTCAACTACCATAGGTACTAAATTACTCATGAAATTCCCTCCTTTTAAAACTATAATTATAATATTGCCATTTATACTACTAAAACATACATCATCATAATTATTATATAAAAAAAATAGTATTTTGTTAATTAATGTTTTTTCAACATTCTTTTAAATTTTAAAATAATTGCCAAGAAATACTTCCTGGCAATTATCTGAAAGTTCTATTTTATTATTAATTATTTTAATAACATATTTAAAGTTTTTTCTCTTTTAACATCTAACTCTAAAGCATCTCTTTGAGCGTTTAATAAAAGTTCAACCATTTTCTCTGATTGCTCTCCATTTGAGTACATTTTAGCAACCTCTTCAGCCTTAGCTTTTAATTCTTCTTCAGTAGCTTCTATGTTCTCAGCTTTCATGATAGCATCCATAACTAATTCAGTCTTAACTTTTCTTCCTGCATTTTCTTTCATGTAAGACTTCATTTTATCTTCTGAGCTTCCAGTGAACTCGTAGTATTGCTCTAAGCTTAGTCCTTGTTGTCCTAATCTCATTTCTAAATCTCTTACCATGTTTTCAACTTCTCTGTTTACCATAGCTTCTGGAATTTCTACTGTTGCGTTATCAACTATTGTATTTATAACTTTTTCTTCTTTTTCTCTCTTAGCTCTTATTTCGTTAGCTTTTTCAGCTTTTTCTTTTAAATCAGCTTTTAAAGCTTCTAAAGTATCAAACTCTGAAACTTCTTTAGCGAACTCGTCATCTAAAGCAGGTAATTCTTTAACTTTTATTTCTTTTACAGTTACTTCGAATTTAGCTTCTTTTCCGTTTAAATCTTCTTTTCCGTAAGCCTCTGGGAAAGTAACAAGAACGTCTTTGCTTTCTCCAGCTTTTAATCCGATTAATTGCTCTTCAAAGTTATCTATGAAGCTTCCTGATCCGATTTCTAATGGGTAATCATGTCCTTCTCCACCTTCGAACGCTTCGTCACCTATAAATCCTTTGAAGTCTATAACAGCTATGTTTCCATTTTCAACTGTTCCTTCTTCTTTAACTTCTACTCTAGCATTTCTAGCTTGCATATCAGCTAATTGTTTTTCTATATCTTCTTCTTTAACTTCGTATGAAACTTCTTCAACTTCTAATCCTTTGTACTCTCCTAAAGTAACTTCTGGGTAAGTAGTAACCTTAGCTTTGTAAACTAAGTCTTTTCCTTCTCCAACTTCAACTACTTCTATTTGTGGGTAATCAACAGGTTTTATGTCATTAGCTTCTAAAGCAGCTCCATAAGTTTTATCTATACAAGTATTTATTGCATCATCAAATAAAACTTCTACTCCGTAGAACTTCTTAACCATGTTCATTGGAACTTTTCCTTTTCTGAATCCTGGTATGTTAAAGTTCTTTGCATTTTTATTGTAAGACTTCTTTAAAGCTTCGTTAAAGTCTTTAGCATCAACTTTGATTTCTAATTCCACAACATTTGTGTCTATTTTGTTCATTTTAGCTTCCATTGTATATTCCTCCTGTAAATAGCCTTTAAATTCATAATATATATGAATTAACTAGGCAATTATAACATATAATTTCTTTTTTTATCAAATATTTCTTAAATTTTATGCTTACATTTATACATTTTATCATAATAGTAGATTTTTTTCTATAAAATATTTGACTTCTTTTAATTCTTCATATTTTTTAAAATTTTCTCTATAAACTTCAAGTATTAAAGGACCATTATAATTAACTTTTTTCAGTTTATCTATTATCTCTTTATAATTAACATTCCCTTTTCCAGGCAACATACAAACTTTTTCTTCGTTTCTATCATTTATGTGAAAGTTTATAAGTTTATCCCCCATAATATCTATATATTTAAGAGGATTTTCATTAGCCTTGTATGCCTGTTTAATATCAAATGTATATTTTATATCATATTTTATGTTGTTTTTTAAAAGTTTTAAAAACTCTAAATCTGAAGACATGCACCAAGATACATTTTCTTGAGATAAATATATATTATTTTCTCTAGCTATATACGCTAATTCATTATATATATCTAAAATTTCTTTCCTATTAATAACACCTAACTCTCTTTTTCTCATTCCATGAAAAGTATATGATTTAGATCCTAGTTTATTTGTCGCTTTACAAATTTCTTTAAATATTTTAAAAGAATCATCTCTTCTTCTTTTGTAATCATCAAACAAATACGGTTCATACATTGATGAAAAGAAATGTAGAGATTTTATATCAAAATTATATTTTTCTTTTTCTTCTATTAACTTTTTTAAAAATTCCTCGCTATATTCATAATATGTGTTTAAAAATAATTCTCCAAAATTAAATCCTAATTTTTTCATTGTTCCAATTGATTTTTCAAGTTCAAAATCAGGATAAAAACAAGCTGATGAAATTCCTACTTCCAATATTTTTCAACTCCCTTCATTTCATTTCCTATTATTATACATTATAGTAAACCATTAAATAAACTTTTAAATTTCATTTTAAATAATACCATTTGCTAATCTAATAATACTGTGATATGATTAGCTTTGTTTGATTGTGAGAATTTTTTAAAAATAAAATAAATTAAAAAAAACTAAAATATACGAAAAGAAAGAGGATAAAGAATGAACAATATAAAATTTGATGACTTAGGTCTTAAGGAAAGCTTACTTAAAGCTATAAAAGATATGGGATTTGAAGAACCATCTCAAATACAAGCTGAAAGTATTCCTGTAGCCCTAGAAGGACACGATATTATCGGTCAAGCTCAAACTGGTACTGGTAAAACAGCTGCTTTTGGATGTGCAATAATAAACAATGCTGATTTTTCAGGAAAGAAGAAATCACCTAAAGCACTTATTTTAGCACCAACTAGAGAGCTTGCTATTCAAGTTAACGAAGAACTTGTAAGACTTGGAAAACATGAAAAACTTTCTGTATTACCTATATACGGTGGTCAACCAATAGATAGACAGATGAGAGCATTAAGAAACGGCGTTGATATAGTTGTTGGAACTCCTGGTAGAGTTTTAGACCATATAAGAAGAAAGAGTTTACCACTTAAAGATATTAAATTCTTAGTATTAGATGAAGCTGATGAAATGTTAAACATGGGATTCATCGATGATTTAGAAGAAATTGTAAAATCATTAAATACTGACAGACAAACTCTTTTATTCTCAGCTACTATGCCTCAACAAATTAAGAAATTATCTAAGAACTACATGAAAGAAGATACTAAGCATATAGCTATCAAGAAAAGTTCTTTAACAGTTTCAAAAATAGAACAATACTACTTTGAAATAAAACACAGAGATAGATTCGAAACACTTTGCAGAGTTTTAGACTTTGATGAACCAAACGCTGCTATAATCTTCTGTAAGACTAAAAAAGGTGTTGATGAAGTAGTAGAAAAAATGCAAGCTAGAGGATATATGGTTGAAGGTATGCACGGAGATATGAGTCAAAACCATAGACTTCAAACTTTAAGAAAATTCAAAGAAGGAAGCTTAGACTTCTTAGTTGCTACAGATGTTGCTGCTAGAGGAATCGACGTTGAAAGTGTAACTCATGTTATAAACTACGATTTACCTCAAGATAATGAAAGCTATGTACATAGAATCGGAAGAACAGGAAGAGCTAACAGAGAAGGTGTTGCTTACTCATTAGTTACTCCAAAAGAATACATAATGCTTAAACAAATACAAAAACATACTAAGAGTAAAATAGTTAGAAAAGCTGTTCCTACAGTTGATGAAATATTCCAAAATAAGCACAATAACATAATAAACAATGTTAAATCAACAATTGAAGAAGCTTCAGAAGATTTCCAAAAATTCATTCCAATAGCTACTCAATTAGATGAAGATTATAGCTTAGTTGATGTTGCTGCTGCTCTTCTTAAGATAGTATTTGATAAAGAATCATCATTTGATTATACTTCAAATGCTTTAGAATCACCAGAAATGATGGAGGAAACTAGATTATTCTTATCAATAGGAAGAAGAGATGGGGTTACTCCAAAATCACTTGTAAACTTCTTAAAAGAAACTGCAAGAATAAACCCTAAGCAAGTTGGAGATATAGATTTAAAAGAAAACTTCTCATTTGCTAATGTTGCTACAGAAAGTGTTAACAACATAATGAAAAAATCAAATGGTAAAAAACTTAACAGAAGAACTGTTAATATAGAAGTTGCTAAAAAAAGAAAATAATAATGTAATATAAAAAAACATACTCAATTGAGTATGTTTTTTATTATCTCTTTTTACAACATCCACCTAATTTTTGAGAACAACTTCCACATCCATCCTTAGAGTTTTTAGGGCAACCTCCATTCTCTTTTTTAGAACATCCTCCTCTACTACAACAACTTTTCTTTAAACCAAGTTCCATTAACTCTTCCTCAGTTAAGTATTTTAATGGAAATTCATTCCCCCCAAAACTTTCATATTCTGGAGTATTCTTTATATTATTTTTATCTATATTTATCAAAATAATCTCACCTCATAAATTATAATTTTAAAAAATATAATCATATTAATTAATTTCATATTAAATTATTAATAATATAACATACTCTAATTTTATTAACCATAAAATTATTTTAATTTTTTCTATTATTTTAGATTTTTTCATTTATTTATGTTAAAATTTACTTATAAAAACATTTACATTTTAGGAGGTATTATTATGAGCGTTCATATAGGTGCAAAAGAAGGTCAAATTGCAGAAACTATTTTATTACCAGGAGATCCTCTTAGAGCTAAATTTATAGCTGAAACCTTTTTAGAAAATCCTGTTTGCTATAATAATGTTAGAGGTATGCTGGGATTCACAGGAACATACAAAGGAAAAAGAATATCAGTTCAAGGTACTGGTATGGGAGTCCCTTCAATCTCTATTTATGTTAATGAACTTATAAAAGACTATGGAGTTAAAAATCTTATTAGAGTAGGTACTGCTGGAAGTATGCAAGAGAATGTACATGTTAGAGATTTAGTTTTAGCAATGTCATCACATACTGATTCAGCTATAAACAAAGTTAGATTTAATGGTCTAGACTTTTCTCCAACAGCATCATTTAAGCTTTTAAAAGCTGCCTATGATACTGCTATAGAAAAAGGATATGATCCTAAAGTAGGAAGTGTATTCACAGCTGATAGCTTCTACAATGATAATCCAGATGCTTGGAAACAATGGGCTAAATTTGGAACTATTGCAGTGGAAATGGAAACCTCTGCCTTATATACATTAGCTTCTAAATATGGAGTTAATGCCTTAACTATACTTACTATAAGTGATCACTTAATCACAGCTGAAGAAACTACTTCTGAAGAAAGACAGACTACCTTTACTAAGATGATGGAAGTTGCTTTAGATACAGCTATAACTTTATAATAAAAAACCAGATTGAAATACTCAATCTGGTTTTTGTATTTACTCTTTTTTATTAATTGATGTTCCTGCTTCATCTAATCCTGGTAATGAAAAATCTTGAATATTATAAACTATCCAACTTCCATTTTCATATTTCATCTTAGTAAAAAAGTTCTTTTCCTTTGATTCACTCTTAATATCAATTCCTAAAAGTTTTTTCTTTATTTTATATGATACATTAACAACTATATTAGCTTCATATACCCCATGATTAAGCTCTATTGAACTATTCTCCATTTTTATTTGTAAATCACTTATATCATAATTATTTTTAAATAAGAAATACTTTTGGCTTAGTATTGAATAAACATTCTCCTTAACATCACTTGTTGAATTTTTTATACCATTCTTATCTTCAGAATTTAATGAATAAAATACACTATTATAAAATTCTCCTACTGCCTTATCTATCTCATCTTTTACAGGAGTATTTTTTAAATCTAAATCTATTTTTAATTCTGGATGATCTTTAATATAAACTTTTTCACTGTTAAGTTCTCCCCATGGAGTATCACATTTTATTGTTAAATACGTTGTTCCATCAGTTGGAAAAGGACCTACATCCTTAAAATCTTTCACCTTTATCTTAGAATTTTCTCCATTTATATAGACAATTCCATCCTGAAAACTACTTCTAACAGTTACCAAAACCCCATTTAAAGGAATATCAAACTTTTCTTTATCCATAAAAACAATTTTTTTCTCTTCTTTCAGATTAGAATTATATGATTTTTTCTCAACTTTAACATTATATAAACCTGGAAACTTGTTTACTATATTAAGAATTCCAGAACTGTTAGTTGTACCAATAAAATTCTCATCTAAATAAACATTAGAATCTTGAAAATTAGAACTTATTTGCATGTCTTTTTCTTTTAAACTAACAAACCATTTTTTCCCCCAAAAAGTATTTCTTGATTTTAATTTAGTTGAATATAATTCTTCACCTTTATCTAAGGCATAAACCAATTTATTAACCCTATTTTTATCTTCTTGAAAGAATCTTATGTATGGCACTAACTCTCCCTGAGTTATATGATTTCCATCATTTCCATCATTTAAAAGATTAATAAGTGCTCTCTCATTCCCTTTATTTAATGAGTTTGCTAGCTGTTCTACCACATCACTTTTCTTGCTAGTTACATTACCATATAAGAATATTATAACCCCTATAATTACAATTACTCCAACTATAATAACCTTTGGATTTTTTTCCTTTATTATAAGTTTTCCTCTGTCAGTATAATCTAAAACCTTCTCTTTAACTCCTCTTAAACTCTCTTTAAACTTTTCCATATGTTAAAGTTTACTCCTCTAATAAATTTATCATCCACTTGTTACATCCTATACATTTATAAACTTGAATTCCAAAAGGATATAACATTTCATCTTTAAACTTATCATAATTGCTTCTTAATTCTTTCAATGTATAGAAGTCATCATCTTCTGTTAAAGCTCCAACAAGCTCACATATGTAATTTTCTTTTGTGCTAAAACAGCAATCATTTTTATCAGTACACTGTATTTTCTCTATTTTCAACTCCCCTTGGAAGTCTTTTAATATGCTAACTATATCTTGAAACTCATTTATATCATCTTGAAATTCCTCTTCAAAAAACTCTATTCCATTTACTTCAAATAATTTATTCATTTTACCACCTCTAAAATATAAATATTTCATAATTACTATTTAAGTTTATTATTACATAAAATAATTAATTTTACTAACTTATTTTAGCATAATAATACTTATTGTAAATATATAAGGTTCTAAATAAGATTTATTTTTATGAATTAATTTTACTAGTATAGAAACAGATGTCTTATATAACGGCTATAAAATTATTTTTAGCCATGATCTATTTAAATTTTTTATTAACTTTTTATAATCCACAATATAGAAGATGCTTTATCTTTCTCATTCACCTTACTAAATAATCTTAACCCTAAAACAAAAAGAAGTACTCATATTAGAGCACTTCTTCTACTTTCCTATCATCAATAAAAATTCATCTTCATCAATTATTCTAATCTTATTGAAATCTTTTTTTAATTTTTCTGCCTTCTTTAACTTTAAACTTTTTTCTGATTCTTTAAGTTTTTCTACATCTCTTATCCCTGTAATAAGAATATCTGTTTTTTTACTTACAGAATTTGCAACGTCTCCTCCACATCTTATAACATTTCCAATAGCTTCAGCTCTAGACATAGAACTTAAAGGCCCAGTGAAAACAACATTCTTACATTTTAAAGAACTTGCCTCATTATTTACTTTTTTCTTATAATTTAAAGAGCTTATATATCTACATTCTCCCATTCTTCCAGCTGATTTATATCCTTTTTCGTAAACCTCTCCTATTCTTAAAGCTAATTTGCTTGATAACTCATCTAAAGTCCTTATATTTAATTCATCACATATATTCATAAGTATATTAGCACAAGCCTTTGCATCCTCTCCTGCATGGTGATGAGAAAATTCAAATCCTAAAGCTTCACTTACAGTTCCAAGCTTATGATTAGGTAAATTCTTATAAAAATTCTTAGCCATAGTAACTGTGCATGCATATTTAAAGTTTGGATAAGGAATATTATAAAAATCCAAAGTTTTTCTTAAAACACTAATATCAAAAGCTGCATTGTGAGCAACCACTAAACTTCCTTCAAAATCATCCTTTATTTCATTCCAAATCTCATCAAATGTTTTTTCTTTCTCAACATCTTCTGGTCTTATGCCATGTATCCATATATTCATAGGTTGAAATCTCATTTCACAAGGTTTTATTAAAAAATATTTTTCTTCACAAATCTTATTATCCTTAACAATAGTCAATCCAATAGAACAGGCACTATTCCTCTTCTCATTAGCTGTTTCAAAATCTATTGCAATAAAATCCATCTTCTGTCCTTCTCCCTTTCCATTTAGCAATAGTACTATTATAACATAAATCTTTTTTTATTTTTAATAAATTAAAATATACTATTTTCCCCGCTAACTTATAAATACATAAAATATAAATTCTGTTTAATGATAAACTTAAAATTTAATTATTATTTTCAAATAAAAAAATCCTAGTTTATAGATTTTATAACTTCTACCTAACTAGGATTTTTAAATATCTACTTAATTATTTAATTACTTTTTTTATACTATTAAATAAATTTTTATTTTCTTTTATCTTTTCTTCATTTCCTATTACACAGATATAATCTTCTTTCATTAAATCTCTTATCATAGGAGCAAAAGATTTAATAGTATTAATATCTGCTGAAAGTATTTCTTCTCTTTCTTTTTGAAGCTCTTCATAACTAAAATTACTTAAATAATAAGAAACAGCTATATCCCCTTTTATTCCATTGCTTATAGGTTGATCATACTTTCTTATTGTTCCAATTATATATTTAGTCATTTCTCTTTCATCAGCCTTAAACTCTTCTAAATATGATGGTATGTTATCATATGCATTTAATGTATCTAAAATATTAGGATCTCTATAAGAAACAAAGTATGCTCCTCCATCTCTTCTAAAGTTAGAGAACACCCCATAAGCTCCACCTTTTACTCTCACTGTATTCCAAAGATAATCAAATCCTAAAATACTTTCAAGTAATGATAATGCACCTGAATATTTATATCCTTCTGATTTATAGTTTCCACCTTTAGCAACATATTGAACATTCCCTTGAGTTAGAAGCCCTTCATTTTTATTTCCTAAATCAAAATTATATTCTACCTTATGGAAAGTTTCATCGCTTATATTATCTAGTAATATTGATGCTTTTTCTTTGAAATTTTGAAACTGCTCTTCTTTTCCTGAAAAACTTATAAGCATATTTTCCTTTGTAAATATTAATTCTCTTACTTTATTTAACCTTTCAGAAATTATAGCTTTTTTAGAATCATCATCTATTGAAACTAAGAAATCATAATAATCTAATCCATTTATCTTCTCTTCATATGCACCTCTACTTGTACAATATGATAAAACTTTTTTCATAGAAACTCTATGACCACCATCAAATATAGCACCTTCTAATCTTGATTTCTTTTCTCTTATGATTTGCATTATTCTATTAGTATCATTTAAATCAGTTTTATTTATTATTTCATGGACTAACTCTAAAGCTTTATGAGTTTTACTACTTAAAGCTTTGTATGATACTTCTAAATATGGAAGGAACACATCTTTTTCATTTAAGTTTGCAAAGGTTATTGCTCCGAAACTTACTCCTCCAGTATTTATATTTGTCATATTAGAAAGCTTTGAATAATCATAATCATAAGTACCACACTTACCTAATATATCACATAAAAGCCCTATATAAGGTATTAAATCTTGTGGAACAGCCTCTGTTTTAAAGAAGAAGTTAACATAATCAATTTTATTTGTCTGAAAATCATGATGAAGTGCTTTAATGCCATTTATATTCTTTTCTTCCATCGGTATTTTTTTAGCTTTTTTATCTATATCATCTAAAGATAACATAGGAATACTTTCTAAATCCTCTTTCTTATCAGGAGTACTTTGTCTTTTTTTAAGCTTCTTACAATTTTCAATTATTTCTTCTAATGTTTTTTCATCAAAACTATTTTTTAGTTTTTCTAAGTTTTCTTTTAAATTTCTAGCTTTCTTTTCATTTACCCCTCTCTCAGGATGAAGAGAAACTAAAGAAGCATGCTTATTATTAATCATATATTTATCTATTAATTTCTCAAAATAATCTGTAGTTAATGCAGTTTTTATCTTTTTAAGATTTTTCTCAAACTCTAAATGAATAAATGGATTTCCTTCATAAAGCCAACTATCCATTATTTTTAAATAATAAATAAGTCCTTTTGGATATGAACCAAAATCTCCTTCTCTTAATTCAAATTCAACTCTATTAATAGAAGCCTCTATTAGTTCTTTGTCTATACCTTCACTAACTAATTTTTTAAGAGTTTCCATTACTATATTTTTAAATTCTTCTTCCTTGTTAAGTTCTGCATTTTTAACTAAAACAGAAAAAGTTGATTGTCTAGATGAATTATCAAAATCTCCTGAAACAGCATTACCTATTTTAGAATCTATTAAGGCTTTCTTTAAAGGTGCTGCATTGCTTCTAGTTAAAAGATAAGCTAATACATCAAAAGCCAATCCTAATTCTCCTTCTGTTGCATCTCCAATAGCAAAATTAAAACTATAATAACTTTTATTATTTAAATCTTCATTTTCAGCTATTCCATAAGTAAAACTTTCTTCTCTAATTTTATCAAAAGGTTTCTGTGATTTTATTTCTGAATTTATTTTCTTATATTCAAAGTCTTTTAAATATTCATCATTTATAAAACCTAACTCTTTTTCTGTATCCCCATTACCATATAAAAATATATATGAATTTGATGGATGATAATACTTTGAATGAAAATCTAAGAATTCCTCATAACTTAAGTTTGGAATTTCATCTGGATCTCCACCTGAAGATAAAGCATAACAAGTATCTGGATATACTGTGCCTGCAATTTTTCTATAAAGAAGGGAATCTGGTGAAGAATATGCCCCTTTCATCTCATTATAAACAACACCATTATACTTTAATTCATCCTCCTTATTTTCTATATAATAATGCCATCCCTCTTGCATAAATATTTCCTTATGCTTATATATATTAGGATAAAGAACTGCATCTAAATATACATCCATAAGATTCCTAAAATCCTTATCATTTCTTGAAGCTACAGGATATATTGTTTTATCAGGATATGTCATGGCATTTAAGAAAGTGTTTAAAGAACCTTTTAAAAGTTCTACAAAGGGTTCTTTAGTGTTAAACTTTCTTGAACCACATAAAACCGAATGTTCTAATATATGTGGAACTCCTGTGCTATTTTCAGGAGGAGTTCTAAATCCTATAGCAAAGCATTTATTATCATCTTCACTCTCTATTTTTATAAGTTTAGCCTTTGTTTTTTCATGTTCAAATGTTAAGGCTATTCCTCCTATTTCATCTAAATTTTCTATTTTTAAAAGCTTAAATCCATTATAACTACTATTTTCTTTAAAAATCATATGTCACACTCCTATGGAAAAATATTCTTTTCTCATCGTTTTAAATTATTGTACCATAATTATACTTTATTAAAAAGTTAGTTGCTACCATATATTTATTTATATCCAAAGAAGTTTTAATTTATTTAAATTTAATTTATATTTTATATTCATAAAATAGTAAAATCCTCTAAAATATGCTTTTCTCTAAAAACAAATAAAATTTTCAACATATATCCTTAAATAAAAAAGAAACAGTGTAAAAATTACACTGTTTCTTTTTTATTTTTAATGTTCTTTATAATTATTTAATGTTGTTTGAGCACATTGACATGCTTTTTCAACAGCTTCTAAAGTATTTTCGATAGCATGCTTATTCTCTGATTTTTCAACAGTTTTTAATGCATCTTCTAAAGAACATTTTTCTTGTTTTAAATTACATAGTGTTGATTCAACTCTTTCTCTAGCATTTTTCTTTAGCATTTTTAAACGCCTCCTCTTAAAAGATTCATTAATATTATGTGCTTTTAAGAAAATTAAATACTAGAAATTAAAACCAATATTATAAAAACATTTCCTACAACACCCCAATTGCCCTTGCAATAACATAAAGTATTATTGCACCTCCACCTAAAAAACTATATTTAGCATTTCTTTCAGATTTAGCAATCTTAAGTTCAAATACTCCTCTTAAAATAAGTATTACCCCTGTTACAATTCCAATCCATTGATTAGTTATAAACCACAAAGGCCTTGTATATGTATAAAAATATCCTATTATCAATGGAAATATGAAGCTTCCAAATATACTTCTTATAAATGGTACCTTACCTTTTCTTAACTTCATCCTTTGTAATTCTCCTTTACTTTTTCATTTACACAATTAATTTTAACAATAATTCTTTTAAATTTAAAGGTTTTCTATTATCTATATTAATATTTTTATAAGCTATTATTTTTTCTTATTATGTATCATATATATAATTGAATTATTTCTTGTAGGGGGAAAGGAATGCAAAAAAAACGAAAATATATTTTAATTACTACTTTATCTGTTCTTACCATATTTATAATTTCTTTAGGGGTATTTTTAAGAAAGGAAAATAATCCTGAAATTTCTAAAGAAATTATATCTCTTTTAGAAACACCTGAAACCTGTAAAAATAGTGAGTTAAAGATAAAATTTGAAGAAATATTAAATAAATTGTTTAAAAATAGAAACATATCAATACTTAATAATGATTTAGAAGAATTAAAAAACTTCTATAACTTAAATAAGAAAATTAGCCTTTTTGCTTATGAAAGTGAAAGTAAAAAGATTAAATATTTAAATAACTGGTCTCAAAAGCAAGGTGTTGTATTTAATGATATAAACTCCAAAATACTAATAAAAAAAATTAAAGAAAGAGAACCCGGACTCTATGGAATAATATGTAGTGTGTCTACTGAATTTACATATTATTATTTAAATGACCAATTCAATAATAATAAATTTAACCTTGGAACATACCATTATTTGAACATAAAAGAGGATCGTGATAGATATATTATTGAAAAGGAATGGTATACAGACCCATTTTCCGATTCTTTAGATTTAAATAATATAAAATCTGACGAAATAAAATCCTATATATTAAACAGTTCAAAACCTGATTATAGTATTGATGAGAGAACTCAAAAAGCTTTAGATTATGCACATACTTACTGTGGTGTACCATCTAATGATGAACTTTGTTTTAAATATAATAAAAATTATACTGATTTTAATTCAGCTGGTGGAGATTGTGCAAACTTCGCTTCTCAAATTCTCTTTGAAGGAGGGGGTTTTAAGAAAAATTCAACTTGGAACTACTCAAATGGTGAAGGTTCTAAAGCATGGGTAAATGCACAATCTTTTAAAAATTATATGGTTTATAGTGGACGTGCTTCATATATATCAAAAGGAAAATATTCTGAAATATATAAAGCTTCATATAATCTAAGACCAGGTGACTTTGTAGCTTATGAAAAAAACGGCCGTATTACTCATATTTCAACAGTTACTGGATTAGATAGCAAAGGGTATCCTCTTGTTACCTGTCATAACACAGATAGACTTCTTGTTCCCTTTGATTTAGGCTGGAGTAACGATAATATAACCTTTCATCTTATAGATGTTCACTATTAACAAAAAATTTCATATTTATGCTTTCAATATATTTAAAATAAATCTTTTTATTATTTTATTTCATAAATTAAGGAATATATTTATTTTTATTTTATAATGTCTTAAACAAATAAAAATTTAATATATTCCTTTTTTCTTATTTATTTTCTACATATTTATTGATTGATTTTATTATTGAATTTACTATTTTCTCTTGATATATTTTATCTCCTAACATCTTATCATCTTCAAAATTACTCATAAATCCCATCTCTAAAATAACAACTGGTCTTTGTGACCAGTTAAATCCTGTCATATCCTTTCTTTCAAACACTCCATTTATCTTTATACCATCTTCTTTAAAACTATTTTTTAAAATATCACCATATTCTTTACTACTCATATAAATACTATTTAGCTCCTTAGTTTCTGAGGATGGTATAAGAATAGATGCCCCTCTTTTTCCTCCATCCTTTGATCCATCACAATGAAGTTTTAATGTTAAATCAGCTTTAGCATTATTAGAAATCTCTGCCCTCTCTCTATTACTTAAAGAAACCTTATTATTTTCTCTAGTCATAACAACTTTATATCCTTCTTTTTCCAAAAAACTTTTTAACATCATACCAACTTCTAGGTTTATTTGATACTCTTTATTTTTCGTCCATACCCCTGCTGTTCCAGAAGATACTCTAGGTTTCTTTAAATTTGACCAAGGTGCCATAGATTCTAGTCTTCCATCACCATGTTCTTGATGTCCTGGATCAATACAAATTATTATTTCTTTCTTTTCTTTACCATAGACATTTGTTCCACACCCTAAAACTATTCCACTAGCAATTATTAAAAGTGTAAAAACTGATAATATCCTCTTTTTCATATACTAAATTCCTTTCTAAATTCAAATAATATTAGTATGTAAAATTATACTAAAAATTATTTATTATTTTACATATATTTTTTTCATGTTATAATTTTAAAGTCATAAACATAAAAAAGATTTCAATAAAAATTTTATATATGATAATATTTTTAGTATAAATTTAATACTTTATTTTAAAGGAGATACATATGAAAAAAGTTAATTTTAAAGGAAGTGTAATGCTTAACCCTACACCAGTAGTTCTTGTTACTTCAAAAAATAAAGAAGATAAAGTTAATGCATTTACTGTTGGTTGGGTAAGTACAGTATGTACAAAACCTCCTATGATAGCTATGGGAATAAGACCTGAAAGACTTTCTCATGAATATATAAAAGAAAGTGGAGAATGTGTTATAAATCTTCCCTCAAAAGATATGGTTAAATTTGTAGATTTCTGTGGAGTAAAATCTGGTAGAAAAGTAGATAAGATTAAACACTTTGGATATGAATTAAATAAAGGCGTTGCCATAGACACCCCTTCTTTTGAGAAAGCAAAAGTAGCTTTAGAATGCAAAGTTAAATCAATAACTCCACTTGGAACTCATGATATGTTCCTATTTGAAGTTTTAAATGTAAAAGTAGATGAAAGTCTTATTGATGAAAAAGGCAAAATCCACTTTAACAAAGCAGATTTAATGGCATATAGCCATGGAGAATACTTTGGTCTTAATGCAAAACCACTAGGTTCCTTCGGTTATTCAATAAAGAAAAAGAAAAAAACTACTAAAAGATAAAAAGAAGGTTAAAATTAACCTTCTTTTTCATTTCTAACAATTTAATATAATTCATAATATCCTCATAATATAAGCTTAACTTAATTATCCAAATTATATTTTTTTAAATACTTATGCATAAAAATAAAGCTGTGAATAAATCACAACTTTAAATTTCTTCTTTAGCAGATGTTAAGAACTGAATTTCTTCAAGCACAGAACTTGCTCTACTTTCATCAACCATTACAACTAAATAATCTCCACTGTGTATTTCAGTGTTTCCTTTAGGCATAATTTCATTATTTCCTCTTTTTATAGCAACTAAAAGTGCAGCTTCTGGCCATTGAATATTTTTTATACAATTACCTGCTACATCACTTCCTAATTCTACAACAATTTCTAATAATGTTTTATTATTAGAAGTTTCATCAGGTTCAGATCCTGCCTTTTCTATCCATCTATCTAATAATGATTCGTAGATTGGCTCACTCTTTAATAAATCCGATGTTACATATGATATTATAACAACTACTGATAATGCTAGCATATGCTCAAATGATCCAGTCATTTCAGTAATAAGTATAATACCTGTTATTGGTGCCTTTACTATGGAAGCAAAGTTACCAGCCATAGCTAGAATTATAAAATCAATTATGTAATGACTTGGAATTCCAAATGCATTAACACTTATTAATCCAACTATATTTCCTATTACTGCACCTAAAAGTAGTAATGGGAAGAATATACCTCCTGGTGTTCCTGCTCCAAAACTTGTTATTGTTAGTAAGAATTTCACCAATAATATGGCTAAAAGAATTTTAAGAGTAAAGTTTTGAGTTGTTAAATCCATTATAAGCTCATGGCCACCACCTAATATTATAGGTGCAAATATTCCTAATATACCTGTTAATAAAAATGGTACCATAACTTTAAATTCAACTGGCACTTTCTTAAAACTTACATATAAACTTTGTACTTTTAAAATTCCTTTAGAGAATATAGCTCCTCCAACTCCTAATACTACTCCTAATATAACCAAAATCCAATAATATTTTAATGGTAGAACAGGGATACTTCCCATTCCTAAACTAGGATTCATACCTAAAAACTGCTTTGAAACAAAGTCAGAAACTAGGGATGCAGCCATTGCAGATACTAATACTAAAGGTGAAAAGCTCTTATGTACTTCTTCTAAAGCGAATATAACTCCTGATAATGGTGCATTAAATGCTGCTGCTAAACCGGCTGATGCCCCTGAAGTTATAAGATATTTCTTTTCTATGTTTATTCTTTTTAAGCTGTTGCTAAATCCTTCACCAACGGCAGCTCCCATTTGTACTGATGGGCCCTCTCTTCCTAATGATAGACCAGCTCCTAAAGCTATTACTCCACCTAAAAACTTATAAACTAATACCTTTATCCAATTCATTCTAAGTTTACCTATTAATTCACCCTCAACTTGTGGGATACCACTTCCTGAGATCATAGGTTCTCTTCTAACCATAAATCCTACTATAGCACCTAATAATGCTAAAATACCTAAGACTACTATTAAATTTAAAGCACTTAATGATGCCCATGCATATAGTTTCTTAAATAAAGGAAATATATAATTTACTATTAATCTATTTACAACCAACACCAATGAACTTAAAAGACCTATAGCAGCTCCTTCCAGAACTAGCTTAAATCTTAAATCCTTTCTATGTGACAGTACTTGTTTCGTACTCTCATTACTCAAAGTTTTTCCCTCCTCACTTTACATTTTATTAACATTTTTATTATACTCTTATGTTTTTACATATTCAAATTTAATTAAACTACAAAATTAAATCTTTTTTCTAAAAATATTGAATGTAAACATTATCTACTCCATTTAATATACTTTTTACATAATTATTAAATTTATATTTTAAAACAATATTCTAAAAATATGTAATTTATTAAATTTAATAAACATAGTATTAAAATATGAAGATTATATGAAAGGATGTGCATTGAATGAGTCTTTTTACATTTAAAAAAGGGATCCATCTGCCTTACAATAAAGAATTTAGTAAAGATAAATCTATTGAATATGTTGCTCCAAAAGATGAATTAATATTCCCTCTTTCCCAACATATAGGTGCACCATGTGAAAGTTTAGTAAAAATAGGTGATAAAGTTTTAGTTAACCAAAAAATTGGTGATTCAAATAGTTTTATTTCTTGCCCTATCCACTCTAGTGTTTCTGGAATAGTAAGTGAAATAAAAGATATAAAATATTTTAACGGTTCAAAGATAAAGGCAATTATAGTAAAAAATGATTTTAAATATGAATCTATCGAGATTAAAGAGTCACCTTTTGACTATAAAACTTCTTCTCTTAAAGATTTATCTTCATTTGTTAAGGAATCTGGTATTGTTGGGCTTGGAGGTGCTACTTTTCCTTGCCATGTAAAACTTAATGTTAAAGATGAGAAAAAAGTTAAATATATAATTATAAATGCTGCTGAATGCGAACCTTATTTAACTTGTGACCATAGAGTTATGGTTGAATATACTAATGAAATAATTACTGCTTTAAATATATTGCTTGAATTTTTTAAAGAAGCTAAGGTTTACATAGGAATTGAAGATAATAAACAGGATGCTATAAATTCATTTAATAAAATACTCCTTAATAATTCTAAAATAAAAGTTATTCCCCTTGAAACTAAATATCCTCAAGGCTCTGAAAAACATTTAATATATGCTATGACAAAATTAGAAGTTCCATCTGGAAAACTGCCTTTAGATATTGGGTGTATAGTTCATAATATTTCAACAATCTACCAGCTTTATAAGAGTTTAGTATTAAATCTTCCATTAACAGAGAGGGTTTTAACTGTTACTGGAGACTCTATAAATTCGCCTAAAAACTTATTAGTAAAAATAGGTACTCCATTAAAAGAAGTCATTAAATATTGCGGTGGTTTTAAAACCCCTCCATCAAAAATAATTTTAGGGGGTCCTATGATGGGATTTACAGTAAATTCTTTAGACCTTCCTGTTACTAAAGGAACTTCTGGAATACTTTGCTTAGGAAACCCTGATACATCTTTAGAAAGTCATTGTATACGATGTGGAAAATGTATAGATGTTTGTCCTATGAATTTGCTCCCTCAAAAACTTAATGAACTATCTAATAAAAATAAGCTTAATGAATTTAAAGAGTTTAATGGTATGGACTGTATTGAATGTGGATGTTGTGCCTTTTCCTGTCCTGCTAAAATTCCACTAGTTCAAAATTTTAAAAAAGCTAAAATATCAATTAGAAATAATTCTAAAAAATAAAGAGGTGAAAAATATTATGGAAACAAAACAAGAAAACATGGATTCACTCCTATTAAACAATGAAGATTTATTAATAACATCATCTCCTCATATAAAAGAAAAACATTCAACTAAATCAATAATGAGAGATGTTATAATAGCTTTAATTCCAACTTCATTAGTGGGAACTTTCTTTTTTGGTTTAAGAGCAATATTTTTAATAGCAACCTGCGTTATATCAGCTGTACTTTCTGAATATATCTTTCAAAAGATAACAAAAAAAAGTATTACAATTAGTGATTTAAGTGCCGCTTTAACAGGAATCTTACTTGCATTAAATCTTCCTGTAAACACACCTCTTTGGGTTGCTTTTATAGGTTCTATTGTGGCTATAATACTTGTTAAACAAATTTTTGGTGGTATAGGATGCAATTTTATGAATCCTGCATTAGCTTCTAGAGCCTTTATCTTAGCCTCTTGGCCTGAAGCTATAAGCATTTTTGAATTAGATGCTGTTACTACAGCTACTCCACTAGCTATATTAAAAAGTGGAGAAGGAAATCTCCCTTCTATAAGTAATGCATTTTTAGGAAATATTCCTGGATGTATTGGAGAAGTTTCAGCTTTAGCTATATTAATAGGTGGGATTTATCTATTATATAAAAAGATAATAACTTGGCATATTCCTGTTGTTTACATTGGAACTGTACTTATATTAACTACAGTAATAGGAAGAAATGGATTCTTTAGTGGAAATGGAATTTATGAAATATTTACAGGTGGATTATTCTTAGGTGCATTCTTTATGGCAACAGACTATGTAACAAGTCCAATGACTAAGAATGGGCAAATATTATTTGCCTTTGGATGTGGTTTAATAACAACTCTTATTAGAATTTTTGGTGGATATCCAGAAGGAGTTTCTTATTCTATATTATTAATGAACCTATTAGTTCCTGTTATTGATTATTATTTTAAACCAAAAGCCTTTGGTCATGTTAAAGAAATAAATAATTTTAATATATAATTTATCTAACTAAAAAAATTATATAACTTAGTATATAAATATTATTATTGTCAATAATAATATTGTAGAGTATTTATCTAGACAGCTGTTCCTATAAAAATTTCTCTACCTTTAGAGAGTTTTTCTTTAAGGCTACACTCTAAAATGTACGTGTTATTATTTTAGTGTCTTAAAGTTCTCTAAATATATTTAATTATTATAGCTATTTATGCTATAAATTCTTTTTCATTAAGATAGCTCAGAAAAAGTTCCTAATTCTTTTTCTGAGCTATTACGTTTTTTAATATAAATTATAATAAAACTCTTATTTATCTATTTAAACTCTTAACTTCAAATTCCTCAAATCTATATTTTTGCCCTGTTGGATTTTCTTTTCCTTTTGGAACCTCTTCTAAAAACATTTCATAAGGTCTAACAAATTCTCCACACTGACCATATAAAGCTTTATAAAGTACAAGTTTCTCTCTTGTTTCAGAATGAGTAACAATTCCCTCTACTAAATATAAGTCTCCTTTAAAATGTCTAAAAATTTTTCCTATTCTATTTTCTATATTTCTACTCATATTTTCCTCCATAATTACAGATTAAAACCTAACTTATTCTTTTTAACTTGAATAATACTCTAATTTTAATGTGTTATCAAATTTAATTGCTTATTATATATTTTTAAAATATACCTCTCTTCTATTAAAAGAAAAAGACCTAATCTTTCTAGACTAAGTCTTTCTTATTTTATTCCATAGCAACAAATTCTACTTTTTCAACACCACGTACAAGTTCAACTTCATTTAACATTTCCTTTATGTCACATTTCATTGATGATATATCTATTGTGAAACTTACATGAGCTAATCCATGTATAGGTAATCCTTGATCTATTGTAAGTATATTTCCTCCAAACTCTGATAAAAGGTTTAGTACTGATGATAACACTCCCTTTTCATGAGTAACTACCATATTAAATATAACTTTTCTTCCTTGAAGAGTTTCCACAAATTCAAATATGTAATCCTTATATTTATAGTAAACACTTCTACTTATACCAGCTTGCTTTGTAGCCTCTGTTATCTCTTTTACTTTTCCTTCTTTTAAAAGCCTTTTAGCATTAATAACCTTCTCGAAAACCTCAGGCAATACTCTTTTATCTATAACTAATAAATTTCCTTCCATAGGACTTCACCTCTTCTGATTTTATAAAATAAAAAATTTTTAATATTAAAATTATTTTTATCTTAATATAAAATATCATCTATATAAATTTTTTTCAATAATAAGATTCTTTTTAAAGTTTTAATTATACCTTAAAACTAAACTTAAAAATCTAACTTTGAATTTTATTACTCTTTAAAAAAAGTATATCACTTAGAGAAAATAAATACAAATGTTCTTCTTATACATACACAATAAATTAATAAAAGGGATGCCTAAATCTCAAGCATCCCTCAAATAAAAGTATTAAAGTACTATTTCAAATGTTTTTATTTGTTTCTTAGAAAGTACTCCATTTATACTATTTTCTTTAACTTCCATAGCCTTTAATATTTCTTCATTTAAATTTACTTCGTTTATTTCTTTAACATCTCTCTTAACTTTTATTTTAAAATTTTCTTCTTTATCTGAAATATTAAATATTCTTAATATTATAGAGTCTCTATCTTCAGCTTTCTTAAATGCTGATAGCAAAACATTTTCTCCTCCTATAGATATTAATGAATCTTCCCCCTTAGAATCTCCTTGAAGAGCAAGCATTGGAGTATTTAAGTTGTAAGCCTCTTCATATGCTTTTTCTCCAGTATAATCTCCTTCATGAGCTATAACTGAGTATTTTGCTACATTCTTTCCTAAGCATTGAGCTTCTGGTGTAGGGAATACTCCCCAATCACCTAATTCTCCTACAGATCTTAATATTGTTAGAGCTATAGTATTTTCTCCATCTCTTAAAACTTCGTATTCAGGTAATCCTTTATTAGCAATCATAAGACCAATCTTAGAATCATTTACATCAACAAAGTTAGTTTGCTTTTGACAGTTAGATGGATTTTGCCATCCTTTCCATGGAGTTGTTTCTCTTTCTATAACATCAAAATGTCCTTCTGCAAAATGAGTGCTTGTCTCTATTCCCGTTGGGAATAAAGCTCTTATTCTATGATCTTTTGCTGTGTTATCTATTTCAACTTTAATATCTACTCTCTTAGAAACTTCACTTAAAATTATTGTAGAAACTAACTTAACTTCAGTAATTTCTTGAGCTCTTCTACTTTCTTTTTTAATAGCTTCTACTGGAACTTCTAATATATTTTTAACTTCTATTACCTTTTCTATGGCATTATCTTTTAAAACTTTAATCTCTGCTTTATTTTCTAAAGTATTTACTACTAAATCTTTCTTAGGAGCTATAAATATATACTCATCTCCAACATCTCCACAATCTTCAAAGGCATTTAAGTTTTTATACTCTTTCTTTGTTCCTTTATGAAGTAAATCAAATGTTCCATTCTCATTAAACTTTAATGAGAAGAATTTATTTTCAAAGGTTAATTCTTGTTTAACTTCTTTTTCTTCTAGTTTTTCACATGGAATTATTTTGAATGATTTAAATCCTAAAGCCTTAATATTACTTGCTAAGAATTTAACCTTAAATCTATTTGCATACTCAGGCTGTCTAAATCTATTATTTGGTAAAGTATATTTAAAAGTTTCTCCTAAAGCTTCTACTACTGATGGAACTTCTTCTCCACTTTCTGTTAAAACTTTAAAGTTTTCTATTCCTGAATCTTTATTTAAATCAACAGTAGCTTCTACTACCTCACTTCTATCCCATCCTAATGTATTAAATACTACTAAACTTTCTCTATCAGTAGTTGTTCCATTTATTAGATTTAGCATATAATCTGTACTTCTATTAATCATTTCTTCTGATATTTGCATACTAGCTTTAAATCTAGTTACCATGTCTTGATGAACTTCATCAATACTACATCCACAAATTGAATCATGAGGATGATTTTGTATTAAATATTTCCATGATTGAAGTATGAAATCACTTTCGTATTTTTTTCCTTCTAATGAAGCCATAACTCCTAGTGGCTCAACATATCTTTCTAAAAGTACTTGTGATTTATTGTTCATTTGCTTTAAATAAAGTCTTGCTGAAGCAGTGTTACATAAAGTCCACCAACCATCTGTATATTGGCCATTTAATTCTCCCCTAACTTCTTTTAAATCCCTAACCTCTTTTTTAACATCATTAATATAATCAACTAAGTTGCTATGAACTAACTCAAAATCAACGTCTTCTTTTACATTATCTATGATATCCCCAACATTTGTTTGAACTGGTTGGTGGTCACATCCATTCATTAATAATATTTGGTTTGTTGTAGCATACATATCTGCTTTATTTACTCTATCATTTAAAAATTCAATTGCTTCTTTTTTATCCTCTGGAATTTCATTTCCATTACTATACCAGTTAGCCATAAGTATTCCTAATACTTCTGATCCATCTGGAGATTTCCATAAGACCTCTGAATGATATTCATTTTCTCCAACTTCTTCAACTTTTTTATTATCAAAGGCAATTGGAGTTATTCCTCTTCCAAAGACAGCATTGTCAATTCCAAATCCTCTTAATATTTGAGGGGCTTGAGATATATTACCAAAAGAATCTGGAAAGTATCCTATTTTAACAGGCTCTCCAAATCTCTTTGCAAATCTCATTCCTAAAAGCATATTTCTTACATTTGCCTCTGCACTTATTAAATACTCATCTTGAAGAACATACCAAGGTCCTACATGAAGTCTTCCTTCTTCTATTAATTTCTTAACTCTATCAAACATATATGGCTTTATCTCTAAGTAATCATCTAAAGCTATAGTTTGTCCATCTAAGTGAAAATATTTAAAATGTTCATTATTCTCTAAAGTATCTACTAATGAATCCATAAAATCTACTAATTTAACTCTATGTTTTTGAAATGGTATGTACCATTCTCTATCCCAATGACTATGTGAAACTACATGTACTTTTTTCATACCTAATCTCTCCTTATAAAAAAGTTCTTTAAACCTCACCTAGATTATATACGTTTACAATACATTTTTTCAATTTTCATTCTTATATGTTTAGTGGACTTTTTATAGGTTATTTATTTTTTTACTTTATTTATTATGACACCTATAACACATTCCTCTTCCTAACAATGTAACTATTTTTAATATTACCAAAATATTTTCTTAGTTTTATATATTTTTTATAGACTCTATATAATCTTTAGTAGTTCCACAACATCCTCCTATTATTTTAACTCCTAGTTCTTTAGCCTTTTTTGAAAACTCCTTAAACTCCCTAATCTCTTGAGAATATTTAAGTTTTTCTCCCTCTCTTTTAGGTATTCCTAAATTAGGTTTTATCATTATTGGGAGTTTTGTATTTTTCTTAAAAACCTTTATTCCTTCTAACACCTTACTATATTCAGTACAATTTATCCCTAAAGCACTTATTCCACTATTGTTTAAATTTAAACATACATCTTCTAAAAAACACTTAACATTAATTTTCCCAGCTAATGTAAATGAACATATTATAGGTTTAAAAGTTAATTCTTTTGCTTTTTTAATAGCTATTTTACTTTCTTCTAAACTCCCAAATGTTTCGAAAATAACTAAATCAAAATTATCTTTACCAGCTTTTATTATTCTTTCTGTATTATCCTCAATAATTTTCTTAAAAGATCCATCTTCATTATTCATATAATATGAAAGCGGACCTATATCCAAAGCTAGAAATGTTTCATCCTTGCAAACCTTTCTTCCAATAGATAATGCTTTTTCTACAACTTCTTCTAATTTATAATTATTTTTCTTTTCATTTATTATATTACACATAAAAGTATTAGAAAGTATTATATTAGAACCTGCCTCTACATATTCCTTATGCACTTTCTCAATTAATTCTGGATTATTTAAGTTTAAGGTTTCCACTGAATTTTTTCTTAAATCAACTCCAAGTTCCATAAGTCTAGTCCCCATAGCTCCATCCCCAATTAAAAATTCTCTATTTAAATCAATTTTATTTTTTAACATCTATACACCTCTTATATTTTATTTTGTTTATTAATCATAATTATAAAACTGAAATTATACTTATACTAATACCTTTTATTTAATAGATAACAGCTAACTAAATTTAAAACAAAAGTACTACTTACATTCTTATAATAAATCAATACTATTTAAACTGTTTTAAATTAATAAGTAGTAACCATTTCTTTTTAAAGCTAATTTATTAATCTAACTTTTTATAAATCTTCCTTTATTATATCTTAAAATTATTAATTTTAGCTTTTGAAAAATTTATTAATACACATAATAATTCACTCTCATTATTTGATATTTTTTAAAACCTGTTATAATATTACTTAGTACTAGTTAAATTAAAGGGGCGAAATATATGTTTAGATCTATATATTGGTATGGAAAAGGATATGCATGGACATTAATAAAATCAATATCTGATATAAAGAAAATAGATAAACTTGAGGTAGAAGGAAAAACAGAAGAACGTGAAGAGTATATTTATAAGTGTAGTAGAAGAATAGTTAAAGATTTCTTAGATCATGCAAATGTTAAAGTAAATGTAGAAGGATTAGAAAATATTCCTAAAGGACCAGTTTTATTAGTTGGTAACCACCAAAGTAATATGGATATTCCTGTAATTATGTACTACATAGATAAACCTAAAGGATTCATAGCTAAAAAAGAACTTGAAAAAATGCCAATCCTAAAATACTGGATGAAGTTTTCAAGAGGAATTTTCATAGATAGAGAACATCCAAAGAAAGCTATGGCTGGTATTTTAGAAGGAATAAAACACCTAAAAGAAGGATATTCAATGGTTGTTTTCCCAGAAGGAACAAGAAGTAGAAGTAGTAAAATGGCAGAATTTAAAGCAGGTAGTTTCAAGCTAGCTACTAAATCAAAAGTTCCAGTACTTCCATTTACTATTGATGGAACATACAAAATAATGGAAGCAAATCATTATTTTATAAAGGGAGGACAAGAAGTAAATCTTTATATCCACCCACCAATCTACACTGATAAACTTACTAAGGAAGAAATTTTAGAACTTCCAAAAAAAGTTGAAAACATAGTTAGAAGTAAACTTCCTAATGAAGGAAGATAAAATAAAAACCATGAGTAATTATTTTACTCATGGTTTTTCATATATTAACTTAAGACAGTTTCATTTAATCCTATCTTTTCTCTTTCTTCTTTTAATGATTTTTCCTTAAAGAATTCCTCTGTTTCTTCAACCACTACTTTTCTAAGGCCTAAAATACCTACAAGGTTTGGTATTGCCATTAATCCATTAACTATGTCTGCCACTATAAATATTAATGTTAGTGGTAAAAATGAACCTACTCCAACTAAAACAATATATAAAATTCTATAAGGTTTTATAGCTTTTACTCCAAATAAATACTCAATGCATCTTTCTCCATAATAATTCCATCCTAATATAGTTGTAAAAGCAAAAAACATAAGTCCAATGTTTACTATATATGTTCCTATATTACTAATTGGAAGTCCCATTTCAAAAGCTTTTGTTGTTAAAGCTACTCCCTCTAAATTTCCTGCATAAGCCCCTGTTAGAACTATTACTATTCCTGTCATTGTACATATTAAAATTGTATCAAAGAAAGTTCCTGTCATAGAAATTAAACCCTGTTTTACAGGTGATTTAGTTTTTGCTGCCGCTGCTGCTATTGGTGCACTCCCAAGTCCAGCTTCATTTGAAAATATTCCTCTTGCTATTCCGCTTTTCATAACAGTTATTATACTAATTCCAACGGCCCCACCTATGGCAGCCTTAGGATTAAAAGCACTTTCTATTATTAATTTTATGGCATTTGGTATATTATTAAAATTAAATGCTATAACTAATATTACTCCTAGTATATAAAGTCCAGCCATTAAAGGAACAACTTTTTCTGATACACTAGATATTCTTTTTATTCCACCTAATATAACTAAAGCAACTAATATTGTTACAATAGCTGCCGTTACTAAAGTAGGCACATTAAAGGTAATACTCGCTGCGTCAGTAATTGATTTAACTTGTCCAAAAGTTCCTATTCCTAATAAGGCAACTCCTACTCCAAAAAATGCAAAAAGATTAGCAAGCCAATTTAAACCAAGACCATTTTTTATATAATACATTGGTCCTCCAGCCATTTGACCATTTTCATCTATTGTTCTATATTTTATAGCAAGTACACCCTCTGCGTATTTAGTTGCCATTCCAAAAAATGCAGCTATCCACATCCAAAATAATGCACCAGGTCCTCCAGCCTTTATGGCTGTTGCAACTCCTACTATATTTCCAGTACCAATAGTTGCTGAAAGTGCTGTACATAAAGCTCCAAAACTTGAAACATCTCCCTCTACATCAGAAGAAATCTCATCATCTTTTCCAAAAACATATTTTAATGCTAATGGTAGCCTTATAATTTGTAATAATTTTAATCTTATAGTCAGGTAAACACCTGTTCCTACAAGTAGTATAAGAAGTGGTGCTCCCCATACTAAATTGTCGATTTGATTTAATAAGTTTTCCAAAAAAAAATCCTCCTAAAAATTAATTTGCGGAGGAGAATAAGGATACTTAAAAAATTTAAGTAACTAGCCTTATCCTCTGTCCTTTTACCTGAGAGTTTCAGTTAATAAAATTTAACCTTGCTCCTTCGGTGCTCTTCTTACAAGAGTCTCTCCAGAGGCTCGTCCAGTAACGGTCCTAATACCTGAAAGATTTCCCTCTTCGGTGGATATAAAAATATATCTCTCTCCCATTACCTTCATCCGAACATATTGAATTTTAATTTATAATAATTATTATATGAGTTTATTTAATGAAAATCAACTAGTTATTTTTTAGTATATTTAATATTTTATAGTGTTTATTGGTTATTGAGTTTATCTTTTCTATAAATTTATTTATAGATCTAATTATTTCCCTCTTCTCTACTAATGTTTTTTCACCTCTTCCAACCCTATCACAATATGTTAATAAAGCCACATCATATATATCAGAGTCTAGTATTATATCTTCTGGTTTTACAAATGGTAAATTCTTAACAATGTAAAGGTATGACATATGATATTTTATTAAGTTTTTAACATCACTTATAAACCTTTCATCTTCAACTACTTTTTTTAAAAGAACATAAGACCTCTCAGCCCCTACTTTATCATGTTCATAAGCTGTCCATCTCCCTTTTCTCATTTTAGTAGTTTCCTTTTTTCCTATATCATGAAGCAATGCTGCCCACATAAATTCCCTTTTATTATTAGCATTATTTCTTAAATTTGCTGCCTCATCAACAACCTGCATACTGTGAATCCATACATTTCCCTCTGGATGATATTTCTTTTCTTGTTGAACTTTTTCTAAGTCTTCTAATATGCTTAAAAATGATTTTTTCAAATTCCCACTTTCTTTTAAATCTTCTAAAAAAACTGATGGCTTTTCATCTTCTAATAAATGTTTTTCTATTTCGTAAAAAAGTTCTTTGTCATTCATACTCTTTCTCCTAAATAGTGTTTTTTATCTATTTTAACACTTTTTCTAAATAAAATTCATCTTTTAAATTATCAGAAAATTACTTCTTTATGCATTACAATCCTCTAATTACGCCATTTTGTCTTTTTTACCTTATATATATTTGTACAAATTTTCCTTTTTATATTGAATTACTTAAAAAGATAATGTTAAAATATTATCGTCGGTATTCTATTATTAGGAGCTGAACACATTTTACGGTTAAAAATTTAACAACCGAATTATATCCTAAAAGGAATAAGAACGGAGGAGAATCAATGAGCGCAGTTTATCAAACACGACAAAAAACAAGAAAACTAGTTATTGTTGGTATGCTATCTGGTATATCAATCTTTCTAGGTTTAACAGGGTTAGGATTTATAAACATCCCACCTGTAAAAGCTACTATAATGCACATACCTGTAATTATAGGTGCTATTATTGAAGGACCCATAGTAGGTGGCTTAATAGGTTTAGTATTTGGTCTATTTTCAATGTACCAAGCTTTCACTGCCCCACTACCAACTAGTTTTATGTTTTGGAATCCTATTATAGCTTTAATTCCAAGAGTACTTATAGGTGTTGTAAGTTACTATGTTTATAAGTCTATGATTAAAGGAACTAAGAAGAATTTAAAAATTACAGCTTTAATAAGTTCAATAATTTTAGCACTACTTTTATTTTTAAGTATTGAAGGATTAACAAATTCTTTAATACCATCAGCTATTATTTCTGTAATATTCTTCTTAATAAGTGTAGTCTTTATGATAAAATTTAAACACAACAATAAAGAAGAGGCCTTATCAATAGGTACAGCTTCAGTCCTTGCAACTTTAACTAATACAGTTGGTGTTTTAGGTTTAACATATATTTTCTACTTAGAAAGATATGCTACAGCTTTAGGAATTTCTGAACATGCTGCTAAATTAACTTTATTAGGAATAGGTGTAACAAACGGTATTCCAGAAGCATTTATATCTGCTTTAATTTCAATACCTGTTATACTTGGAGTTAGAAAAATATTTAAATAGTCTTATATAGAATTCATTTTAGCGTATAACTTTTAGTTATGCGCTAAAACTTTATTATTTTAAAGAGGTGTACTAAATATGTTTGAAATAAAAATTACTGATATAGAAGGATTTAAACTTGGACATGCACAAAATAAAGAAGGTGCTACAGGATGCTCTGTTTTAATATGTGAAGAAGGTGCATCAGGTGGTGTAGATGTTCGCGGTGGTGCACCAGGGACAAGAGAAACAGACCTTTTAAATCCTATGGAGATGGTTGATAAGGTCCATGCCGTTTTATTGTCAGGTGGTTCAGCCTTTGGACTTGATGCTTGTTCAGGAGTTATGGAATATTTAGAAAATAAAGAAGTCGGATTTGATGTTGGAGTTTCCAAAGTTCCTATAGTTTGTGGTGCTGTTTTATTTGACTTAATCTGTGGTAATCCTAAAATAAGACCTGATAAACAGATGGGGATTGATGCTTGCATAAATGCTGAATTCTTTGATGACTCCATAAATGGAAATATTGGATGTGGAACAGGTGCAACAGTTGGAAAAGCTATTAATCCTAAATTTGCAATGAAAGGTGGATTTGGAAGCTACGCGGTTCAAATTGGAGATTTAAAAGTTGGTGCTATTGTTGGAGTTAATAGCCTTGGTGATATAGTAGATCCAAATAACAACAATAAAATAATCGCAGGTGGATTAAGTGAAGATATGATGTCATTTATAAATACTGAAGAAAGTTTAATAAAAAGTTGTTCTAAACCTAAAAATGTATTTAAAGGAAATACCACAATAGGTGCAATTGTTACTAATGGTAATTTTAATAAAGCTCATATGAATAAAATTGCTTCTATGGCCCAGAATGGATTTGGAAGAACTATAAGACCAGCTCACACTATGTTTGATGGTGATACAATTTTTGCCTTATCTTCTAACCATGTTGAAGCTGATATAAATGTTGTTGGCCTTCTAGCAGCTAAGGTTATGGAAAAAGCTATTTTAAAAGCTGTTAAGGAGGCTGATTCTTCTCATGGCTTCACTTCATTTAAAGATTTAAATTTTATTGTATAAAATTTAAGGCTCAAGCAAATAGTAATTTTGTTTGAGTCTTTTTTATGTTTTAAATCATTTTTATTTAAATTTATTCTTAAAAGAAACTATTTTTTCTTCTCTACATTTTTTATTTTATCATTTTTTATATTCAGATATTTTTACCATATATAATTATTTTTACCCCAATTGGTGTTTATTTTATAGTTTATAAAAAACATTTCTGCACATCATAATAGCGAAAGGAAAAGAAAAACTTATCCTTTCAAAAGATCTTATTAACTTAAAAGGAGGAATTCAAAATGACAAAATTAGTTCCAGAAGCAAAAAACGGATTAGCAAAATTTAAAAATGAGGTAGCAAACGAAATGGGTGTACCATTCTCAGACTATAATGGAAACCTAAGTTCAAAACAATGCGGAAGCGTTGGTGGAGAAATGGTTAAAAGAATGGTAGAAAAATACGAAAAATCAATGCACTAAAAATAAAATAAGAAGAGAGGAAAATTCCTCTCTTCTTATTTTTAATAAACCTTTTTAAGCATAAAATCTCTCCAATTTCCATTTTCTATTAAAATACTATTTTCATAGAAAATCTCTTTATTATTCATAGCATAATAATAAACATAACATTTTTCAGTTGTTTTTTTCCCGATTACCTCAACTTCCATCTCTAATCTATCGTACTCATTATTTTTATTATTAATCCCTAAATATCCTTCCATTAAGTCCATTTCATTTATAACATTTTCATAATCTAAAATTGTCATAACTTCTCCATAAACCCAAGTATCACCTTCAATCAAAGCAGGATATCCTTTGTTATTCATATGAAAAAGCTTACCTTTAATTCTTCCTAATTCACTTTTTAAAACTTTTCCTTTTAAGTATTTATCATAGTTGAAAAATCCTGTTCTTAAACTTCCATACACAAAAATTTTTCTTTTTATCTTAGGTTCTAACATTAGCAAACAGTTCCTCCTACCACTTTAATATCCTCTTTATTTAAAACTATAGCTTTTATAGAAAGTTCTAACCCTTTTGATATATCAGTAATTGACATAGAAGGTGTATTAGGTTTATTTATAACTTGATTTGGTATATAAGGTACATGAATAAATCCTGCCCTTATATTTTTATACTTAGTATTTACCAAATATAAAACTCCATACATAACATGATTACATACAAAAGTTCCTGCTGTATTTGATACCGTTGCTGGAATACCTCCCTCAATCATTTCTTTCACCATAGCCTTTATTGGAAGATTACTAAAGTAAGCAGACTCACCATCATCATATATTGAAATATCTATTGGCTGATTTCCTTCATTGTCTTTTATTCTTGCATCATCTATATTTATAGCAACTCTCTCTGGGGTGATTCCAAATCTTCCACCAGCTTGCCCTACTGATATTACAACATCTGGATTTACTTCCTCTATTTTTTCTTCTATTTTCTCAAGAGATTTTCTGAAAACTGTAGGTATTTCTAATTTTATAACCTCAGCTCCTTCTATATTTTCTGGTAACATTTTTACAGCTTCTAAAGCTGGATTTATACTTTCTCCTCCAAAAGGATCAAATCCTGTAATTAATACCTTCATTTTTTAATTCTCCTTTTAATAAAATATGTTTTTTTCTAAAAACTTATATAAAATCCAAAATTATATTAACCATTGTTAATTTTAAGAGAGTAATTTTTTATATTCTCATAAAAATAAACTTTTAAATATTTTTAAAATGCTAAAAAGTACATTAATCCTATATGTATAATAAGTAGTAATATAGCAAATAAACTCTGACACTTCATAACTATATTTTTATCCTTAGTTTCTAAAAGTGCTGCTGGCATAACATTAAAATTAGCTGCCATAGGTGTAAGTAATGTTCCGCAATATCCAGCAGTCAAAGCCAAAGCCCCTGCTATTGCTACATTTGCCCCTTGTGAAAATACAAATGGAAATCCAATTCCAACTGTTATAACCGAAAAAGCTGCAAAGGCATTTCCCATTATCATTGTGAATACTGCCATACCTACACAATATGCAGTTACTCCTATTAAAATATTTCCTTCTGGTATAAAGTTTGATATTCCTGAAGATATAACATCACCTACCCCAGCTGCCGTAAATACAGTTCCTAAAGCAGCTAAAAGCTGAGGTAATATACTTGTAGAACCAACTGACTGAACCATTCTATTACTATCTTCTAGTAAATGTCTAGGCTTAGCTTTTAATATAGTAAAGCTTGATATGACTGCTGCTAAGGATGCTATTCCAATTGCTACAGTACCTGATAAATTCGTAAACTGAGCTATTACTAAAGATCCAATAGCTATTACTATTGACGGTATAAATATTTTATTTTTCAGCTTTTCAGCTTGCATTTCAGCAAAATCTATATTAGGCATTTTAAGATTTCCTATATTAACTTGTTTGCTGGCTGTTAATACACCTATTACTAAAAGTAATATCCCTACTATTACTGGTGGAATATTTGATCCTGCAATGAAAATTACAGCTAATATACCCCAAAAAAATGCCGTTCCAATTCTTGTTTTATGATTCTTATCCTTTAATGTATCTATTGTAGTATTTAACATTAAAAGACCAACTACTATATAAAAGATTTCAAGTAATACATTAGAAATCATTTTCATATCCATATCTTACTTCCTCCTTACTTTAATATTCTCTTTATTCTTTGATAAATTTTTACTTAATCTCTTATCTAAAATATAATTTTGTAAAAAACCTAGAATTAAAGCCACTATAGCTATTGGTATTGATGCTTTTGCTATTTCTAAAGTGCTAACATTATAACCTAATTCTTCTAAAGTTCCTGCTATTAAAAGAACTCCTGAACTTGCTAAAAAAACATTCTGACCAAAGAAATTACCATAGTTATCCATAGCTGCCGCTGTTCCTTTTATTAAATCTTCATTTTTATCATCTATTTTTCCATATTTACTAACAGCCGCTCCTTGAGCCATTGGATTTATAAGAGGTCTTATAAACTGAGCTTGTCCACTTAATCTTAAAGATACAGCTGTTCCAACTTCTCTAATAAGAAGATAACAACTTAGAAGTTTTCCAGTAGACATATTTTTGATACCTTTTATTAAAGTTATAGCTCTTTCTTTAAGTCCAAATCTCTCACACATTCCTATTACAGGAAGTGTTAAAATAAATAAAGTCATATGTCTTTGACTTACAAAAGTTGAACCTAACTTTTCTAATATTTCAAAAACACTCATATTTGCAACTATCCCTGTTGCTAGCCCTGCTACTAGTACAACTGCTATTGTGTCAAGCTTTAAAGCAAATCCTATTATTACGATTAATATCCCTATTAGTTCCACTTTTCTCACTCTCCTTTTTAAATTTATCACAATTTAATTTTTAAAAATTCATCTTATGCAAACAATTATAATAATAAATTTATTAATTTTCCACAATATTTTATGAATATATTTTAAAAAATTACTGTTTTATTTAATATTTCCATAATATTTTTATTTCTTTTTCAATTTATTAAAAATTTCCATAATAAAAAGAGCCTATATATCCGCTTAACACATATATAGACTCTTTATTTTCAGCTTATTATTTTCTTGTAACAGTTATTCTTCCATCTACTCCATTTATTAATGCAATAGATCCATCGTAGATTTCTCCACCTATTATTTTTTTAGCTATTTCAGTTTCTAATACATTGCTTATATATCTTTTTAATGGTCTAGCTCCATAAATTGGATCATATCCTTCCTCTGCTAATATTTCTTTAGCAGCATCAGTAACCTCTAAAGTTATATTTCTTTCTCTTAATCTATTTTCAACATCTCTTAAGAATATATCTATAATCTTCTTAATTCCTTCACTACTTAATGGTCTAAACATTATAATGTCATCTACTCTGTTTAAGAATTCCGGTTTGAATCTTAACTTCATTTCATTCATTACATTATCTCTAACATCTTCTTCAACACCATCAGCAGACTTATTTTCTAATAAGTAACTACTTCCTATATTAGAAGTCATTATAATTATAGTATTTTTAAAGTCAACAGTTTTACCTTTGTTATCTGTTAATCTTCCATCATCTAATATTTGAAGGAATAGATTAAATACATCATCATGAGCTTTTTCTATTTCATCGAATAATATTACTGAATATGGATTTCTTCTAACAGCCTCTGTTAATTGACCACCTTCTTCATATCCAACATATCCTGGAGGAGGTCCTATTAATCTAGATACTGCATGTTTCTCCATGTACTCTGACATATCTATCCTTACAATATTTTCCTCACTATCAAATAGATTTCTTGCTAATGTTTTTGCAAGTTCTGTTTTACCAACACCAGTAGGTCCTAAGAATATAAATGAACCAATTGGTTTTCTTTCATCTTTTAGTCCTGCTCTTGCTCTTATTACAGCATTGGCAACAGCTGTAGTAGCCTCATCTTGACCTATTACCCTTTCTCTTAATTCCTCTTCTAATCTTAAAAGTTTTTCTCTCTCACTTTCAACAAGTTTAGTAACAGGAATTCCAGTCCATTTTGAAATTATTTCTGAAATTTCATTTTCAGTAACTTCTTCTTTTAATAATGCACCCTCATTATCTTTTTCCATGTTTTCTTCTTGTTCTTTTATTTTACGCTCAAGTTCTGGAATTTTTCCATATTTAAGTTCTGCAACTTTATTTAAGTCATACTCTCTCTCATATTTCTCAGCTAATCCTCTAGCTTCATCTAACTCAGCTTTTAAATCTCTTACTGCTGAAATATGAGATTTTTCTTTTTCATACTTAATTGTCATTTCATCATTTTTATCTTGAAGTTCAGCAAGTTCTTTTTCTAAAGAAACAAGTCTTTCTTTTGAAGCTTCATCACTTTCTTTTGATAATGCTTCTTTTTCAGTTTCAAGCATTAAAACTTTTCTTCTTATAATATCTAATTCAGTAGGTAGAGAATCTATTTCACTTCTTATCATTGCACCAGCTTCATCTATTAAGTCAATAGCTTTGTCTGGTAAATATCTATCTTGAATATATCTATGAGAAAGTTTAGAAGCAGCAACAATTGCTGAATCATGTATTCTAATTCCATGGTGAATTTCAAATCTTTCTTTTAATCCTCTTAAGATTGATACAGTTTCTTCAACTGTTGGCTCTTCAACTATAATTGGTTGGAATCTTCTTTCTAAAGCCTTATCTTTTTCAATGTATTGTCTATATTCATCAAAAGTTGTAGCACCTATACAATGAAGCTCTCCTCTTGCAAGTAATGGTTTGATTAAGTTACCTGCATCCATAGCCCCGTCTGTTTTACCAGCTCCAACTATTGTGTGAATCTCATCTATGAATAAAAGTATTTTACCTTCTGAACTTTGTACTTCTTTTAATACAGCTTTTAATCTTTCCTCAAATTCTCCTCTGTATTTTGCACCAGCAATTAAAGCCCCCATATCTAATGAAATAATTACTTTATCTTTTAGTCCTTCTGGAACATCTCCTCTTACAATTCTTTCTGCTAATCCTTCTACTATAGCAGTTTTACCTACACCAGGTTCTCCTATAAGTATTGGATTATTCTTAGTTTTTCTTGAAAGAATTCTAACAGCTCTTCTTATTTCTTCATCTCTTCCTATAACAGGATCTAATTTATGTTGTTTAACAAGTTCAATTAAATTAGTTCCATATTTATCTAAAGCTTCATAAGTTCCCTCTGGATCTTGTGAATCAACTCTTTGACTTCCTCTAACCTCAGTTAAAACTTTAAGGAAACCATCTTTAGTTATATTGTTTTTACTTAATATACTTCCTACTACTCCATTTTTATCTAATTCCATAATAGCAAGCATTACATGCTCAACACTTATATATGAATCTTCAAATTGTTTTGAAATTTCTTCTGCTTTTATTAAAACTTCATTTATTCTTCTTGTAGCAGTAACCCCTGAAGATTGTGCTGCCTCTCCTAAAACTTTAGGCATTCTATCTATTTGAACATGAATGTCTCTTTTTAATGACTCTATATTAACACCCATTTTTTCAAATATATTAGGAATTAAACCATCTTTCTGATTCACTAATGCTGAAAATAAGTGAACTATATCTAATTGTTGATTGTTATATTTAACTGCTATTTCATAAGCATCATTTAAACTTTGTTGTACTCTTAATGTCATTTTATCTGCATTCATTTTATCACCTCAATATTCTCTCGTGTTTTTTTCTATGTATTAATAATACTATAAAAGTCAAAGAAAGTCAAAGTCTATTTTTATTTTTTTGAATTATTATTATTATTTATTATGAAATCATTTTAAATTCATTTTTTAATATTAAATCCCCTTTTTTATTAAAAAATTAATTATAAAAATGGATATAAGTCTAAAATTTTAAATGGCTTTAGTAAAAAATTATTTTAAAATTTTATTTAAAGTCAATTTTCTCTTGTTAATTAAACTTCTTATTAAATTAATTAACATATTCATCTTATGCTACTTTTATACTTACTATATCTTTGATATTATTAAAATATAATGACTTTTTAACGACAACTACAAGGATGGTGTTTTAAATTTGGAATTAAAAGTTTTTGAATTTACTAAAAGTACTTTAGATTTACTAAAAGATATAAAAAAAGATTTAGCTTATAGTGCAAACTTACTTGATGATTTTTTCTACTCCCTACTTGAAAATTCTTGTGAAGGATTCTTTAATATTTCAACTAGAGTAAAATCAGCATCAAGCTTAAAAGAAAAAATAATAAGACATAATTATTATTTAAAATACAATACACCTAATGAACTTTTTAATAATTTATCTGATTTAATAGGTGTACGTATAGAATGTAGATTTATTGAAGATGAGGAACACATATTTAAATTTATAAAAACTATTTTTAATTGCAAAGATGAAAATGGATACTCCTACTCTTCTCAAAATCCAACTATATTTTTAGACCTTAATGAACATCAACCTTTAAAACAAAAAAATGGTTTTGAACTTTATAGGATAGATGGGTTTATATTTAATGAGGGTGAAAAATATAACTTCGAACTTCAAATAAAATCAATGGTAAATAACTTTTGGGGAGAAATAGAACATAAGATTATTTATAAAAACTATAATATGATTTTTGGAGATAAATTTTATAAAAATATACTTCATTCTATAAAAAACAATCTCTGTTTAATAGATAATCAGCTTTTAACAATATTTAATCATGTTAATTCACATATGGAAAATTCTCATGATATGAGTTTAAAAAAAGAAGAAATAGAAATCTTACTTTCCAAAATGATATATGATATTTATTCATCTAAAGTAAAACATGATTTAGGAATATCAGTTGATTTTAGAAATGCCTGCGATATTATAATTGACTATATTTTCTCAAAAAACAACTGTAATACTCCTCAAGAATACTATAATACCTTCGTTAATACTTCTGTTAGGTTAAATGAAGTGTTTAAGGATTCTATTTCATTTAAGAATAAACTAAGCATAGGGAATAAACCCCTAGACTTTGATTCAAACTTCTCTAACTCTGTAGGAAGTAACTTAGCTAATGCCATGAATTATGATTTTCACTGGAATTTATTCTTTAAAATATTATTCCAAATAGAACCTGGTAATAACAGAGAAGACTTTGATTCATTTATTAAATATTTAGAAACAATATTCTCAAAAAGAGACTCTTACTTAAACCTATACTTAAAATTCAATTCTGATGAAGTATATACAATTAAAGAAGATATTCTTTCTGTTTTAAGTAAAGCATTCTTAGAAATTAATTCATTAAAATTTATTTATAGAGATAGACTTTCTGAAATATTTAACAACATAGACGAATACGTTAAATTTCTTTGTGATAATTTAGATACTTATGATGATTATAAAAATCATAAATATCTTTATACTCAATATTTATACCTAACTATTTTAAGTGTATTTAACAAAGATATAAAAACTCAAGCTGTCTTAGAATTTGCAAATGCACTAAAAAATAGTAGCTGTAAGCTTAGAATAAGCTATAAAGGAATCAAACTTTTAGCATCATCTAATGGTAATCAAACAGTTAACACCAATGAACTATTAGAACAAATATATATAAGATAGAAAAAAAGAGGGCATGTATCAAAATATAATAATAAAACTTATTTTGATACATGCCCCTTTTTTTAATTATAAGTTTAATTTTACTATCCCTCAAAGGATTCAAAAGCTTTTAGGAATTTTTCTACATGTTCCTCTGTATGTTTTACACTTAAGAACATAGCTTCAAATTGTGAAGGTGGTATGTTAAATCCATTTTCTATCATATGTAAGAAATATCTTTTAAATCTTTCTCCATCACAAGTTTTTACATCATCATAAGAATTAACTTCTTTTAAATCTGTAAAGAACAGTGTCATCATTCCTCCTTGTCTATTTATAACAAGTCCTATGTTCTTTTTAGCCGCTATTTCTAAAATTCCCTTTTCTAATTTTGCCCCTATTTTTTCTATATGATCATAGTATGATGGATTTTCATTTAATTTTCTTACTGTAGCAAGCCCTGCAGCCATAACTATTGGATTTCCTGACATTGTTCCTGCTTGATATACTCCTCCTATTGGTGAAAGATTTTCCATTATCTCTCTTCTTCCACCATATGCTCCACATGGAAGTCCACCACCCATGATTTTAGCATATGTAACTAAGTCTGGTTTCACATCAAATAAAGTCTGTGCACCCTTATAAGCTACTCTAAAGCCACTCATTACCTCATCAAATATAAGAAGAGCTCCAAATTTATCACATAATTCTCTAATCTTTCTCATGAATTTAGGGTTACATTTAACAACCCCCATATTCCCTGCTACAGGCTCAATAATTATGGCTGCTATATCTTCTCCGTACTTATTGAATAATTCCTCAACTTGATTTTCATCATTGTATATTCCTATAAGTGTATTTTTTATGCTATCTTTAGGAACACCTAAACATCCTGGTATTCCTTCTGTTAATACTCCAGAGCCTGCTTCTATTAAGAATCCATCAAAATGACCATGATAACATCCTGCAAATTTTATTATTTTATCTTTTTTAGTGTATCCTCTTGCAAGTTTTATGGCACTCATAGTAGCCTCTGTTCCTGAGTTCACCATTCTTATCATATCTATATTATCTAGTGTATCACATAAAAGTTTAGCTAAATCTAATTCTAATTTTGTTGAAGCACCAAAAGCTATGCTTTCAGCCGATGTTTTTTGTATAGCATAAACAACGTCTAAATCACAATGTCCTAAAATCATTGGACCCCAAGCTAATACAAAATCTATATATTCTTTTCCCTCTTCATCTTTTAAAATAACACCTTTTCCACTTTTTATTATAGGTGGATTTATTCCTACACTTCCAAAAGATCTAACTGGACTATTAACTCCACCTGGCATATATATTCTTGATTCTTCAAAAATTTCTTTGTTTAAACCCATTGTTATTCTCCTAACTAAATCACTTAAATCTCTTATTCTTGTAACCATCTAGATGCTTCTAAGGCATAATAAGTTATTATCATATCAGCCCCTGCTCTTTTCATTGATAAAAGCATTTCTAAAGCCACTTGTTTTTCATTTATAAGACCTAATTTTCCAGCATTTTTAACCATAGCAAATTCTCCACTTACGTTATAAACACATACTGGAACATCAACCTTATTTCTAACTTCTCTAACAACATCTAAATATGATAAAGCTGGCTTAACCATTACAATATCTGCTCCCTCTTCTATGTCTTGAAGAACTTCTTTTATAGCTTCTCTTGAATTTGCTGAATCCATTTGATAAGTTTTTCTATCTCCAAATTGAGGTGCTGAATGAGCCGCCTCTCTAAAAGGTCCATAAAATGCTGAACAATATTTTGCAGAATAGCTCATGATTCCTACATTAAAAAATCCTTCTTTATCTAAAGCTTTTCTCATACTTTCTATTCTTCCATCCATCATGTCAGAAGGTGCTAACATGTGAGCCCCTGCCTTAGCATGAGAAACTGCTATTTTATTTAAATATTCTAAAGTTATATCATTATCAACTTCTTCTCCATTTAAAATTCCACAATGACCATGACTTGTGTACTGACACATACAAACATCTGTTATGATTAAAAGATTTTTATAATCTTCTCTTAATTTTTTAACTGCCTTCTGTACTATACCATTGTCTGCATATGCTTCAGAACCACATTTATCCTTATGTTCTGGTACTCCAAAAACTATAACTCCTTTTATACCAAGTTCTGTAACCTCATCTATTATTTCATTTAATCTATCTAAAGAAACATGATAATTTCCAGGCAAAGAGCTTATTTCTTCTTTTATATTTTCTCCTTCTACAACAAATATAGGAAATATAAAATCACTCGCATTTAATGAATTTTCTCTTACTAAAGCTCTCATCTCTTCATTTATTCTTAATCTTCTTCCTCTTTTTATCATTTTTCTTACACCTCTTCCTGTAATAAAATATTAATAACTTAATTTTATCACAACTTAATTTTTAAATTCTCTAAAGAATTCCTCTATTTCATCTAAAAAGCCCTCTTCTGAATGAATTTTACACTCTTTACAAGGTATTCCTCTTTCATTTAAAGCTTTTGAAGTAATTGGTCCAATAGATATGCTAAGTTTTTCTTTTAAGGCTTCTCTTCCTAAAAGAGATTCCATATTCTTAACTGTAGATGGACTTGTATAAAGCACAATATCAACCTCACTAAAAGCTCTTGGATTCTTTAATTTTCCACAAACCGTATCATATATATTTACTCTTTGAACCTTAGCTTTTAATTTACTTAATTCATTAAATAAGTAATCACCACTTAATGATGAACATGGTATAAGTATTTCATCATCTTTTTTAATATTATCTTTCAATTCATTAAAAAGTCCATAAGCAGTAAATGATTTTCCAACAATACTAGGAATCATTCCTCTTTCTATTAAAGCTTTCTCAGTTGCCTTTCCTAAAGCCGAAATCTCTCCTTTAATTCTTCTTATATCAATCTTATTTTTTACTAAATAATCAAAAAATAAATTCACTGCATTAATTGATGTGAAAATAATATAATTATATTTTTCTAAGTTATCTATATAATCCTTTAAGTTGTAGGAAGTATCTTTTATCTCTATTGAATTTATCTCTGTTACCTCTGCACCTAATTCTTTAAGCTTCCACTTTAATGAATTTGACTGTTTCTTAGATCTAGTTATACATATATTAGCACCAAATAAAGGAAGCTTTTCATACCAATCTAGCTCTTCATTTAAAGAAACAACCTCTCCCACAACAATTATACAAGGTGATTCAAGCTTAGCTTCTTGAACTTTTTTAACTATATTCTCTAAATTTCCTACAACTTTTCTTTGTTTAGAAGTAGTTCCTCTCATTAAAACAGCACAAGGAACTTCTTTTGACTTTCCATTTTCAATCAACTTTTTAACTATTAACTCTAAATTAGAAAGTCCCATCATAAATACTAAGGTTCCATTTTCCTTAGATAATGCTTCCCAATTTATATTTAAAGTCTTAGCAGACATTCCTGTTACAATATGAAAACTTTGAGAAAGTCCTCTATGTGTTATTGGAATTCCTCCATAATTCAAAACAGAAATTGGAGAAGTTATGCCTGGAATAACCTCAAAAGGTATATTTTCTTTTTTTAAAGCTAATACCTCTTCTCCTCCTCTTCCAAAAACATAAGGATCTCCCCCTTTAATTCTTCCAACTATATGTCCTTTTTTAGCAAGTTCTACTATATTATCATTTATTTCTTCCTGAGTTTTATAATGACATCCTGGTTCTTTTCCACAATAAAAAATTTCACATTCATCATTTAAATAGTTTAAAATATTATTTCCTACTAATCTATCATATAAAACAGCTGTACACTTACTTAAAGAATTTATCGCTTTTAAGGTTAGTAATTCTTCATCCCCAGGTCCTGCTCCTATTATGTATGCTTTTCCTTTCATATTTTTCCTCCTAAGCATTTTTTAAAATCTTTTCCGCTAGTTTTTTTCCTAATAAAATATTATCTTCTTTATTTCCAAGTATATCTTTTTTAACTATTTCTCCATTTACAGTAAATGTTCCTATCATATATAAGTCATTTCCTTTAACCTCTGAATATGCACCTATTGAACTATGACACCCTCCATTTAACTCCCTCATAAAACTTCTTTCAGCCTCAACTCTTATTCTAACTTCTTTATTATCTAAAGATTTAAAATAATTGTTATATTCCCCATTTTTTATACACTCTATTCCAAGAGCCCCCTGCCCAATAGCTGGTATAAAATCTAAGGGATTAAAATAATCACTTATAATATCTTCTAAACCTAATCTTTTTAATCCAGCAGCAGCTAGTATTATTCCATCTAAGTTTTCTTCAGTTATTTTCCTAATTCTACTTTGAACATTTCCTCTAATAGGAATTATTTCTATATCTGGTCTAAGTAATTTTAGCTGTTCAGCTCTTCTTATACTACTAGTACCTACTCTTGCGCCCTTTCTTAAAGTACTTAAAGTTGATCCATTTAAAGAAATAAAGGCATCTCTTATATCTTCTCTCTCTGGCATTGCCACAAGTTCAAATTCTTCAGGTAATTCATAAGGAACATCTTTCATACTATGAACAGCACAATGTGCTTCTCCCTTTAAAAGTGCTAACTCTATTTCCTTAACAAAAAGACCTTTTCCACCTATTTTATTTAACGAAACATCTAGCCTTCTATCTCCCTCAGTCATAACCAAAAGTTTTTTGCTATCCATATTCACTTTTTCTTTCAAAAGTTCCATGACTCTCTCTGCCTGAACCTGTGCAAGCTTACTTTTTCTTGTTCCTATTATTAAATCCATTAGCTCTGCTCTCCTCTAGTAATTTTATATTTTTAAATCACTCTTTAAATCTAATAACCTTTTAGATATTTCTTCCCCAAAAGTTTTATTTAAAAGAGCATACCCTTCTCCACAAAAAAATGCTTTCTTAAATAACTCTCCTGATACAAATTCTATTATTTCTTCTTTTCTTTTTTCCTTTTTAGCTTTTCTTCTTATATTCCCAACTATTATAGAGTATTCGTCATTTTCTTCTACTATTTTTTCAATCTCTCTTCCTATTTCTCTTGTAACTTTTGGAGAACCAATCTTACTTCCAATAGAAAAGCTTAGGTTTTTATAACTTTTACTATAAGGTATTATTCCCACTCCTTCTCTAAAATTAGAAGCATTAATATATACTTTATATTCTTCTTCACAGTCATTACAAATTTTTTCACAAATAACTTCATCATCAACAGCTATAATTACTAAATGACACTTCTTTATAAACTCTTTATAATATTCTCCCTCTTCTAAAATAATATTTTCTTTTTCTAGCTCTAAAATATCCTCTGAAAAATCCTTTGATAAAATGTGAACTAAACACCCTTTTTCTAATAACCCCTTAGCTTTTATATAGGAAGCTCTTCCTCCTCCAATAATCTTAACCTTAATTTTATTACTTATTAAATTTAAAGAAACTAAGTTAAAAATATCTTCTCTATTATCTCCACACAAGATTTCTCACTTCCTTTTAAAGCTTCCTCTTTTAAAAGTTCTATGGCTCTATTTACATAGGCATCAGCTGTACTTCTTATCATCCTTTCAGCTAATTTTCCATCTAAACCATGCCCTTTATTTTCAAAAGTTTTTATTCTTTCACTACAAAGTTCATTTTCTCTTATTTTTATTTCTCTTATTCTACTTGATATTTCTCTTGTCTTAAGCCACTTTATGTATTCCTCTATACTTTCCTTTACTATGTACTTATATTTATTCATTCTTTCTTTTCTTATTATTTTATTCTTATCATCAATCTTGCTTATTTCATCTATATCCATAAGCTCTATTCTTTCATATTCTCCAAGTTCTTTTTCTACATCTCTTGGAACTGCTAAATCATATATGTAAATCTTCTCTCCAAAAAGCTTAATATGCTGAGTTTTAACTACATTATGAGGTGCAGAAGTACAGGAAACTATACAATCTACATTGTTTATGTATTCATTTTTTTCGGTAAAATCAACTATATTTATTCCTTTTTCAAGTAAATCACTTGCCTTTGATTTATCCCTTAATACTAAATATACCTCTTCAATCTTATGAGAAATTAAATGTTTTATAAAAAGCTTTCCAATCTCTCCATACCCTAAGACCATAAATTTTTTACACCCATTCTCCAGAGCATTATTTAAAGAAACTGAAACTGAGGATACTGGTATTTCATGTATTTTACAAGCTGTTTTAAATTTTTTACCACAGGAAATTGCACTTTCAAATAACTTTTGTAATTTCCCCGAAACACTCTTATCCTCTAAACTTTTTTTATATGCCTCTTTTATTTGTCCTAATATTTGATCTTCCCCTAAAATTCTTGAATGGAATCCACATATTACCTCCATTAAATGAGTTATAGCCTCTTCATCTTTAGCTAAAAATAGGTTCTCTCTTAGGTTTTTATCCCATTTAAAGGCTTCAAATATATTTTCAAAGATTTCTTCATCACTAAATTCATTTTTAAGACTAAAATATATTTCTGTTCTATTGCATGTGTTTACTATTACAACCTCCTCAAAAAAATTTAATAAATCCTCTAAATATTTCTTATGTCTTTTAGGATATAAGGCTAATTTTTCTCTAATCTCTATTCTAGTATTCTTTTTAATCCCTATAAGTCCTATCATCTATTTCCTCCTAAAGATTCTTTCTTCTTTATTAAAATCTATATTTATGATATCATAAAAATTTAAATTCTTGGTACAAAATCGATATATTAGTAATATTGAAAATATAGATTATTATCATAATTAAATACTTATATACTTTTTTTGAAAATAGCTTTGTTTTAAACATACTCCTAAAATATAAACAAAATAAAAGTCATAATTAAAAGTCTATTATACTTTTAATTATGACTTAACTATTTATTAAATTATTTTTTCTTATTATTTTCTTTCATAAAATCAGTTAGTTCTTGAAACAATTTATTTTTCTTTCCTTTTAAGAAATTGTTTAAGCTTTTAGATAATAATATTGGGAATATACTTCCTGTTATTATATCCTTCATAGTATCAAAAAGACTTATTTGAGCTGTTAAACCAAAGGTCTGATCTGTGAAAAACTCCCAAGTTTCCCATACTGCTGTGCAAGCTATTCCAAATACAAGTGAGAAGACAACTATTACATTTTTATTTACATTGTCAGTCTTATAATCATTAAGTACTAAAAACAACATATATCCTAATATAAATGTAAGTATTCCTGATAATGTATGTAAAAATGTATCCCAATTTGGTATGGCATAGAAATTGTTCATCTTAGCTAAAAACATTGATATAAATATAAATCCAATAATCATAGCATTTAAAAACGGTGAAAGTTTTATCTTAAATATCTTACACACTACTCTTGGTATTGCTAAAGTAATAAATGTTAATAATGTTGAAGAAAATAATATCATATCTTTACTAAAAAGTGAATATATAAGATATACAACTAATAATATGTAGAATATTATTTCAAAATAAATATCATAGGTTAATTTTCTTTTCATAAAAATCCTCCTTCTCCCTACTATCTATAAGTTCTAATTTTTGTTTTTTTGTAAGTTTTTTTATTTTGTACTCTCTACTTTGTGCTTCTCTTTTTTCTTCAAATTCCTCATAATAGACAAGCTTAACTGGCCCTCTTCCTCTTGTGTATTTGGCGCCAGTTCCATTATTATGAGCTTTTATTCTATTTTTTAAATCATTGGTCCATCCTGTATATAGAGAATCATCTTTGCATTTTAATATATATACATAATTCAATTTAATCACCATATTTATATTAAATAATATTTTTTTATTTATCAACTATATATTTTGCCTGTTTTCCAAATTTTATTTTTTAATTTTATTAGGCTATAATAATAATGTAATAAAAATAACTTACAAAGGAGGCTTTAACTTGAGGAAAGAATATGTAAATTATCCCTCTGATATTCCAGTAAGCATATATTACGCAAATATAAAAAACTATCCCCTGCATTGGCATGATGCCATAGAAATAATCTATGTTCTTAAGGGAAGTATTTTAGTTGATATTGATACTGACAGTTATGAAATACTTGAGGATGAAATAGAAATAGTAAATACAGAGCAAACACATAGAATATACTCAAATGAAGATAATAGAGTTTTAATTTTTAAGATAGACCCTCACTTTTTTGAAAAGTATTATAGCGATATTGAAAATATGTTTTTCTATACTAATACATCAGATGAAGGCGCTCAAAGTGATGAAAGATATGATACACTTAGAATTTTTCTTTCTCAAATAATATGTGAAGAAGCTCAAAAAGTTGATGATTATGATAAGTTCATAGAAAAATCTCTTGTAGAACTTTTATTCCATTTATTAAATAATTTTCATTATCTACTTTATGAAAATGAAGATATAAATGAAAATAATATGCTTCTTGAAAGATATCATAGAATTTCTAAGTATATATTTAATAACTACAACAAAAATATAACACTTAAAGATATTGCAAACACAGAATTTTTAAGTACTCATTATCTTTCTCATGAAATTAAATATGCTACAGGACTTAGCTTCACTGATCTTTTAAATTTAACTAGAGTTGAGGAATCTGTAAAACTCCTTTTAGATAGTGATAAATCTATTTCTGAGATTTCCTATGACATAGGATTTTCTCATACTAGATACTTTAACAAACACTTTAAAGCCTATTATAATTGCACGCCTCTTCAATTTAGAAAAAAACATAAAATAAGTGAAAAAGAGTATGAAAGTCAAAAAAAGATAATTTATTATGAATTAAAAGATAGTTTAGAAGAACTCTCTTACTATTTAGATGATTATCCTAGATTCAACTATGAAGATAAGATTCATAAACTCACTTTTAATATGAAAAATGATGGAGAAGAATTTTCTCCCTATTTTAAGGAAGTTTTAAATGTTGGTGATGCCTTTGATCTTCTTTTAGAGGATAACCAAGATATTGTGGAGGATTTACAAGATCAAATAGGATATAAGTATGTAAGACTTATAAATGTATTTTCTTCTGATATGGGCATATTCCCTGGCTCTAAATTTTTTAACTGGACTCGTACAAATGATATTTTTGAATATATATCTTCATTAGATTTAAGTCCATTGATTGTTTTAGATAGTACTGGCTATTCTGAAGAAAATTTTCTAGATATGATTAAATCATTTATAGACTTTTTTAGTGAAGTTGAAAGCTTAGAATTAAAAAATGTAAAATTTCAATTATCATCAAATTTTAATAAAGATTATAAAAAGTCTATATGCTCTCTTTTACAAGAAAATGAACTTACATTAATAGATTATGACTATACTCCAAATAATAATATTGATTTAATTTATGATACAGCTTATATGTTACCTTTTATTATTCACAATACTATTAATTCATCAAATAAACTTAATTTTATAAAGGCCTTTGATGAATTAGACAGGCAAATGGATATAACAAATGAAGTTTTCTTTGGATATCCTGCTATGGTTAATGATAAAGGAATAAAAAAGCCCTCTTATTATGCCTATTACTTCTTAAGCAAACTTGGACATTCTCTTCTTTATAAAGGAGATGGGTATATTCTAACTAAATCAGAGGATGAATATCAACTTCTTATATACACTTACAATGAAGAGGTAAACTCCTTAATAGATTTTAAAGACTTCACAAAGCTTAGAGGTATGAAAGATTTAGTTGATAAAAAGATTTCATTAAACCTTATTGATCTTGATAGTGATGTTAGAATAACAAAATATACAATTGGAGAAAATTTTGGTTCTTCATTTAATTACTGGCTATCAATGGGGAAACCAAAAAGATTAAAAAAAGAGGAGAAAGAAATCTTATTTAAAGCTTCTTTCCCTAAAATAGAATTTGAGTATGCAAAGAAAAATACAATTTTAAACTTACAAACAACCCTTCAAGGGTACTGTGCTGAGTTATTTATACTAAAAAAAGTGTAATTTCGTATAATAACCTTTTAAAAAGAGTACTTTTTTGCCATATTGATCATAAAATTAAGATACTACTTCTCATATTTGTACTTTTTTTTAAACATATATGAAGATTACTTTATGATACTATAAGGTATATAATTTAATTAAAGAGAAGATATGAAAGAAGGTATTATTTATGGCAAGGCTAAAAAAATTTTTTAGACCTATTAATTTAAATTGTTTTAATTGCAAACTAAGTTTTTTACAACAAACAATGGATATTTTTTACAGAGATTAATTATATATACTTAAAAAGCATCTAAGATTTACTTAGATGCTTTTTTATTAATATAGTTTATCCATTTCTTTAATTGAAAAACTTAAATATTTTAATGCTTCATTTGTATCATCTAGGTAATGATATAAATCAGCCATTTCTAAATATCTAATTTTCTTTTCCTCATAAGATCCAAACTTCAGTAAAAGGTCTGTAGCTAAATTCATATACATTTCCCATTGCATATCATTTTTTTCACTTTTACTTAATTCCCCTTTAAAATAATAACTTCTTTCTATAAAGAACATATTGTTTTCATTTATAGAAAGTTCTAAAGATAGTTCACAGTATTCTCTTACTTTTTCTATACACTTATTTTTATTATAAACCTCTATTATAAATAAAAGCATTTCTATGTATGCTATCTTATCATTCTTATCAATATTTTCTATTGAGTCCTTTGTAAGCTTTTTCGCATCTTCAAATCTTTCTAAACTTAAAAATGCATCTATTATTAAACTGTTTATTCTCTTAAAGTTGTATGATTTATAATTTGCCCTCTTATTATATTTATAAAAATTATCTTTAAATTCTTTTTCATTTCCTTCTTTTAATGCTATTATACTTAAAAGCCCAAAAACTTCTCCAAGTAATTCATCATCTAATGAAATTCTATTAATTGAAAATACCTTATCTAAAACCTTTTTGCTATTATAAATATCTCCTAATATATAATAACAAATTGATAAACATACAACATTTCTTATGTAAGATTTTTTATTATTTTCAATACCTTCTTTCAAAAGCAAATCTAAAAGCATATTATAATGAGTTATAGCATCCTCAAATTTCTTTCTAACCATAAAATATAAAGCTAAATCTTCATAATATTTCTTTTTACTATTTTTATTATTTTCATATATAGTTGAATAGTCACTTAAAAGCTCCTTAGCTTTTTTAAAATTTCTAAAATTAGTATAATTTCTAAATAAAATATGCATAAGTTCTGATGATATTTCATCATATTCCTTATTCATAGAGTATTCAAGATACTCTTTTATTTCTTCTGCTTCATTCTCTTCTAACCTAATTTTATGTGAATATTTTTTAATTAAATTATTAAGCTCAGTTATGTCATCACATAAAAGATATTCTAAGTTCAACTCTAATCTATTAGCAACTAATTCTAAAACCCATCTATCCGCATTAACTTTTCCATTTTCAATACAACTCATTCTAGAGATAGATATGTCTTCTTTACAAAGTTGCTTTAATGTTAATCCTTTATATATTCTAGCTCTTTTTATTTTCTCACCAGTAGATAAAAAATCCATTACTCTCACCTATACCTTAACTTTTAATTACACCTAAATTTTTCAAATTGTTAATTCCATTATCTAAATATTTAGCAGCTTCATAATCTCTCTTAAGTTCTAAATAAAACTTACCTAGCCTTATTGATATGTCTGCTTCTTTCTTCTTCATGTCATTTCTCTTTGCAATTTCAAGTGTATCTAATAATATACTCTCTGCTTCTTTTAAATTGTTTTGTAGTACTTCAATTCTAAAAGTTAATATCTTATAATCAATAAGTCTTTCTACATCACTTACATTTAGCTTATTCTTTATTTCATTAAGTACTTCTATACACTTAACCATATTTTTAGTCTTAATGTGGTTTTCACATAAATTAAACAAAGTATCTAAAAGTTTAGAGTCAATATTTTCTTCTCTAATTTTTATAGCTCTATTATAATGCTCAAAAGATTCCTCTATATTATCAAATTCAAAAAATAATTTTCCTAAAGAATCCTCAATTGATCCAATCTTTTCTAATTGTTCTAATTCTTTATAAACATTTAAGCTTTGTTTTGAATATGCTATGGCACTTTCTAAATCTCCAACCTTAGCATGTTCCTCTGCAAGTAATTCTAAACTCTTTGCATAAGCCTTCTTATTATAAACTTTTTCAAACTCACTTTTTGCTAAAAATGCAAAACTTATTGCTTTTTGCATATTTTCAATGAAGAAATATGTTTTTGATATTAAATAATATATTTCTCCTAATAATAAATCTTCCGTTAATTTATTGCTTGTATATATTTTTTCAGCTTCTCTTAAATATGAATTAGCTGAATAATAAGCTTTTGAATGTATGCTTATTTTAGCAATATTTAAATATGTTTTGACCATATCTATATTACTGTTTATTTGTAAAAACAACATATTTGCAGAAAGGAAATATTGCTGTGCTAAAACGTATTCCTCATTCTTTAAAAAGATTTCTGCTTTCAAAGCTAAATTCTTAGCTTTTCTGTATGTTAAATCATACTTATCAGCATAATATATTGCGTACTCTATAAATTTTTCACCCTTTTTAATATCACCGTTTAAAATAGATCCCTCAGCTATTTGTTCATAATATAAGCATATCTTTTCTGCTTGAGTTTTTTCAGTTTCCATTAAATATTCCACTGAAGTGTTTAATGTTGTTGCAATATACTCTAAAAGGTCCATAGAGGGATTAGATCTACCTGACTCAACAAGACTTATTTGTCCTGGGGTTATTCTTTCACCTGCTAATTCCTTAAGAGTCATATTAAGTTCTTTTCTTCTTCTTTTAATTTTTTCTCCCAATGATAATATTTCCATAGCTTAAATCATCCTCTTACTGTTATTATTTTAACATCTATAACCAATTAAATTATACCATAAATTTAGGTTTTCATGTCAATTATTAATTATTTTTGTAAAAACATACTTAACTTTGTGTATTTTTTAACTTTTTTGATAACTTACTTAAAAATTTATAGTTCAAGTTATTAATTTTTAAGTCTCTACACATATTCTTTAAAATTATTATATATTATATTTGAAAAATTCTCCATAGTTCAAAAAAATTTCTATAAATATACAAAAAAATAAAAAGACGGTCTTTTGACCGTCTTTTTATTACTTCATCCATTCCATTTGACAATTAGCTGCATTCATCATTCTTTTACTAGCTTTTTTAATGGCTTTTTGAGTTCTTCTGTCTAAATTTGGTGTAATCATTACTCCTACAGCTGCACCTATCATACCTGCTGCTAATGTTGAAATTAATTTATTTCCCATAATAATCACCTCTTTATAATAATAATTTCATAGTTAGTTTGGCTAAATATATCTTATTTTATAAGAGGTAATTCATAGCATTAAATACTTTCTAATGCATTTTTAGCAAGTATATCTGCTCTATCATTAAATTTATTTCCAGAATGTCCTTTTATTTTTTTGAAAATAATATTTATTTCATTAAATTTTTCTTGCATAAAAGCATGATAATTTTGAGTTATTTTATTATTTCTCTTCCAAGTTCCTAAGGCCCAACTTTCTATTCCTTGATAATCATAACAAAGAACAATATCTTTATATCCTTTTGATATTGCATATTCTGTGGCTTTCATAGCCCCTTCAACCTCACCTGATACATTTCTTAAAGCTATGGCCTCTTCCTCATTCCCAATTCCATTTTTCTCAAATAATATTTCATTATTTTTAACCACTAAAAATCCATAAGAATAATTTCCTTTGTGTACCATGAAACTTCCATCTACATATATATAAATTCTATCATCATTTATATCTTCTTCATTTCCTTTTACTTCATTACAAGCTATTTCTCCACCACCTAAATGAAGCGCTATAAATTTTTCAGCTTCCTCTCTTGATTGAAAACTTTTATATTTAGCTCCCTTACATCCAATAACTTCTTTTTGACATTCAGGCCAAGTTAAAACTATTTTTGGTTCTCCTGATTTTCCCTTTGCTATAGCGTAATATTTTTTTGCCATTTTTTTCTCCTTTAATCCGTCATAGTATCTATAACTTCATATATATTATCTAAATTATTTGCTCCTGTAAATCCACTTAAAAAGTCTACTGATTTTCTAAGTATAACAACAAATTCATTTTTTCCTTGCCAGTTTTCAAGTATTATATCTATATCAATATCATTTATTATTCTATTTAGAGCAAAGAATATAATACTTATATCATCTAAGGCACCTATAAATGGTATTTTATCTGGAAGAACATCAAATGGACAACTTACATAAGCTAAGGATGCTCCTACAACAGCTTTTGTTTTCATTGGTACCCTTTTATCTTTTAAAATCCTAAAAATCAAAGCTATAATATCTGGAACAAACATTATATAATCTTTATAATCTTGTGCTTTCTCTGGAATATGATTAACCACATATTCTCTACCATTTGTGTACATATCCTGAACTTTTTCTACATTTATACTCATTATATAGTCGTCTGATTTTTCTTCCTGTTCAATTTCTTCTCTTACTTCTATTTCTAAAGCTGGTTCTTTAACCTTTGAAAGTTCTACATTTACTTCCTTAACACCAACTCTTAAAACTTCTCCTTCAATAAATAATTCATTGAAATTTAAATTTAAAAATGGTATTTTTCCTAATATTTTTTTATAATTTATTAAAATCTTATCTTCCTTAACTAAAATCCCTTGCTCTTTAAAACCTTTTAATGCAATCTTAAGTCCTATTTTTCTAAAAGGTTTTAAAATTCCAACACTCATAAGCTTAGCCTTTGAAAACCTTATAGCTATATTCTCCTCTTCCACCCCTAAAATTTCCAAAGTTCCTTTAAACCCTAAGGCTAATACTTTTCTAAATACCCCTTCTACCTCTATCTTGTTATTTATTTTTAAACTTTTTATTTCTAATCCTTCAATTTTCACAAAATCATTAATAAAACTCATTAAATCATTGCCGCTTAATTTTACATCTATATTTGAAATTTGCAAAATACTCTCCCCTTATTTATTCATAGTTAACCATCTTTTAGTATATATTATTTAATTCTAATTTTAAAGACCATTTATTCACAACTCGTATTAGAAAAATTCATATAATTTCTTAAAACTTATATTTTATAATACTTGTTTTCTTAAAAATTTATAACTTTTAATTACCTAATAACTAATATATATAAAAAATCCTCTGTCAAGTATTTGGCAGAGGATTTCTTGTTTTTTATTATTTGTATTTAATTATTAAGTTTTTTTACTATTCTATACTTTGTGAAAAATATCCCTAAGATAATACCTGCTAAGAATCCACCTAAGTGAGCTGATATATCTATACTTGGTAAACTAAATCCAATAACTACGTTTAATAATATTATAACAATTAAATTAGTTATTAAAGCTTTACCTATTCTTTCTTTCTCATAATAAGCAAATACTAAAACAGCTCCTAAAAGACCAAATATAGCCCCTGATGCCCCAACGCTCATTAATGGTGATAAATATAGACTAAATATACTAGCTGTTATTCCTGAAATAAAATAAATTAGCAGGTATTTTTTAACTCCATATATTTTTTCAACTAAATCTCCTAAAATATATAAGGCATACATATTAAATAGAAGATGTAATATTCCACCATGTAAAAACATTGATGTCACAAGCCTATAATATTGACCTCCTAATAAAATAGCTCTATTATGTTTTGCACCCATAAGATATAAAACTTCTGGATGAATCTCTATTAAATTATCCAAAAATCTACCTGTTAAAACTGTAGCTAAAATAAGAGTTGCTATGAAAGCCAATACATTTAATCCTATAAGAATTGAAGTTGCCTTTCCACATCTTAATCTTTTATACCAAGGCACTATAGGCTCTTCCTGTTTACTTAGAATAACCATCAATCTTTTTACCAAAGGATATGAGGCATTATCACTTTTAATAACCATCTTTCCCTTAACATCAACTACTATTCTATGATAATTCTTATCTACATGAAAATCTTCTTCACGCTCTTTTTCATCCTCATATTCTTTATAAAGGATTATATTATGAAGAGAGTATTCCTTATTTAAACTCTTTAAATATTCATCTGCTATAGTAAAGTTTTCTTCCTCCTCAGTGGATTTAGATATTATTACTGCATATTTTCCATCATTATCTACTGTTTTTATGGCTATCCATAATTCTTTATCATCTTTGCCTTTAAGTTCTTCTACATAAAACCCACTTTCATTTATAAGCAGGTTAAAATAGTCCTGTTCAAACTTACTCATAGCCTATCCTCATTTTTCTAAATTATTTTCTCTAACATATCTAAAAGTTCATTAAATCTTTCAAAGGTATCATTAAGTGGTTTAGCTGTTGTCATATCAACCCCTGCCATCTTTAATGTATCTATTGGATACATTGAACCACCAGCTTTTAAGAAACCTTTATATTTTTCAACAGCTTTTTCTCCTTCTGAAAGGATTGAATTTGCAAAAGATGCAGCCGCTGCATATCCTGTTGCATATTGATAAACATAGAAATCTGAATAGAAATGAGGAATTCTTGCCCATTCTATTGCTATTTCTTCATCAACAACCATATCTTTTCCAAAATATTTCTTATTTATATCCATCCATATATTGCATAAATTCTCTGAAGTTAAAGAATCTCCATTTTCAATGGCTTCATGTGTTCTAAGTTCAAATTCTGCAAACATAAGCTGTCTAAATACAGTGGTTCTTATTTGTTCTAATTCTTGATTTATTAAGTATAACTTCTTATTCTTATCCTCTTCATTTTCTATTAAATGATGAATAAGTAATATTTCATTAGTTGTAGATGCAACCTCTGCACAGAAAAGACTATAATCTCCATATACATAAGGTTGATTCTTTCTTGTATAATAAGAGTGAATTGAGTGGCCCATTTCATGAGCTAAAGTAGAAGCATCATTTAATTCATAATTGTAGTTTAAAAGTACATATGGCATAGTATCATATGAACCCCATGAATATGCTCCTCCTCTTTTACCTTTATTTTGGTAAACATCTACCCATCCTGAGTTTATTCCTTCATTAAATATGTCTAAATACTCTTTTCCTAAAGGTTTTAGTCCAATTTTAACTAAATTAACAGCATCCTCATATTCTAAATGTTCTTTTTTAGCATCTATAACTGGAACATATAAATCATACATGTGAATTTCATCTAAGTTTAATAACTTTTTCTTTATTCTTACATATCTATGAAGAGCATCTAAATTCTCATCAGCAGTTTTTAATGCATTCTTATAAACTTCAACTGGTATATTGTTAGGTTTTAAAGAAGCCTCTAAAGAACTATTATATTTTCTTATTTTACTTTCAAAGACAAGATTTTTTATTGAACTTGTTAAACTTGTAGCTAAAGTATTTTCATACTTTTTATAGGTTCCAAATAAAAGTTTGAAAGCTTCCTCTCTTACTCCTCTATTCTTGCTTTTTATGAAAGAACTATAATTTCCCTCTGTAAGGTCAACCTTATTTCCATTTTCATCAGTAATTTCTCCAAATGTCATATCTGCATTAGTAAGCATTGAATAAATACTTTCGGCAGCACCTAAACAATCTGATACTGAAGCTAAAACTCCCTCAACTTCCTTTGATAATACATGAGGCTTCTCATTTAATATCATTTCAAAGTATATTTTATACTTTTCTAAATCCTTATCTTCTTTTATAAATCTTTCTATTAATCCATCTTCTAAACTTAATATCTCAGGCACAAAATAAGCTGTATAACTTGAAAATTCAGCTGAAAATGGATCAATCTTATTAACTAAAGATTGCATATCAGTATTTCCTGTATCCTCATGACTTCTCATATGAGCATAAACATAAAGTTTTCCTAATTTTCTACTTAGTTTTTCATTTAATTTAAGAAAGTCTTTTAAACTATTCTTATGATTTAGTTTTCCTTCAAAGTCTTTTAAAGCTTTGGCTTCTTTTTTAATGTCTTTTAAATCCTCATCCCAAGCCTCTGAATCCTTATAAATTTTATCTATTCTCCACTTATATTCCATAGGAATTTCTTCTCTTGTTCTTAGTTTTTTAACCTCATTCATTTTAAATTCTCCTTTCAATATATATTTAATTACTTATATTCCTCTTCTTTACCCTTTATCTTTTCAAAAACTTTATTCATTTCATCATTTACTATTTTGCAGATTTCATTTATAACTGCTCTCATTTCTTCATGTTCCTCATCAAACTTAAAGTTAACTATCCAAGTTGGATTATATTCTTCATCATCTTCCTCTACTTTATATCCTAGTGAAGTAAGAACCTCTAAATTAAATAAATCATATATTGCTGAAAATTCCCATTCTAAAACATCTTTATCTGTATCAAAGACTAAACTAACATCTCCATCTATACAATAAAGTTTTCTTACATAGTTAGCTCCGTCTCCTACTGAATAACTTCCTAAATTGCCCTTTATAGCTCCTGTTTCCTTATCTTTTTCCATTATAACTAATGAAGAAAAATCCATACTATATCATCCTTTCCTGTTTTGTCATATATACTAATTATAAATTTTCTATTTTTATTTTCAAGTATATATTACTTCTTAAATAATATATACATTATTTATACTTTATTATCCAAAGAATATTTGGTAATATATTCCTATAATTAATTTCTAAGGAGGATTTTATGAATAAGTTTGTGATTAGACGTATTTCTTTTCTTATATTTGCATTTTTCATTTTAATTTTTTCTTGTATTTTTACATTTAAAAAAATATATATTAGAGAAAAATGTAAAGATCTTTATTTTGCAACTGAACACCTAACAACTAAAGGAAATGTAGAAAATAGCCTATTAACAATTCATAACTTTGAATTATCATTTTTAGATGATGAATTTGCCATAGTTAAAATAAGTGGACTAACTTATGAAAAACCTCATGAATCTATTACTTGTAATGCCTACTTTCAAAGGAGAGAAAATTCTCTTTGGGATTTAAAGGAGATTATCCCCTTAACTTAGAATGCAAATTATTTGCACTTACTTACTTTTCAATGTATAATCTATTTTAGAATTATACTAGGAGTGATACAATTTGATAAATATAAACAATCTATGCTTTTCCTATAGCGGTTCTAAGCCATATCAGCTTAATAATATAAACTTATCTTTACCAGAAAACGAGTTTATATCCATAATAGGAGAAAATGGTAGTTCAAAAACTACTCTTTTAAAACTTCTTTTAGGATACCTAAAACCAATTGAAGGGAATATAGAAATAAATTTAAATAGTGTTGGATATGTACCTCAAAAGGTTGATAACTTCAACTCACAATTTTCAATTACTGTGTTAGAGGTTTTAAAAATCCATCTAAAAACATTAAAAATAAAAGATAAAACTGAAATAGATAGGGTTTTAAAAGCTGTAAATATGTTAGAATTTAAGAATAATCTTATAGGTTCACTATCTGGTGGTCAACAACAGAGAATTTTTATTGCTAGGGCATTAATTGGACATCCAAATATCCTAATTCTAGATGAACCATCAACAGGTATAGATGAAAAAACTCAAAAAGATATTTATGACTTAATATACAAATTAAATAAAAAGAAGGATATGACTATTATTTGTGTTGAACATAACATTGAAAAATCTATAAGATATTCTTCTTATATATTAGAACTTAAAAATTCCTCAGCTACTCTTTTCAAAACTGAGGATTTCGTAGAAAAACTTGATAAAATAAAATTAAATAGAAAGGGTAACTAAAAAATGTTAGCTAATCTTCAAACTTTATTTCAACTAGACTTTATTCGTAACGCCTTTATTGCTGGATTTATAATATCTATACTTTGTCCTTGTATAGGATTATTCTTAGTATTAAAAAGATACTCAATGATAGGGGATACCCTTTCTCACTCATCCTTTGCTGGTGTTGCCATAGGTTTAGTATTTGGATTCAATCCACTTTTAAGTGCATTTGTATTCACAACAATTTGCGCGCTACTTATAGAAATTTTAAGAAATTATTACAAAAAATACGCTGAATTATCAATGTCAATAATACTTACTTTTAGTTTAGGTTTAGCCTTAATACTTGTAAGTACAGGAAAAGCAAGTACAACTGTAAACTCTTTTCTCTTTGGAAGCATACTTACAGTTACAAAAAGTGATTTAATTATAATTGCAGTTGTTTCAATCCTTTGTCTTATAGGAATATTTTCTTTATATAACAAATTAGTTTATACAACATTTGATGAAGAGGGAGCAAGAGTTTCTGGTATTAATACAAAACTTATAAACTATGTTTTCACAATAATAGTTGGTGCTACAATTTCAGTTTCAATTAGAGTTATGGGAATACTAGTTATTTCTTCAATAATAGTTATGCCAGCTGCAACTTCAATGCAATTTAAAAAAGGATTTTCAAAATCACTTGTTATTTCAATAATTATAGGAATTATAGATGTTTTAGGCGGACTTTTAATTTCATCATTATTAGACTTTGCACCTGGTGGTACAATTGCACTTACATCTGTTGTAGTTCTTATATTGTCATTAATAATAAATCATAAGAAACTTTAATATAAAAAACAAAAGCTATGAGTAGACTAATTTCTTCTGCCTCATAGCTTTTTTATATTTAATAATTTTATCTTACTGTTATTTGGTCAATAAACATAAATGTTGGCCCTTCCCCTGGATTAATACTCCATGAAGGACACATTCCTTCATTTTCTGCAAATACTTTAATATATCTAGCTTTAATTTTTTTACTAATCAATAAATCTATTTTTCCTATTTCTACTCTCTTTTCATTAATATCTCTTATGTTTTTACCCATAAGTTCAAAATTTTCTCCATCTAAAGAATAGTAACATTCAATACGTTTAGGATAGTAAATCCAAGCTCTTGTATCTTGTAAGAAACCAGCCATAACCTCTTTTATTTCTTTCACTTCTCCTAAATCAACAATAACAACCATATCTCTTCTATATCCAAGCCAATTTCCATCAGTATAATGTTTACTTCCTTTTTTACCGTCTATTAAGTCATAAACTCCATTTTTATTATAAAGAGGATGATTTGTAGGCTCTGTTAACCCTTTAATATCTTTTATTTTAATAGTATAATATATTCTACTTTCAACAGTATCACTTGGTTTGTACCCCTCTTTAAATACCTTGGCTTTTAAAAATGTAGAATCACTTATTTCTATTGGCCCTTTATATAAAGTAGAGTCTTCAGTAGGTTCTGTTCCATCTAATGTATATCTTATCTCTCCATCTTTACATCTTTTCCCTAAAAGTATCTCCTCCTTAAATGGTTTATCAAAGAGCATAGTATCAATATTTACTATTGGTCTAAAAGCTCTTAATTTCACTCTTGATTTTTGATTTGTTCTTTTATATTTTGGAATATAATAATCACCTAACTTCTCATCAAAAGATTCATCTTTTCTAAGAAATTTTTCCACTTCATTTTCAACCTTTGTAGTGTTTAAATTTAATATTATTTCTCCCTCTTCTGGTTTTAATATAACCTTAAAATTTTCATCTAAAGAAAATTCTCCCTTTAATAACGAAACTCCATATTCAAAATTATTATGTTTACAAATTAATCCTTTTGAATTTAATTCCTTAAGAACAGGTAATGTATTTATGCAAAGCATTCCTTTCTCTTTTAACTCTCCTGTAAATTTAAATGCAATAGTTTCTTCCTTAAGACATATTTCTACTTTTCCTAGCCCATCTACTTCCCATTGAATTAAAGAAGAATCATTTCCATTTTTTCTATATGTCATGTTTTCTCCCTTAAGTTTTTCATATACACCTATTTTCTTCTCTTTAACTATACTTATTTCTGGTCTTTCTTCAATTTCATTTCTCCAATAGTGAGGAGTCATTAAAGGAAGAGTGTCAAAAACACTCTCATTATTATTTAAAACTCCATCATAATATCTAGATACATACTTTTCATCAAAAAGATGTAGATCTCTTATTACTAAGGAATTATTTTCAAATAAGAAACTTGTTCTAAAAAATCTACTATTATACCATAATGTTTTCATATTAAAATAATTCCAATCTTTTTTTGCACCAAATGTAGTAGGCGGTGTTAATCTATATTTATTCTTATACCAAAGGGCACTCTCTTTTAATGTTTCAACTCTTATTTTCCCTTCTTTATCTAACTTTGATAAATATTCTATTTGAACCTCATACCCTTTGTACATTGTATTCCAAAGATAAGTATTTTCCTGTCCAATCTGTGCATAAGAAAAACCTAATACATCTTCATCAGTTAAACATTCAAAAAACCAATGTACCCATTCCTTATTTTGGCCTATTATCCAAGCTGGTTCTAAAGTATGAACTCCATTTAATTCTTTTCTTAAACCATCCTCAAAATTATATATTGGATCTGGTCCTAAAAGTCTAAATATAGGTAAATCTAATTGCATCTCTTCACTCTGTGCTGGAACATACTCATTTAATTTACTTGGATAATAAGCTTTAGTAAAATATCCTCCCCAAAGTGTGAAACCATCAGTTCCTATTTGATCTCTACACATTGCAGCCCCTAAAACACCATACTTCTCTTTAAAATAAGTTAAAGTAACTATATCCATAACCCATGAACCTACAGTTTTAGGATAATAACCAAATATTTCTTTAAAATCTTTCATATAAGCATCAACTAATTTTTTTCTATCCTCTTTAGAATAACCTAATGAATACCCCTTATGAACATGATCATCAATAGGAGTTTCCCCCTTCCAAGTGACTCCTGCTTTTTCACAAAGTTCTCCTGTAATCTCAAACCAAGCTCCAACTTCATCATAATCATCTACAGAATCTTTAATTAGTTTCACAAAATTTTCATCCATTAAGGCATCATGTTTTAATGCATAGGTTGCTGGAAATCCATATTGCTTAATAAGCTCTATTTCCTTTATTACAGTTTCAAAATCATCTTGTACAAATTCACCACTTGGATAAACAGTTTTTCTTATAAAATTATAAATATTTACAATTGTTATATTTCCATTTTTCTTTTTTTCAAGTTTAATCATAAACCTCACCCCTTTGCCCCTCATTTTAAGTAATATCTATTCTTTAAACAATGGATAAATTTAAGATTTAATTAATATTTTCTCTATATATTATTTTTTGTAATTTTATACAAAATTAACTTAAATTTAAATAAAAAAACTAGAAAATAATTTTTCTAGTCTCCTCATAACTTTTTATATTAATCTGGCATTAATATAAATCTTAATATAAATAATACTGCAAATATATATATAACTTTATGTACTTCTTTTCCTTTTCCTGTAACTACTTTCATTATAGGATAAAATATCATTCCAATAGCTATTCCATTAGCTATTGAATATGTAAATGGCATCATAGCTATTGTAAAGAAAGCCGGCACAGCCTCAGTAAAATCATTAAAATCAATCTCAGTTATAGCTCCCATCATTAAAACGCCAACTATTATTAAAGCAGGTGCAGTGGCACTTTGAGGAACTATTCCTATTAATCCACTAAAAAATAATGAAATTATTAATAATATACTAACTATTACATTAGAAAGACCTGTTCTAGCTCCTGCTGATATACCTGCCGCTGATTCAACAACCGTTGCTAGTGTTGTTGTTCCTAATAAAGATGCAAGTGTTGTGCCTACTGCATCTGATGCTAAAGCTTTTCTTAAATTTTTGACTTGTCCATCTTCATCTATCATTCCTGAGCTTTGAGCTGTTCCAACTAAAGTTCCTATTGTATCAAATAGATCTACTAAACTTAAGGTTATTACAACCATAAATATTGTAAGTAATGCTCCAAAAACTCCATCTCCATTGCTTATTAAAAGACCCTTTAAATCCATAGCAAAAAACGTACTTCCTATATTAGGTAATGAAAATAATTTCATTCCTGTTAAATTAGTAACTCCCATTGGAATACCTATTATTGTTGTTATTATTATTCCTAAAAGCATTCCACCAGTTATTCTTCTTGCTACTAAAATTGATGTTATTATAAGTCCTATTATTGTAAGTAAGACATATTTATCTGTAAAATCTCCAAAAGCCACTAATGTTGCTGGATTTGCTTTTACAATACCTCCACTTTTTAATCCAATTAATGCTACGAAAAGTCCTATTCCAGCTGTAATGGCGTATTTAAGATTTTCAGGTATTGCTTGTACAATTTTTTCTCTTATTGAAGTAAGCGTAATAATTATAAATAATACTCCTGATATGAATACTGCTGCTAATCCTTCTTGCCATGAAAATCCAAGTTTTATACAAATATTATAGGAAAAGAAAGATACTAATCCTAATCCTGGTGCTAATACAAATGGTAAATTAGCATAAAAGGCCATTATTAATGTTCCTAAGGCAGCTGCTACACAAACAGAAGCAAAAGCTGATGATATTATTGGATCACCAGCCATAGTTAAATTGGCTGCCGCATCTCCTTTAATACCTAATGAATTCATACCTCCAATTTTAAGTATGTTTGGAATAACTAATAATGCATAGGCAAAAGTTACGAATGTTGTTAACCCTCCAATAACTTCTGTTTTTACATTAGTTTTATTTTCTTTTAATTTAAAAACCTTCTCTATCAAATTCAATATGTTTCTCCTTCCAAATTTAATATATTCATTATTCGTTTTTTAAGTAAAAGTAAAGAAAAAAGTTAGTATTGATTCAAAACAGGTAAATCAATACTAACTTAAAGTTCATTAATATGTCCGACTTACCCATAGCGAGAATATTTACGGTTATCTCGTAGAAACATCTAGACCCTATCTCCAGAAATATATGGGGAATGTTTTTAATTTATTATTAATGATTATACGTCTTTATTCTTTTTTTGTAAATACTTTATCCAAGTTTTATTTAATAATTTGTATTTATATTATTTTTCATTCTCTTTTATACATTGCTCACATATACCTTTTAGCGTAAGATTATGTTCTTTAATCTTAAAACCAGTTTGATTTCTAAGAAGTTCTTCAATTTGTCTCATAGGACATGGAACCTCAATTTCCTTATGACAAAGATCACATTCTAAAATATGTTTATGTAAGTTTTTCTTTTTTAAATTATAGGAACTCTTTCCATCTCCAAGTTCAAATTTATCAACTAAATCTTTTTCTAAAAAGATTTCTAAAGTTCTATAAACAGTAGATAAATTTATTCCAGTACAATTACCATATATATAATCAGCCGTTATACTTCTATCAGTTTCTTTTAATAATTGGTATATTAAAATTCTAGCCTTAGTGACTTTTATGCCCTTAGCTTTAAATATTTCTTTTACTTCCATAACATTCTCCTAAATAAATATTTAAATAACTATGTTAAATTATAACACAACAAAACAAATTAATTATTATATTTATAAATTAAAATTTATATTTTAAATTTCATACTTAATTAAACATAAAAAACTTATTTTCAAGCTAGTCGAATTCAAAATAGTGTAGCATATTAAATTTAATTAATCATCTTTTCAAATATATTTCCTTTTTAGTATAGCTCATTCAACAAAAAACCTTTAAAAATTATTCTTTTTTTCATAAAAAAGGTTTATTTATCATAAAATTTAGTGTATATTAATAAATAGAGTATTACATTTAATGAATTAGTATAACATATTTATTTTTACACTAATTAATTGTATGACACAAAGGAGAGATTTTTTAAAATGAATTGTATAATTGCTCAATCAGGTGGGCCTACTTCAGTAATAAACGCTAGTGTTTATGGGTTACTTAAAGCTAATAAAAAACTTAACTTATATAATAATGTTTATGGTGGATTAAATGGAATTGAAGGTATATTAAATAAAAATATTATAAACTTATCAGAGCTAGATGATCTTCAGTTAGAAAGATTTAAAAATTCACCTGCTTCTGGATTAGGAGCTTGTAGATATAAATTAAAGAAATTAGAAGATAGTGAAGAAGAATATTTAAAACTTCTTGAAATTTTAAATTCTCTTGATATAAAAGCATTTTTCTATGTTGGTGGAAATGATTCAATGGATACTACAGCTAAGCTTAATGCTTTTGCTAAAGCTAAAAATATAAATATAAAATTTTTTGGAATTCCTAAAACAATAGATAATGATTTAATGTACACAGACCATACACCAGGTTTTGGTAGTGCAGCTAAATTTATAACAACTTCTGTTTTAGAAACTTTCTTAGATTCTAAGGTTTATACAAACAATGGTATATTTATTATTGAAACTATGGGAAGAGATACAGGTTGGCTTGCAGCTTCTTCTGCTTTAGCTAATATAAATGGAGAACAATGTGCAGATTTAATTTACTTACCTGAAAGCAAATTTTCAGTACATCAGTTTTTAATTGATGTTGCTAGAATATATAAAGAAAAAAATCATGTTTATATTGTTGTTTCTGAAGGAATAAGAAATGAAGAAGGAAAGTTTATTACTGAAACAATCTCATCTAAGGATTCCTTTGGTCATGCCCAATTAGGTGGTGTAAGTAATTACTTAAAAAATTTAATAATACAAGCAAGTATAACAAATAGAGTGAAATCACTAGAACTTGGCACTCTTCAAAGATGTGCTATGCATTCATCATCAAAAATAGATATTAAAGAGGCTATTATGGTTGGAAAAGCAGCTTTAGAAGCTTCTATAAACCAAGATGGCGGATATATGATTTCAATTAAGAGAGAATCTTCTTTCCCTTATAAGAGTTCTACTTTCTTAGTTGAAGCTGATAAAATAGCCAATAATATAAAATACTTTCCTACTGAATGGATTAACAAAGAAGGCAATAATATTACCGAGGAAGGTTTAAATTATTTAAGACCTTTAATAAGCGATTTTGAGGATAGAGATTCTCTTCCTCTTTATCATAGTTTTGTATTATAAAACAAATTAATATTTTTCTTAATTTACCCACAAAAAAGACATGCAATAGCATGTCTTTTTAAATTTATAAACTAACTATTAACTTGTAAATAATAATATGAACCTTATTATTAAAATTTAAAATCTTTGCTTTTTACTATTTCTAAAGTATTTAAAAACTCATCTACTTCTTCTTTACTATTATAAAGACCTAAACTAGCTCTAAGCATTCCTGGTCTTTTTTTATCACTATAGGCGTATTTACAAAATTCTTCATCTTTTATATTTAAAAGTCTTCTAGCATATGGATGAGCACAAAAGGTTCCATTTCTAATTGCTATTCCTCTTAAATTTGCTAACCTTTCAGCTATTATATCATGATGTATATCTTTAACATTAAAAATAGCAATTCCAATTCTATCCTTGCACTTTGAATCTCCATATGTTATTATGTCAGGCATATTTTCTAAACCATATAACAAATAATTTTTAAGTTTCTCCTCTTCTTCTTCAATTTTCTGAAATCCAATTGAACTTATTATTCTTATGGAAGATAATAAAGCACAAACTCCTATTATATTAGGTGTTCCAGCTTCAAATCTTTCAGGTTCAGTATCTAAATATACCTTATTATCAGAAACTAAATCAACTGCTCCTCCACCTCTTAATAGTGGCTCCTTATCTTCAATACATTCTTTTCTTGCAACTATTACTCCACAACCAAAAGGCGCATACATCTTATGAGCAGAAAAAACAAGAAAATCTATATAATCATCCTTTTCATTTCCATTCATATTTATTTTTTTATGTGCTACTAACTGCGCAGCATCAACTATTATCTTCATTCCATTTTCATGAGCAATTTTTGCAATTTCATTAATTGGATTTAAATATCCAGTAACATTGGATGCCCCTGTTATTGTTATATACTTAGCTTTTCCTCTATTTTTTCTTATGATATGCTCTACTTTTTCTTTGTTTAAAAATCCTTTTTCATCTACATCTATATATATAACATTACTACTAATTCTCCAAGGTAAATCATTAGCATGATGTTCCATTCTAGTACTTATAATATATTCTTTCTTATTACCTAAGGCTTTAGCTAATAAATTTAATCCCTCAGTTGCATTTTTAACATAAATTACTGTGTAATCTTCTGTATTTTTAACATTAAAAAACTTTAAAACCTTTTTTCTTGAACTTTCATAAAATTCATTACAAAACTTAGCTTTATATCCTTTACCTCTTCCAATAGAACCATAAACATAAAGCATATCAGAAACACATTTCATACATTCTTTTAAGGAAGGTGTAGTTGCTCCATTATCTAAATTTATAGGAACAAATTTCTTACCATTACAAATAGTTATTTCATCATCAATGCCGATAAACAGCTTTCTATAATTATTAGTATTATTCATAATTTATCACTCCAATAGTATATTCTATTCTAAAAATTAATTTTAGGTTCTTAAAATTAAACTCTAAAAATTTATATAAATATATAATAATTTGATGAATTCCCCCTTTATTAGTATAATTGTAATGATTGATACTAATATATAATGATAGGAGTTTTAAAATGATTATTTTAAGCTGTAGACATCTTAGTAAAAGTTTTGGTATTGATGAGATTTTAAGAGATGTAACATTTAATATAAATGAAGGAGATAAGGTTGGTTTAATAGGGCCAAATGGAGAAGGTAAATCAACTTTATTTAAAATTCTTACTAAACAACTTGATTATGATAGTGGTGAATTATTCTTAGATAAAAATAAAACTTTAGGTTATCTCTCTCAGAATTTATCTCTAGATAGTGAAAATACTATTTATGATGAGATGCTTTCTGTATTCTCCTCTTTAACTGAACTTGAGAATAAGATTAAAACTTTAGAAGGAAAACTTAATGAACCTTATGATGCTTCAAATGAAGATTATCATAACAAACTTATAAAAGACTATACTCTTTCTCAAGAATTATATGAAAATAGAGGTGGTTACACATTTAGAGGAGAAATTTCAAGAGTTCTTAAAGGACTTGGCTTCTTAGAAGAAGATTTTAATACTAAAATCATAAATATAAGTGGAGGACAAAAAACAAGACTTGCCCTTTGTAAACTTCTACTTAGAAAACCTGATTTACTTCTTTTAGATGAGCCTACTAACCATCTAGATTTAGAGGCAATAAGTTGGCTTGAGGAATACCTAAATTCATATAAAGGAACTGTTTTTGTTATTTCCCACGATAGATTCTTCTTAGACTCTGTAACTAATAAAACCTTTGAACTTATAGGTGGTAAAGTACATTGTTATAATGCAAGCTATACTAAGTTTTTAGAACTTAGAAAAAAAGATATTGAAGCTAGACTTAAAGCTTATAATCTTCAACAAGCTGAAATTAAAAGACAAGAAGAAATCATAGAAAAATTCCGTTCTTTTAATAGGGAAAAAAGTATAAAAGCTGCTGAAAGTAGACAAAAATCTCTTGATAAAATAGAAAGATTAGAAGCACCAGAAGTAATAAAAGCTGCATCTAAAATAAACTTTGAAACAACAGTTAAAAGTGGTAATGATGTTCTTCATATAGAAAAATTAAAAAAAAGCTATGAGAATTTGCTTTTCCAAAATGTTAATCTTGATTTAAAGCGTGGAGAAAAAATTGCTCTTATTGGAGAAAATGGAAGAGGAAAAACTACTCTATTCAAAATAATAATGGATATGGTTAAAGCTGATTCTGGTTCAGTGTCTCTTGGTAAAAATGTATTTACAGGATACTACGATCAAGAGCAATCTAATTTAGATATCACAAAAACAATCATAGATGAGGTTTGGGATGATTTTCCTCACCTTACCACTACTGAAGTAAGAAACTACTTAGCATCATTTTTATTTACTGGTGATGATGTCTTTAAGGAAATTTCCTTATTAAGTGGTGGAGAAAAATGCAAAATAAACCTTTTAAAGCTTATGCTTTCAAAAGCTAACCTACTTCTTTTAGACGAACCTACAAACCACTTAGATATTATGTCTAGAGAGGCTTTAGAAGATGCTATATTAAGTTATGATGGAACTTTAATAGTAATCTCTCATGATAGATACTTTTTAAATAAGGTTATAAGTAAAATTGTAGAACTTCAAGAAGATGGTCTTAAAACATATCTTGGAAACTATAACTATTTTGTTGACAAAAAAGCTAATCCTAATAGATATGAAGATTTAGATGAAGAAATTAACCAAGGTAAAACTAAAACTCAAATTAAAGAAGAAAAGAAAAAGAAAAAGAATGCTGATAAATCACTAAGGGCATTAAGAGCTCAGTTAAGAGATGTTGAAAAATTAATTCCTCAAAAGGAAGAAGAACTTGAAAATCTTCAAGGAATGCTTTGTAAAGAAGAAGTTTATTCTAATGCAGAAGAAAGCATAAGAGTAAATAATGAAATAAAAACTGTTCAAGAAGAAATTGAAAATCTTTATAAAACTTGGGAAGAACTTTCAGAATCCCTAGAAGATTAATTTATCATTCTTTTATAAAAAGACATTAAATAAAAAGGGCATGTATCAAAATAACTTTTTATAAAACTTACAAATAATAGGAATATATTTGTAAGTTTTATTATTATATTTTTGATACAGCCACATTTTTCTATCTTTTAAACAATTTAATTTAAAAAAACACTTAAATTTAAAATCACTATTAATTAGTTCCAGTACTTCCAAATCCCCCACGATCTTCATTTCCAAAAGAGTGAACCTCTTCAAATTCGATTTCTGGCATAACTTCCATTATTCTAAATTGTCCTATCTTATCTCCCTTTTTTATTAAAGTACCTTTTTTAACTACTCCACATTCTTCTAAAGAATCTTTTCCTTGTAAACAATAAACAGGCATATGCCACTGATCATTATCTCCTATATATGTATCATCAACAACTCCAACAGAATTTGTTTGTATAATTCCCCAAGTTTTAAAAGTTGAACTTCTTGGTGCTAAATGCCCTTCCCATCCACTAGGTAACTCTAGTGCAAAGCCTAATGGGACCATAGCCCTTTCCCCTTCCTCCACAAAAATTTCTTTATTTGAATAAACATCAATCCAATTACCTTTTACTATTTTTTTAAGCTTAGTAGCTCCTTCAAAATATTTTATTCTTATTTTCATCTTAATAAAACCCTTTCTTTGATTATAATCTGTTTTATATTATATAATTTTCATTAAATATTTTAAAGCCCACAGAGTTATATACTGTGAGCATTATTAAAGAAATATATTTAATTATCTACAACCTTCAGTTTTGCATCTACAACGAATTGGAGGTCTATTACAATTTTCTCTTTTCTTTAAATTATTTATAATACAAACTCTTCCAAACTTATTTCTTGGAGAAATGCAAACTTCATAACATGGATAATATTCTGGAGCTTCAAAATAGCAAGGGTCTACAGGTTGTTTAACTGCATATAGTCCATCATCTAAGCACTTAAATACAGCTTTTCCACAACGATCTGTATATTTACAATCAACAAGTTCAAATCCAGTATTACAATCTATTTTATATAATTCAATAGGAACTCCACTTATTGGTTCCCCATCAGAACATCCTAAAAGACTTTGTACTTCTATTATACCTTTCTTTGGCATTGGTTTTGGTTGTGGTCTTCTACAATATTTTCTTGGATCTTCATGGCAGCCACAGTCATATCCACCATCACATCCTAAACCTTCAAATAATTCATCTAATTCATCCATATCTCCACATTGACAGTTACATCTATAATCTTTGTAGTCCATAACTTACCTCCTACTTTTTTATCATATGATAGTATATATTATGACTACATATTACAAATTGTTACATTTTCCCACTACTCTTCATCTAATATTTTTTCAGCAATTCTCTTGTACATATTTGCCTTATCTACTAATATTGAAGCTAGTAACATCTTTTTTTCATTTTTTTCTAAGTCTTTAAATCCATCACCTAAATTATCTATATGTATATTTAAACTTTCTTTTATATCACTAATATTTTTTTCATGTCCTAAAAGATAAAGATTATACAAATTCCTTATTTCTTCTTTTGAAACTTCTTCTTTATTATATCTCTCTACAATATCACCTAATGCTAATTTTATATCATTTAAAGCAAGTATACCTTTCATATTATATATTAAAGACATAAGAATAATGTGTTCTTTACTATACTTCTTATTCTTTATATCCATTAATAATTTACCCTTAGCATAGTTATTAATCATGGTTTTAGTAAGTATCTTATCATCTTCAAACCTTTTAGTTTCTGCAAATTCATTTTCGAAAAGTTGAATAACCTGGTCCATATATAAATCTAATTCAGGTATATCATTAAGTTTTATTGTTTTATCTAACTTTAATTCATCTATTAAACAACTCAAATTCATAGTTTCACTCCTTGTTAACTTAATATAGTTTTTAAAACTACTAATTGTTATATCCATATACTATATTATTAGTATTTTATAATAAATTCAAGATATCTAGCACTATTCTATTAAAATTCTAAAAAAACACTAAAATTTAAAGCTTGAATTTACTTTTAAATTATAAGATAATTATAACATACTATCACATAGTTTTTAAAACTACATGTTATTTTGTTAGGAGGTAAATTATGAAAAACTCATTTTTTAGAGAACCTATAAACGGATTTACTCATTTATTTGGTGCTATAATGTCTCTTATAGCCTTAGAAGTATTAACAATAAAAGCAACTTATATATATGGTATAGGACTTCCTCTTATCTCTGTAATATTATTTGGATGTTCACTTGTACTTCTTTATACAGCATCTACTGTTTATCATCTTGTAAATGTAAAAAAAGAGACAATTTCATTTTTAAGAAGGCTAGACCACTCTATGATATTCATACTTATATGCGGAAGTTATATGCCTTATTGTTTAATTGGACTTTATGGAAAGCCTAAAGTATTTATAACAACATTAATAATAGTCTTAACCATATTAGGTGTTTTGTTTAAAATGATTTGGTTTAATTGTCCTAGAATACTTTCAACACTAATGTATATTGGAATGGGTTGGATTTCTCTAGGTGCTATTCCATTTTTTAAAAATATTCCAACTAAAGCCTTAGTTTGGCTTGCTATTGGTGGTGTTATATATACTTTAGGTGGTGTTATATATGCACTTAAGCCTAAATTCCTTAAATTTAAACATCTAGGATTTCATGAAATATTTCATATACTAATATTATTAGGTAGTTTATGTCATTTTATATCAATTTTCTTTTACTTATTATAAGAAAAAGAGTATCAAAATTAAAAATTTAATTTTGATACTCTTTTTTATATTTTAACTTTTTTTATTTCTTCTATGAATATTTCCATATTCTTAGATATAAACTTATCCTTATGATAAATAAGATAAAGATCTCTACTTACTTTAACATTTTGAATTTTTATATCTTTAATAGATCCATTATTTATTCTATCTCCAATTGCTTTAAATGATACACAGGCTATTCCAAGTCCTGACTCAACAATTCTTACAATAGCCTCAGTATTTCCAAGTTCCATATGTATATTGTAATTACACCCATTATTTTTAAGGTAATTCTCTACTATTTCTCTAGTTCCACTTCCAAGCTCTCTCATTATAAACTTTTCTTTTTCTAAATCATCTAAAGTAATCTCATCCTTTAAGAAGATTGTATTTTTAGGATTTGCAATAAATACAAGTTCATCTTTCCCAACACTTTGAACTTCTAACTCAGTAGATGTAACATAGCCTTCTACTAAGGCTATATCCACCTTGTTTTCCATAATTAGTTTTTCTATTATTTGAGTATTTTCTATTATTAAGGATATCTCTATATTTTTATATAACTCATTAAATTCCTTAATTATTTCTGGAAGTATGTATATTCCTATTGTAGTACTTGCCCCTATTACTATTTTTCCTTTTTGTCCACTTACACTATTCTTTATTGTGTTATTAGCCTCTTCATATAGGTTTAATATTCTTCTACTATATTCAAAATATATTTCTCCTTCATGAGTTAAATATAACTTCTTTCCTATTCTATCAAAAAGTTTTACATTTAAGTCATTTTCAAGCTCTGCCACAGCTTGACTTATTGATGGTTGACTTATGTACATAGATTTTGCAACCTTTGTCATATTTAAACATTTTGCAGTTTCAAAAAATATCTTTAATTTTCTAAAATTCATATGATCAATCCTTATTTATCATCTTTTACTTCTTCAAAATCAACATCTATAACAGGGCCATCATCTTCATACTGTGCCTCTGTTTTCTTTTCTTCCTTAGTGAAAGTATATGTATATTCTTCACTTTCACCTTTCTTTTCCATATACTTAACAACGTATTTTCTTATGAACTTAAAGTATATCCAACCTACAAGCCATAATACTAATATTCCACCTAAAACCCAAGGTAAGATTAATAATCCAACTTGAATTACAACAATTAGTATTATGATTCCTAATGCTATCTTTAAATACTTCTCCATACCTTATCACTCTCTTTATGTTTCATATTTTTTTATTTTATTTATTATAACATAAAGTTAAATAAATAAAAAAGAATAATTATTTAATAAAATTTATATAAAAACTATTATATTTAATATTTTTTTGAAAATACTAATAAAAGCAAATTAATTTAAACTAATCAATTAGAGGATGTGATTCAATGAAAATTTTAAAATTATTTTTTTCCACTTTTTTAATTTTTCTATTTATTTTGCCTATTAATACTCCTTTTGCTATGATAACACAAAACAAAAATAGTACTCGTGCTTTAGATTCTAATGAAAAAACTATTTATTTAACCTTTGATGATGGTCCTGAAGAACCAGTAACAAGTGATATTTTAAATATTTTAAAAGAAAAAGAAGTTAAAGCCACATTTTTTTTAATAGGTAACTTAGTAGAAAAGAATCCAGAATTAGTTAAAAGATTAAATGATGAAGGTCATGCTTTAGGTCTTCACACATTCACTCATGAAAGAAATCTTATTTATAAAAATAACAACTCTTTTCTTGAAGAAAATTTAAAAACTCAAAAAGCAATAGAAAATATAATAGATAAAAAGGTCTTTTTACTTAGATTTCCTTTCGGATCAAATAATAGTACATACACATTAACAAAATCTATGGTTGAATTACTTCATCAAAATAAATTTAAAATATATGATTGGACAGTTGATAGTACAGATGGCTTAAATCCAAAACTTTCTCCAGACTCAATTTTAAGAAAATCTATTAGTAAAGATCCTAATATTGTTCTTCTTATGCACTGTGGAAATGCAAATAAAAATTCAGCTAAAGCACTTCCATCAATAATAGATTACTTTAAGAATTTAGGATACTCATTTAAAATAATTGATGAAAACACAAAAGAAATATATAGACTAAAAAATAAAGGCTGAGTTAATTCTCAGCCCTTGTTATTTAGTTCCTAAACTTTTTATTGCATCTACAATTATCCTAGAAATAAATGAAGCTTTTTCTATATTGTCTATTTCTTCTTTTTTCAAAGCAAACTCCACTATAATTGACGGATTGTTTGTATATAGCAAATTATATACTTCTGCCCTCTTTACCCCTTTATTCCTATAACTATATTTTTCAAAAGCTTCACAGATTTTTTCTGCAAATTTTAATCCTTTATAATCATACTCATTAACTAAGCAATAAATAGAATTTTCTTCTTCAAATTTTATTTTTAATGTTATGTGCAAGGAAGATTCACTTAAATTAATTCTTTTAACTCTATTTTTCAATTCTTCCCCCTTTGAAAAAAAAACCTCATCATAAGGGGTACAATCAATAAAACCTAAATTTTCTTTTGTAATGTATTTTTTTAGAAAATACATTATACTCTCTTTAAGTTCTTTTTCTAAATTATCTACTGTACTCTCCCCTATAATATGCCATTCACCTAAGTCCACACTCACAATTGCACCTTTAGCCAAATACATATTATCCTCCTATGTTAAAAATATTCTATACTCTATAATATGTATTTAAATTAGAAAATGTCATAATCTTACGAAATTTGAATTTATTTTGCCTTTATAAATATATAGCATAAATCTAATTTATTAAAAGCTTAGTAGCTAAAAAATTTAAAAGCCAAAATAATAATAAAATATTACTTTAGTTTCTAAAGATCCTATTCTTCTATTGAAAATTCTCTATTTTTTAATTGAACAAATTTAAATCTTGAATTTAATTCATTTACAAAAGCTTTTATCCATAAGCTTCTTAAATAATGAAATACCTCTACATCACCTAAAACTTCATCCCAAAATCTTTTATGTAAGTCTTCTCTCATTCTCCAAGAAACTTTTTCTTCTGAATTTACTATTATTTCATTTATCCTATCACAAGGCATTCCATCTAAAATATAGTTATTTATATTTGTATATATATCCTGTGCATTCCACTCTTCTTTTTGTACCTTGCATTCATTAGCATTAAGAACTCCATTTTCAGAATATATTTTACCAATTTCTTCTTTTATTGAAGGTTCTATTTTTATCATTTCAGTTATGTAATATGCTCCCCTTCTCTCTGCAGATTGTATTCTACTTTCTAGCCAACCGTGAATATTTCCTTCATCTATAAGATTATCTAAAGGTTTGTTTGGAGTTATCTCTCCAAAATTTTCACTTGTATAATTAACCCATTTATCTACTGGCATATTATGTTCCTTAGCTAATTCTAAGACCTCCAATTCTATATTTTCAAACCATCTTATCTTGTCAAATAACCAAAAATGTATTTTCCCTAAAAATAAACTCATTTTATTCACCTCTTAAATTTTATATTTTAATTATATTTTATATTTTTCAAAAATTCTGTAACATATGTTACTTTCAACAAATATTTTGTAAACTTTTTGTTAATAAACACCTTTGTGTTATTGATAACGTTTCAAATCGTTTTGCTAAATTGTAAAACATAAATTTCAGTACTATAATATAAATCGACTGTTTTTATAAGGAGTGAATATATTTAAATGTACAAACCAAAGTTACTCTCTTTACTAGGTGATAAAGAGAATGGATTAACAAAAGAACAATTTTTAAAAGATTTCGTTTCAGGTATAATAGTTGCTATTATTGCCTTACCACTATCAATTGCCTTAGGTATCTCATCTGGTGTATCCCCAGAGAAAGGTCTTATAACTGCAATTATAGCTGGATTTATAATTTCATTATTAGGCGGAAGTAGAGTTCAAATTGGTGGACCTACTGGTGCTTTCGTTGTTATAGTATTTGGTATCATCCAAGATCACGGTATAGACGGATTAATAATAGCCACATTTATGGCAGGTATTATCCTTATTTTATTTGGTATTTTAAAATTTGGTAGTCTGATAAAATATATACCTTACCCAATAACTGTAGGATTTACATCTGGTATAGCTGTAACTCTTTTCTCTACACAAGTTAAAGATTTTTTAGGACTTACTATGACTAAGGTTCCTTCAAAATTTTTACCCAAATGGGAAGCTTATATTGCTCATATGAATACTACTAACTACTATACATTAGGAATTGGTATTTTAGCTTTAGCGATACTTATTTTCTGGCCAAAAGTTAGTAAAAAAATTCCTGGTTCATTAATAGCTTTAATTATAACTACTTTGATTGTATTTTTCTTCAAACTACCAGTTGCAACAATAGGAAGTCAGTTTGGTAAAATAAGTTCTGAACTTCCTATGCCTCATATTCCAGCTTTAAATATTGGTACATTTAAGGCCTTAATAGGCCCTGCATTTACAATTGCACTTTTAGGTGGAATAGAGTCATTACTTTCTGCAGTTGTTTCAGATGGTATGATAGGAGATAAACACAACTCAAATGCTGAACTTATAGCTCAAGGTTTTGCAAACATAGGTTCCTCATTATTTGGCGGAATTCCAGCAACAGGTGCCATTGCAAGAACTGCCGCTAACGTAAAAAATGGTGGTAGAACACCAATAGCTGGTATGATCCACTCAATAACATTATTACTTATAATGGTTATATTTATGCCACTTGCAAAATTTATTCCATTAACCACTCTTGCTGCCATATTAATGATAGTTTCATACAATATGAGTGAGTGGAGAAGTTTCAAAGCCATACTTAAAGCTCCCAAAAGTGATATTGCAATATTATTAACTACTTTCTTCTTAACAGTATTTTTTGATTTAGTAATAGCAATCGGTGTAGGTATGTTAGTTTCAATGTGCCTATTTATGAGAAGAGTTGCTACTTCAATAGAAGTTAATGAATTAAATGAGGCTGACTGTTCTGATAGAATAGATGGTGATATGAATAACGTAAAAGTTGGAGAAAATGTTCTTGTTTACGATATAAGAGGACACCTATTCTTCGGTGCTGTAGATTCATTTATGAATACCATGAAAGAAGTTAATAGAGATGCTTCTGTTCTTATTTTAAGAATGAGACATACTAAAACTTTAGATGTTACTGGGTTTAAACAAATTAAAAACATAGCATTAAGCTGTAAAACTCATAATATTACATTAATAATATCCGAAGTTCAAAAACAACCTAAAAAAGTTATGAGACTTATGGGCTTTATAAACAAACTTGGTGAAAATCAATTTGCAGATAGTTTCAATGAAGCTATAGAGAAAGCTAATTCATTAGTTAAATAATTTAATAAAAAAACACCAGAATAAAATCTGGTGTTTTTTTATTAAAGATTTTTTAATTTTCTTGACTTACTTCTTCAAAGTTTACTTCTAAAGAATCTAATTCATTTTTCTTTTGTTGCTTTTTATCATAAAGTAAAGATGCAACAAATGCACTTCCTGCTAAAGCTAATAAAGCAAGTTTACCTTTTTTTATTTTTTTACCCATAATCTCACCTCATCATATTAAATATATTTTACCTATGTAACTCTCTACCTAAAATCAATTTAATATAAATATTATTCAGTTAAATTATTCACTTAAATCGTATTTTTCTTCTTCCCAAGTTGTATTCTCTAATTTAGCTAAAACTGTTTCTAATGCCATATCTGGATGTATAGTTTCTTCATGAGATATTGTTATATTAGACATTGTTATTGCAAATTTAACTGTATCTTCTATTGATAAATTATTCATATATCCGTGTCCTAATCCAGCTACAAATGAATCCCCAGCTCCAGTAACATTTTTAACCTCAACCTCAGTTGCTTTTATCTTTCCACACTTTTCTCCATCGTTATAGAATATTCCATCAGCATCTAAACTTATGAATACTTTTTTGATACCTAAACCTAAGAAATATTTACTTGCTTTTATTAAATCCTCTTTGTCTGTTATAGGGAATCCTGCTAATATTTCAGCTTCATGTCTATTTGGCTTTATAGTGTGAAAATCCTTTATTAAGTGTTTTATCCAACTTGCTTTCTCAGCTGAAACTGGATCTAAGATAAAGTTTGTCTTATCTTTAAAGTTTGTTAGTAAGTACTCCATTATTTCTGGATTATCTGAATCTAAAACTGTATATTCTGCATTTTCAAATATTTCTCTCTTAGAATCTATAAAATCTTTATTCATAGCTCCTATGCTTTTCATATCAGCAATAGCAGAAACCATTTCTCCATTCTCATCTAGTATAGCTAAGTATGTTGGTGTTGAACCACCTTCTATAACCATAGAATCATCCATATAATATCCTATTTTTTTAGAATGTTCTATTATACTTCTTCCATTTTCATCATCTCCTAGAATTGACATAAAGTTTGTATTTACTCCAACTCTAGCCATATTCTCAGCTATATTTCTACAAACTCCTCCAAAAGATATTTTTACATGTCCTGGTGTTGAGTTGTATGGTCTGTACGTAGCTCTACTAAATCCAAATATATCAACTACTGAAGCTCCAAATACCAATAAGTATGGTTCTTTTCTTAAGTTCATTTAATTAATCCTCCCTATTATAAAAAAACATAAATTATATTATTCAGCAACAAACTGATTGTTTTCACTATTATATATATATCCACATGCCTTTAATCTATCTTCTATTACTTCTTTTTTTATATCTAAATCATCACACATATTATCTAAATCACTGTAATAATCTCTTAATTTTAAGTTAGCTATACTAAGAAGCATGTATGGATCCATTTTATCATAATTTTTGATATTCATTATAAAATTTTCTCCTTATAAATAAAACTTTACTATTATTATATACAACTTATTTAAGTTCTACAATTTTTTATTTAATTTATTATCAGAAATACACAAAATTTCATATTATATTATTAGGTTTATTGTAAACTAATACCTCATTTATCATAACTTAACCTTTTGTTTATAACTCATTATAAAATTTACTACATTATATTAATTCTTTGCATTTACAATAAAAACCGTTGAAACAAATCAACGGTTTTTATTGATTCTAAACAGATTTCTTTTTCATTATAAATTCAAAGAATATAAATAACAAAAGAGTTATAAATTCAGCACTAGGAATTGTTAACCACACTCCCTCTACCCCTAAGAATCTTGGAAGTATCATAATAAATACTATTATGAATATTAATCCTCTTAAACTAGATAATAATGAAGATTCCTTTGATTTCTCAACAGCTTGTAGGTATGCAACATTAACCATATTAAGACCGTTAAATAAAAATGCAATAAAGTATAGATAAATTCCCCTTTTAGTTATTTCTAATAACCTTCCTCTATCATTTGTAAATATAAAAATCATCTCATCTGGGAATAATAATCCTAAAGATAAAAATATAACCCCTAAAATAAAAGCTATTTTTCTTGTTAAACTTAAAAACTCAATTACTCTTTCCTCTTTTCCAGCGCCATAGTTTACACTTATTAAAGGCTGCACTCCCTGTGAAACCCCATTAAATATAGCAACAAAAATAAGAACTATATTTGTTATTATTCCATAAGCTGATACCCCTAAATCTCCCTCAAATTTATATATTACAATATTAAATATAAATATTACAAACCCAGCAGAAATTTCTGTTAAAAAGCTTGGCACTCCATTTCTAAGAACTCTTCCAATATGACCTAGATTTATTCCGCTTAATTCTAAGTGCATTGAATTATTCTTTTTTATAAAGTGTATTGATAATACCCCTAATGCCATGAATTGTCCAATAGAAGTTGCTAAGGCCGCTCCAAACATACCCATATTTAAAATATATATAAATACATAATCTAAAATTATATTTGTTGTGTTAGAAGCTATTACAGCATACATAGCGAGTTTTGGTTCTTTGTCATTTCTAACAAAAACTATAAATGAGGATGCAAATATAAAGGCTGAGTTAAAAGTTAATATAACCTTTAAATAATCTCTAGCTAATTTAAATGTTGCCTCTGATGCCCCTAGCATATATACTATTTTATCTAAAAAGAAAAATTCCAGTATATTTATTATTAAACAAAATATAATTGCTGCAAACACCGCAGAAGTAAATATCCTATTAACCTTATGATTTTTCTTCTGCCCCAGAGCAATGGATAAAGTGGTAGCACCACCTACACCTATTGCTAATCCTATTGCATTATATATATTATATGTTGGAAGTGCTATATTTAAAGCAGCTAAACCTAAATCTCCTAATTTATGACCTATGAACATAGTATCAAACAATATACAAACTGAAAGCCCAAGCATACCTGTCACAGAAGGTATCATATACTTTCTTAATAATGTACTTTCTTTATCCTTTATCAAATCTAAATTTTTACTCAAGCAATCCTCTCCTTTGTATTAATATTTATTATTATAGGAATAATAACAAATATTAATACAACAAAAACTAAATAGGGAGAAGGTAAATTCCCCTTACTCCCAAATAATCAAACTATATATCTGCCATATACTAAAATATATAAATGTTTTTAAAATTCATTGTAATGTCCAATATAATCATTTTTAACATTATTAAAATTTTTACTTACTAAATGATCTTTTTCTATGAAATTTGATTTAGGTCACCCAATATTATACTAACCTATTTTTTCTAAAAATTTATTTAAAGATGCTACTATTTATAACCTTATTTCTTTTCTTGAATTCTTTTTATTAAATCAGCTTGGATAAGTTCTGATTTTGAAAAACCTTTTCTAAAGTATCTTATTTGCTTGTATTTGATTTCATTCATTTCAAAATCTAATACATCTATTCTATCCCCGCTATAAACTACGGGATCTCTTCTTCCCTTAAGATATATTGAAACTTCCATCTTTTGCTCCTCTTTTCTTTTATTATTTTATAGTAAATTATTATAACATATATTTCTTATTTTAGAATAATTCGCTCTAAAATTTTACCCCCGTAGCTTTAAATATAATTTCTTTATCAACATTTAACTCTCTAAGCTTTTTTGCTATAATAATTCTTTCATCTTCTCTAATTAAGGTTTCTTTATCTTTTTCACAATCTATACTTTCACCATTAATATTAAGCATATGCTGCCAAGTTTTAAACATATTATTGTCAAATTTACTCATAAATCTTTCCCTCCAAATAACAAATTAGTTCTATTAAAAATTCTAAATAAAATATGCTTAGCTATCTTTTATTTAAAGTTTTAATAGAACCACCTAAATAAATTTATTCTCTTAAATTTAGTATTATACTTAAATACAAAAACTATCCTTGTGCGTTTTGAAGTTCATATATTTCTTCAACAGTTATTCCTGTTTTCTCAGCTATTAATTCTACTGATAATATTCCTACAAGATTTTTTGCAATTCTTAACTGTTCTTCTTTTTTAGCATGTTTAACAGCTAACTCTTTCTCTTCAGTATATAATCTATCAATTTTAGTCATCTCTAACAACTCCTTAAACTCTTTAGCTTGCTTTTCATCAATAAATTTATCGCTTGATTCAATTATTCCATTTAAAACAATAGCCTCATCTCTTTCTGTCTTTATTGATTTAGCAAGTTGAACACTTTCTCTTATTATATTTAAATGTTCATTTTCATTTTTCATTAATGGAAGCATCATAAATTTAATTTTATCTGCTTGAGTAAGGTTGTCCTCTAAAACCTTAACTTTTAGTTCGCTTAAAACTTTCTCTACATTTAATTCTGACATAAATATACTTTCTGAACAAATAAGTATATCTCCAAAACTCAATGTATTTCTAGCTTCCTTAACTTTTTGATTATATATTATAGCCATTCTAACCTTAGGAAAAGTCCCTCTATGTTTATAATATCTTTTTATAACCTTCACAGCCACCTCTAAATAAATAAACATATTTTCATCTATATTTTTATCATTTTCAAACCCAAATAATAAAATTGATCCATCTTCTAAAATAAATATATCATTTGGCCCACCCTTTGAAACTTCTCCTTCAAAGAAATTTCTTGGCAATCTATCTAATATCTTTGGAATATCATTAACCCCAAAAACTTCTAAAGGTCTTCCTTTATAAAGTTGCCCCATTAATTTATATAATATATCCTTTGCTCCATAACTTAACTTAGTTTTTCCCATACTTTTATCACCTTCACCTTGCTGAAAATATGTTTCTTTGCTCATATTATATCATATTTTGTAAAATGTAACTTAAATATTATCCCCATAAAATTATCATTGTTTACACAATATTTTTTATGTAGTACTCTAAAATTATTAAAAAATAATAAGGAGTGTATATTTTATGGAAACACTTAAAGATATTTTATCTCTTGACTTAGATAACTGTAATATTTTTAATTTAACAGAAGAGCATTTAATTACATTTAAAACAGAAGATTTTTACACACAAAATAATTTTTATTTTTATCTCTATAACAGACTTATTTCATTTTCTGATTCTATGGTTAAAGAAAAAGCCTATTGTAATTACTTAATATCATATTATTTATTTATAGTAATGACTCCCTTAAACCATGAGGAAATATCATTTTATCATGGTAAAAAAGCCTTTGAACTTCATAATTCCTCAAAATATATGGAATGGTTATTATTATTTGGCACCTTGGAAAAACCACTACTTACATATGAACTTTGCGCTAAATTAGCTAAAGAAATTCTAAAGGAAAATCCCAATTCAAACTTAGCAAATTTCTTTCTTTCATAAAATAAAAGTAGGGTGTAATAGAAGAAAATTTCTATTACACCCTACTTTTTATTTTTATTCACGCCAAAATTAATCATTCAACTTCATACTTTTTATTTCTTTTAATGATAATCCTGTTTTTTCAGCTATAATCTCATCATCTAAAAGTCCTATAAGATTTCTTGCAATATTTTGTCTTTCATAATTAACAGCCTCATTAACTAAACCTTGTTGTTTTAAATCAGCAGTTGATTTAAGTAAGGACTCTTCATCATAAAAATCTAAATATGAATAATGTTTCTCATCAATATCCCATCCTAAAATAGAATCAACACTTACATTTTGCGCTGCTCTAAATATTGATTTATCAACGCCATCAAACTTCTCTTTAAATTCTTCTATCATATCTTTAATTTCAAAACGCTTATTTCCAATTTTCTTAGCAGCTACCATACAAGCACAATTTAAAGGCCATATCCCAGCTCTTTGAATCCATCTTTTTATATACTTTTCTTCTATGTAGTATAAAGGTCTTATAAGCTCCATACCATCAAAATTAGAGGCCTTAAGCTTTGGAAGCATTGTCTTAAAATTACCTGCATATAAAACATTTAGCATAGTTGTTTCAATTACATCATTAAAATGATGTCCTAATGCTAGCTTGTTGCATCCAAGTTCCTTTGCCTTTCCATATAAAGATCCTCTTCTCATTCTTGCACACATATAACATGGATAATCCTTAGCTATTTTGTCTACAACTTGGAATATTCCAGAATCATAAATATGTACTGGTATATCTAAGTACTTACAATTATCCTCAAGTAACTCTCTTATTTGAGGATGATATCCTGGATCCATAGCTAAAAAAACAAGCTCAAAATTAATTTGACCATGTTTTTTTAACTCTTGGAAAAGCTTAGCCATAATAAGCGAATCTTTTCCTCCAGAAATAGCTATTGCTATTTTATCTCCCTCTTCTACTAATTTATAATCCTTTATAGCTTTTATAAATTTTGACCAAACTTGTTTTCTATATGTCTTAACTAAACTTCTTTCTATCTCAGCTAAAGGTCTTCTCTCATTAAATGGTACTAAAATCTCGCATCCTTCTCCTGCTACACCACTCATTTAAATCACCTCACAAATAAAACTCTTTTGTTATTATAACAATTTTATCTTATTTTGTCTTTAAAAAAATAAAAGAGTAAAAATATATACTATACTTTTACTCTTTTAGAAAAATTTTAAATTTTAATCTTTTTATATAAATTTATTGACTAACTTATTTCATTAAAGCCCTTAATTTATTAGGATATTTACTTTCTATAAACTTAACTACTGGCACTCCTATAATTGTTATAACTACAAATTCTCCTATAGCTACCTCTGCCATTGATAAAAAAAGTGGTAATCCATAAACATAGTTAAGCATCCAACCAATTATTAAGCCATTAAAAATTGTTGGCCATACTGATGCAATCCACATAGATTTTTTGCCTTTAATATATTTTCCAGTTAAATATATAGCCCATACACTTATAAATGTAGCAAAAGTACCTAAAACCACATCAACTACTCCATTTGGCCCAAGTATATTTGAAATAAAACATCCTAATGTTAAACCAACTATATAATCTGAGTTAAAAAATGCTAATAAAACCATTATCTCTGCTACTCTAAACTGAACTCCACCATAACTTATAGGTGCCAAAGCTAATGTTAAAACTGCATACAAAGCTGCTATAAGTGCTGATACAACTATTCTTTTAATATTTTTATCCTTCATAATTCCTCCTAAATCACCACAAATTCGTAAGTTTCCTATTAACTATGCTGTTTTAAGAACAAAAAATTCACTACTAATAAATGATATTTCAAAATATAAATATCATTTTAATTCTAAAAAAATAAAACCGCAGAAAAAATCTACGGTTTAAAGTATGCTAACTAATATTATATTAAAAACTATAATTCACTTAAAACACCGTAGTTTTATTTAAAGACAGGAGGCTTCCGAACTGTCTATATGCTATTTTCTAGGCAATTATATACTATATACCATCAAAAATCAACATTCTGCTTTGTAATAAATTTAATTAGTATTTTCACTATGTAAAGTAACTCCTAAACTTTTCCCATTTGATGTTATTGTTATATCACCATCTTTAAAAGTTTCATAAACTTTCACTTTGGAATTTTTAAGCTTAGTCATTGTTTCCTTATGTGGATGACCATATTTATTATTTTTAGCACAAGAAACTATTGCAATACTTGGGTCTACAGCTTTTAAAAAAGGCTCACTAGTTGATGAATTAGAACCATGATGTCCAAGTTTTAAAACATTTGCCTTTAAATTCTTATGTTCTTTCAAAGCTTCCTGCTCTGCTTCTTTTTCAGCATCCCCTGTAAACATAAATGCAGTTTTTCCATAAGAAATCTTCATTATTGGAGAATAATTATTTAAATCATCATAACTTGATTTAACTGGTGTATAAACCTCTATATCAACACCTTTTCCTAAATCTAATTTTGTTCCTTCTTTTATTTGCTTAAGCTTTATACCCTCATTTTTAATTGCCTTTAGCATATTTTCATATGTTTTTGTAGTATGGGCTACCTTAGGTGCATAAAAAGATTTAACATCAAAATTTTCTAAAACCTCATCCATTCCTCCAATATGATCTTCATGAGGATGAGTTGCTATAGCAATATCTATAGTTTTAATCCCTCTTTCTTTTAAATCTTTAACAAGTTCATTAGCATTTGAATTTGGTCCAGCATCTATTAACATTGTTTTCCCATTAACTTCAACAAGTTCACTATCTCCTTGTCCAACATTTAAGTATGTTACTTTTAATTCCTTCTTAATCGAAGCATTAACATTATTTTTTACTCCCTGAGATGAACATCCCACAAAGCTAAGCATAGTAATTGTACTTATTATAGCTAAAAATTTTTTCAAATTAATTTCCTCCATATATTTTTATTTATTAAAAGAATATATAATTATTCCTTTAGTATTTACTTAATATTATATAATAATATGTGATTTATAAGAAGATGTCACTAAAAATCACTCTTCTAAAATTTTTAAAAATGTACTATAATTATCATAGTCACCAAATATATAAATAATAAAAGAAGCTTTGAAACTTAATCGTTTCTTGGCTTCTTTGATTTTATTGGTATTAATATTTTCAAAGTAAATTTATTTTCTTTTGACTCAACAATCATTTCTCCACTATATTTTTCTACTGCATTTCTTATGTTCTTAAGTCCTATGCCATGGAGAAATCTATCCTTTTTATCTGTTAAAAAATCAAAATTCACCTTTCTAAGCTTATTAACCTTTGAGTTTTCTATTTTTATTATGTAAAAGCTATTTACATATGTTCCTTTTAAAGATATGTATTTTTTTCCTTCATAAACCTTATTGCAAGCCTCAATAGCATTATCTAAAGCATTTGAAAATATTGTGCATATATCAAAATACTCTATAAAATCTATTTTTGAAAAATCTATAACTACTTTTAATTCTATGTTATTATTTTTACAAGTTTCATTTTTGTTATTTAGTATAATATCTAAAGCCTCATTTCCAGTTTTAAACATAAGAGAAAATTTATTTAATTCTGAATTTATATGGTCTATATACGCCCTTTTCCACTGATAGTCATTTTCTTTTCCATTAAGACATATAATATGATTTTTCATATCATGATAAAGTCTCTTTACTCTTTCTTCATTCTCACTCAAATTTGAATAATACTTACATTCCATCTCTAATTTATTTTTTATAAATTCATTTTCTAGTTTTAATTTATTATTCTTTATTATTTTTCCTACTATAAACATTATAGATAGATTTGACATAAGTAATAATATTGATAAGAGAAAAATAGATGCTCTACTATAAGCTTCATTTTTACTTTCACTAAATATATATCCAAATATTACAAGAATAACTATTATATTAGTTATTATGGGCATTAAAATACAAAAAAATTCTCCTTTTCCAATCTCTATATGTAAATTTAAACACTTTAATACAATAATTAAAGAAATCAGTATAATCTTTGATAATAATATGGTTTCTACTCTATAGAAAGTAGGATTTAATATTTCACTCATATTGCTTATCCCATTAAACTTAACAATTAAACTTATGGCTAAGGCTTCAGCACTTATCATAAATAACCAAAATAAAAGTGATATTATTATAGATTTTATGTTATTTACATTAAAATTAACTTTATAAAAAACTAATCCAATAAAAAAACAAATTATTATTCTTCTATTTGGATATACGTCTAAAACTTTTAATAATAATGTTAATATTAAAACTACTATAAAAGAAAAGCATATGTACTTCTTATCGTGTTTTCTACTACTAAAATTATCAATAACAACTAAAAAGCTAATCCATTCAACTAGAATAGCTAACGTCTCTATCATATCCCAAAACATAATATTTTCTAACATATTAAATCACCTAAAACACTTGTAAGCTTTATCTTTAAATTCTTCATTCTATACTTACTTACAGGAAGTACCATTGAATTTATAATTAATGAATCTTTCTTAAGTTCTTCAATCTTAGATACATTTACTATATAGCTTGTATGACATCTAAAAAAGCCTAAACTTTCAAGCTCTTTTTCTAGCTTACTCATACTTGCTTTTACCTCATAATCTTCTGAATAAGTATGTATTATAACTTTTCTATTAAAAGTTTCAAGAAATACTATATCATCCGTTTTAATTTTTAATATATTTCTTTTATCTTTTATTGTTATAAATGAACCTCTTTTTTCCATTACACTTTCTATACAAGCATCCACTTGCTCTTTTAACTCTTTAAAGTGTAAGGGTTTAATTAAATACCTAAAAGCCCTAACTTCATATCCCTTTTGTACATACTCCCATAAAGCTGTCAAAAATATTATTTCAACTTTATTATCATAAATTCTAATCCTTTTAGCGGTTTCCATTCCACTTAACTCACCCATTTGAATATCCAAAAACAATATATCAAGTTTTTTAGGATAATTGTCTATTAAAGCTTCTCCAGTTTCAAATGAATATATTTTGTGTTCAATCCCCATATTTTTTAAAATTTTTTCTAAGTTTTCTTTTAAATTTTCTCTTTGCAAGAAATTATCTTCACATAAAGCAATATTTATCATGCTAATAATCTCCCCCAGTTAATATATTGTACTTTTGTAATTTTATCATATTTTATAATAAAAAATCATATTTTATTATAAAATACAAACCTATTGTTTTATAATGTAGAAAGAAAGATTCAAGAAAAATCGCCTGAATCTTTCCATGTTATTTAATCCATTTTAATATATTTTGCTGTAAACCAAGCTGTCTTATATCCCTTTCCAGCAAAATAAGTTGCTAATGCATATCCATTTTCAATCTTATGAACATATAATCTTTCATTATTATTTACATACCCCATTCTATTTGAGCTTTGTGAAGGCATATATCTTGCATCGAGCTCTGTAACTATATTAAAAGAGGTTGCATTAGTATCTATTTTTAAATAACTTTGCCTTGAATTAATCCAAACCTTTGAAGATTCTGAATTACTACCATCTTTCCAATAAGCTACTGGCAAATAATCTTTTTTATCGCAAACTTCAGGAATAATTCTTATTCTTTCTCCTTTATATATTTCACCTAAATCATTATAATTATTGCTAGGATTACTTCTTGGATCTAGATTAACTAAGGCTTTAGCATTGGTTAATTTTAAAAATTCACTTTTCTTATTGTTATTTTCTGGAATTTCAACATCTGGAATTTGAGGTTCAACAAAATCTGGTATTGAAGGTTCATCCCCTTCTATAGACTTATTTGAAATCCCTTCAGCAATCAACTTCCCTATAAAATCTGAACCTTTTTCTCTATATATTCTAACATCTTCTGTAGCTTCACAAAAACAGACTTCAACAATAACTGCTGGCATAGAAGTTTTTCTAAGTTCATAAAGTCTTGAATTATACTTTACACCTCTATTTTTAAGTCCAGTTCCACTTGAAACTCTATTAACAATATTTCTTGCGTATTTTTCTGCTTCTCCCCCTTTAGACATAACCCAAGTTCCAGTACCTAAAGCCCCATTATAACTACTATAAGCATTATCAAAATGTATTGAAACAAATAAATCAACATCATTCTCTTCTGCTTTTTTAACGCCTAAATATAAATCAGTATTAGCATTACAATCTCCTGGAGTAACATCAATAACAACATGTCCAGCTAGTCTTAAATATTTTATTAACGCTTTATAAACCTTTCTATCTTCTTTAGTTTCATCTATTATACCTGATGCTCCTCTTGCCTTAAAATTATGTCCTCCTCTTACTGCTATTTTCATATAATTACCTCCTTAAAAATATCTCTTTACTATATAAATATTTTTAAGAAATGCTTTCAGTTACTCTATTAATTAAAATTCTTCATTTTATAACAATTATCTGTGTTTTCAAAATTTATTTTTATTATTTAAAGTAAATAATAAAAACTGGTTAAGCAATACAAATCTTACATTTTATATATCTTAACCAGTTTATAACAATCTATAATTTATTATTCAAATATATCAAGAACTAACTCTTTTGATAATTCTTGAAGGATTTTAACCCCTGCTGTACTATTACCCTGTTTATCAATAGCTGGACCAAATATTCCTATGCCCATTTTATTAGGTACACTTCCTAATATTCCTCCACCTACACCACTTTTAGCTGGTATTCCTATATGAACTGCAAACTCTCCTGATTCATCATATAAGCCACAAGTAGTCATTAAGCTTTTGATTATTGTACAAACTTCCATAGGAATAGCTCTTTCTCCATTCCAAGGCATTATTCCTTTATTTGCTAAAACTGCACCTATTCTTGCTAAATCTAGTGTATTTACTTCTATTGAGCATTGCATAAAATATGCATCTAATATATCTTCAACGTCTCCTTCTAACATATTATGACTTTCCATATAATATGCTAAGGATCTGTTTGTATTTCCTGTTCTTTTTTCAGATAAATAAATTTCTTTATTTACACATATATTATCATCATTTGTGATCATTTTCATAAAGTTTAAGATTCTCTCAATTTTTTCCTCACTATTTTTTCCTTTTATTAATGAAGTTACTACAATAGCACCAGCATTTATAAACGGATTTGTTGGTTTTTTACTATCTCTTATTTGCATATTTAAAATTGAATTAAAAGCAAAATGAGTAGGTTCAGTTCCAACTTTATTAAATACATACTCTAAACCATTGTCTAATATGGCAAGTGCTAAAGAAATCACCTTAGATGTACTCTCAATTGCAAATCTTTTGTCATAATCTCCAACAGAGTATTCATGATATCCATCACACCTTATATCAGCTAATGAAATCCCTAAAAGATTAGGATCGACTTTTCCTAATGCAGGTATATAAGTCGCAACTTCTCCATCTTTTATGTACTTTCTATTATTATCAACTATTTTTTCCAATAACTCTTTCATAAAAGACCACTTCCTTAAACATTTATTTTTCTATAAGTATACCCTTGAAAAATCAAACTTTCAAATACTAAATAATATATAAATAAATATTTAATCCCTGTAACTTCTAATAAAATACAATTAAATAAGCCTTTAATTAACACTTTATTCATATTCACCATTCAAATTATCATCTTAATATTTTTACTATATAAAAATATTAATTATAAATATAATTTTGAATTTTAAATTAAAAATAAAATAAAAAATTAATAAATTATAACTTCTTTTTAAGTTCTATATTTTACTCATTATACCTTGATATATAATAAAAAAACAGATCTTAAGATCTGTTTTTTATCGTAGTTAATTTAATATATAAATGTCTAGATTTCTAACTCCCCAATTAGATACTTCAGCCTCTGTATTAAAGTAAAGATCTATTTTATTTCCTTTAATAGCACCACCTGTGTCTGCAGCAATAGCATATCCATACCCTTCTACATAAACTTTTGATCCTAATGGAATTACATTAGGATCAACAGCTATTGTACTATATCCTCTTGGATTTCTAAGAACATGCACTCCTGATGCTGTATACTCCTCTTTAGATCCACTTTCATGAGTATAAGCAGTGGATTTAACACTTAATTTCTTTTTGAAATTAATGCTCTCTCCTCCTCTGCTTAATGTCTGAGTTTTATTAGTACCTTTGACAACTTCTTTATTTACAGGCTCCTTAACAACTAACTCTTGTACCACACTATTACTTACTTCTTTTCCATTTTCATAAACAAGCTCACGAGTTACTTCTTTTTCTCCATCTTGTCCATCTTTTAAAACCTTAGTATATGATTGTGGTTTTGAATTATCTTTTTTAACCTCTGTAGTGAACTCTATTGGCTTAACTTCTTTTATCTTTTTAACATCAACTTTTACCACTTTAACATTCATCCCAGGTTTTAGCTTTTCATATTTTCCTGGCAAAATCTTATCATTATCATCAAAAGCTATTCCCTCAGCTTTTAACATATCACAAACATTATCTTCCGCACTAACAACCTTTAATTCCTTACCTTGTGATTCAACACTTAAGTTTACTGCAGTATTTATAGTGATTGTTTCATTTTTTGATATCTTACTTCCTAATGAAGGTTTTACTTTATCTTTAGGTGCTACTTTTATTCCATTATCGTGTAAAGCCCCTTGTACTGTCCCCTTGTATGTGACAATCTCTTTTTTTTCTCCATTAACTACTATATTTAGAGTTTTTCTCATTGAAAATACTGTTACTCCAGTTACAACAACTAATCCCATTAAACAAGCTGCTATACTTTTATTTCTATTTTCCTTTGAAAATAACTTTTTAATATTTACCATAATATCTCCTCCTTCTGGCAAGTAAAAGTTATACGCTTCCATGCGAAAGTTTTACGCTTTTTCTGTATGTCAGAAGGGATTTTACACTTTATCAAGCAAAATATCTTTTCTTATTGTAACTTATTTGTAATAATTAATCAAATAGACTATTTAATCTTTATTTCTTTTATTTCTATAAATTAATAGCCTAATATGCTAAAACTTTAATTTAATGCTACAAATACTCCTCTATTCTCTTATCTGCTTAATAATTCATATCAATATGTACTATTTGTTAAAAATTCTGATAATTCTTTATTTTCATTCTTTTAGTTTTTTGTTAAATTAATTTAAATTTTATTAAATTATAACAAAAGAAAAGCTAGAGATAACTCTCTAGCTTTACACATTTCTACAAATTATTCTTTTTCATTCATTAAGCCTAATTTGTCAAATAACATGAATGATATACTTAAAATCATAGCCACGATTGTAGCTAATCCCATTCCTTTAATCTCTATTGCGCCAAATCTTACTGCAATACCACTTAAACCAACTATCATTATTACTGATGTTAAAATCAAGTTTCTTGATTTAGAATAATCAACTTTTTCTTCAATAAATGTTCTAAGTCCTGATGTTGCTATTGTACCAAATAAAAGTAAACTTACTCCTCCTATTACTGGAGTTGGAATACTTCTTATTAATGCAGATAATGTTCCAGAGAATCCTAGTACTACTGAAAGTATTCCTGCCCCGCATATTACATATGAACTATATACCTTCGTTAAGGCCATAACTCCTATGTTTTCACCATAAGTAGTTGTTGGAACAGACCCAAAGAATCCTGAAATTATTGTTGATAAACCATCTCCTAAAAGAGATCTATTAAGACCGGGATCTTTTGATAAATCTTTACCAACAATACTACTAGTTACTACTAAATGTCCTACGTGCTCTGCTACCACAACAAATGTTGCCGGTAAAATAGTTAATATAGCATTTAAACTAGGTTTTGCAATATGTATTTGTGGTACCACGAAAATACTAGCTTCTTTAACTGGTGTAAAATCAACTAATCCTAAGAAACAACTAGTTAAATATCCTACAACTATTCCTATTAATATAGGAATTACTTTTAAGAATCCTCTTAATAATACTGAAGCTAAAATTACTGTTATTATTGTAGTCATTGAAACAATAACCCATGTTGGATTTAATTTTGGTGAGTTAGTTAATCCTACAGGAAATCCTGCCATATCAGCCGCTGTTGGTGCAAGTTCTAATCCTATGATAGTTACTATAGCCCCCATAGCTGCCGGTGGAAATAACTTTCTAATCCATCCTGTTCCTACAAATCCTACTATTATGGCTATTGTAGCAAATAATATTCCAGATACTACAAATCCACTTTGTACTTGTGTAAATGAATATCCTTGTCCCATTAATAATAAAACTGGTGATATAAATGCAAAACTTGATCCTAAATATGCTGGAATTTTCCTTTTTGTAATGAATGCATATAATAAAGTTCCTATTCCATTAAAGAAAAGAACTGTAGCTGGATCAATATTTAAAAGAATTGGTACTAATACTGATGATCCAAACATTGCAAATAAATGTTGGACACTTAAAGGAATTGCCTTCTTTAGAGGTACTTTATCCTCTACTCCTATAACTTCTAGAAGTTCTACCTCTTGATTTTTTTTAAATTGAGCCATGTTATTTCTCCTCCCTTTTCTAGACTCTCAGGTCTAAATTAAAAGTTTATATAGAATATAGCACACCATTTATAATAATTCAATATTTTTTTATCTAATTTTATGTTATAATAAGTATTCATGTGCATAAAACTATGTTTTTGCATTAATAATTTAATTAAAAATACAAAAAAAGAAAGGACAGAACTTAATGATTACAGTAAACAATGTAAGCTTAAGATTTGGTGGAAGAAAACTTTTTGAAGATGTTAACTTAAAGTTTACTCCTGGAAATTGCTACGGAGTTATTGGCGCAAATGGTGCTGGTAAATCTACATTCTTAAAAATATTATCTGGAGAGGTTGAACCTAATACTGGGGAAGTTTCAATTCCTGCTAAAACTCGAGTTTCTGTTTTAAAACAGGACCATTATCAATATGATGACTGTGAAGTTTTAAAAACAGTTATAATGGGAAATCCAAGATTATTCGAAATAATGGAAGAAAAAGATGCTTTATATGCAAAGCCTGATTTTTCTGATGAAGATGGAATTAAAGCTGCTGAACTTGAAGCAGAATTTGCAGATTTAGATGGATGGGAAGCTGAATCAGAAGCTTCTTCATTATTACAAGGTTTAGGAATATCTACTAGCCTTCACTATAATACTGTTGGTGAACTTAAAGGCGATGAGAAAGTTAAAGTTCTTTTAGCTCAAGCTTTATTTGGTAAGCCAGATGTACTTATACTTGATGAGCCTACAAACCACTTAGATATAAAAGCTATAACTTGGCTTGAAAATTTCTTAGGAAACTTTGAAGGAACAGTTATAGTTGTATCTCACGATAGACACTTCTTAAACATGGTTTGTACTCAAATATGTGACGTTGACTTTGGAAAGATCAAGTTATATGTTGGTAACTATGACTTCTGGTATGAATCAAGTCAGTTAGCTCTTCAAATGGCTAAAGATCAAAATAAAAAGAAAGAAGAAAAAATTAAAGAACTTCAAAACTTTATTGCTAGATTCAGCGCTAACGCTTCTAAATCTAAACAGGCAACTTCTCGTAAGAAGTTATTAGATAAAATTACTTTAGATGATATACAACCTTCAAGCAGAAAATATCCATTTGTTGGATTTAAACCTGAAAGAGAAGTTGGAAATGATATCTTAGAAGTTAACGGAATTTCAAAAACTGTTGAAGGAGTTAAACTTCTAGACAATGTAAGCTTCAGAATAAATAAAGGTGATAAGATTGCTTTCGTTGGAAATGAAAGATCTGTAACTACTTTATTTAAAATAATAAATGGTGAAATGGAACCTGATTCAGGAGATTACAAATGGGGTGTAACTATATCAAATGCTTACTTCCCTAAAGATAATACTGAGTTCTTCGAAGGATGTGAATTAAACTTAGTTGATTGGCTTAGACAATTCTCTGATGAAAAATCAGAATCATACTTAAGAGGATTCTTAGGAAGAATGTTGTTCTCAGGTGAAGAAGCCTTAAAACAAGCTTCTGTATTATCAGGAGGAGAAAAGGTTAGATGTATGCTTTCTAAATTAATGCTTAGCTCTGCCAACGTTTTAACTTTAGACCAACCAACTAACCACTTAGACCTTGAATCAATAACAGCTGTAAACAACGGATTAAAAGATTACAAGAGCGTTTTATTATTCTCATGTCATGACCATCAATTCGTTGAAACTATTGCAAACAGAATAATTGAATTAACTCCAGAAGGAATAAAATTCGATAAACTTTGCACATATGATGAATACTTAGAAACTAAGTAATACTTTAAAGGGGCTGTATCAAAATACAATAAAACTTATTTTGATACATGCTCTTTTTTATTTAAAGCTATGTTTTAAAAATCTGAATCTGTAATTGTTTTAAATTCATATCCATTTTCTTTATAAAATTTTATTACATCTTTAAGCATACTTACTGTCTTTTCTTTTCCATAAGTATCATGCATTAATAATACAATTTGATTTTTTCCATCAGAAGTTTTCTTTACATAGTCAATCATTTCTTCCTTTGTATAATTTTTTCCTTCTGCATCCCCATTTAAAGAATTCCAATCCACACTAACTATTCCTTTTTCTTTTAAAACTGAGTTTAACTCCTTTAAATTTTTATCATTGTAATAAACTCTACTATTATATCCACCTGGCATTCTTAAAACTCTAGTATTAAATTCATCTCCTAAAACTTCTTTCATAATATTATTTGTTTTGTTAAATTCGTCCATAAAATATTCTATGTCTGTAATATTTCCTGGATAAAGCTTTTTAAAATCATGGCTATAACTATGATTAGCTATAGCATTTCCTTCTTTAATTGCTCTTTTTAAAGTATCTTTAGCCTCTTGTCCAGATTCTATCATATTTCCAAGCATAAAGAATGTTCCTTTAACACCTTCTTCTTTTAATATGTCTAAAACCTCATTAGTTAAGGGGCTTGGCCCATCATCAAATGTTAGAAAAACATATTTTTCATTTCCTTCATAAGTGCCTGATATCATTTTTTCAACCTCTTCTGCCTGTATAGCATATTCTTCCCCTTCAAATATTATGTTTTTCCCTGGAATTATATCTGTTTTATTATAATTTTGTGTTTCTAGCTCTAAATTTTCTTCTTCATCTTTTATTGAACTTTCAATATTGTTATTTTGTTCACTCTCTAAATTTCCACTTATAGTTTCATCATATGTTAAAGTTAATTGTAATCCTATAATAATAAAAAATAATATTAATCCAAAAGCAAATATTATTTTAATCTTATATTTTTCTTCAGTTTCGTTTTCTTCTTCTTTTTTATTTTTTTCTTCTAATTTAATTTTACTCACATCACCTTTCATTTTAAACTTAACTTTTATAAATAAATAAAAGCTTTTTATTTGTTAAACACTCTATATATTTATATTATATTTTTATTCTTTTATTTATACATTTTTTTAAATATAAATTAAAGCTCTACATTTTTCTGCAGAGCTTTAATTTCCTCTTCAATAATATTTAATTTTAAAAATAATTATTCAAACTTAAATCCACTTAATAAATCTTTAAATGGATTGTTACTCTCTTCATTAGCCTCTTTTTTCATCTTTTGCATTATTTTATTTACTTCTCTTTTGTTCATTTTATTATTTTTATCAAATCTTTTCTTAAATACAGATTCTTTCTCTCTAAAATTACAATTTGTCCCTGGACAAACATATATTTTACCTTCTCCATGTCCTCTAAGTTCTAATCTCTTTTTACACTCGGGACATCTTGCATTTGTTATTCTTGCTATATTTTCTCTATATCCACATTCTCTGTCTTGGCATACATTCATAGTTCCATTTTTTCCTTTAACCTCAAGCATATATTTACCACAATTAGGACATTTCTTACCAGTTAAATTATCATGATGGAATTTACTTTCTCCAAGCTTAACGTCTTCTACTAATGCAACAGCATAGTTTCTTATATCTTTTATAAATCTTTTAGAGTCTTCTTTACCTTTACTTATCTTATCTAACTTTTCTTCCCATGAAGCAGTTAAAAGAGGAGATTTTAAATCTTTTGGAACTAAATCTATAAGCTGTTTTCCTTTTGAAGTTGGAATTATTTCTTTTCCTCTTTTTTCTATAACAAAAGATTTAAATAATTTTTCTATAATATCTGCTCTGGTTGCTACTGTTCCAAGGCCACCAGTTTCTCCCAAGGTTTTTGCTGAATTTTTATCAACAGTGATAAATCTTTGAGGATTTTCCATAGCAGACAATAAAGTTCCTTCATTAAATCTTTGAGGTGCCTTAGTTTCTCCCTTTTTACAAACTATATTAAGTATTTTAAATTCTTCACCCTCATTTAATTTAGGAAGTTCTTGTGCTTTAATATCCTCCTCTAGTTCCTCTTCATTCTCTCTATCATAAAGTTTTTTCCATCCTTTAGATTTTAAAACCTTCCCTTTAGCTACCACCTTTTCTCCATTTATTTCTCCAATTAAAGTTGTTTGTATGTATTCAAATGGAGGCATTAACACACTTAAAAATCTTTTTATAACAAGTTCATATACTCTTCTTTCATCTTGACTTAAGTTTGATAATATGCCCTTTTCTTCTGTTGGTATTATGGCATGGTGATCTGACACCTTTTTATCATCAACATAGTTTTTATTAGCTTTTATTTCACCCTTTAATAATTCACCTGCTATATTTCTAAATTCTCCAACAGAAACAGCCTTTAGCCTATCTTTTAATGTACCTACTATATCCTTTGAAATATATCTTGAATCTGTTCTTGGATATGTAAGAAGTTTGTGATTTTCATATAATCTTTGCATTATGTTTAAAGTTTGTTTTGCTGAATATCCATAAATCTTGTTACAATCTCTTTGAAGTTCAGTTAAATCATATAATTGAGGTGCAAATTTCTTTTTATTTGCTTCATTTACACTTACTATTTTTCCACTTTTGCCCTTTAATTTTAAAAGTAATTTTTCTCTAAACTCCTCATTAAATATTCTTGAATTGTTATCCTTGTTAATCCATGTAAAAGAACATTTATCTGTTTCAACTAATATAGTGTTATAAGTTTTAGGTTTAAAATTTCTAATATCCTCTTCTCTATTTACTATCATAGCTAAAGTAGGTGATTGTACTCTTCCTGCTGAAAGTTGAGCATTATATTTACAAGTTAAAGCTCTGGTTACATTTAATCCAACTAACCAATCTGCCTCAGCCCTACATTCTGCAGCCTTATATAAATCATTATAATTTTCACCAGGTTTTAAATTTTTAAATCCATCTAATATGGCTTTATTAGTTTGAGAAGAAATCCATAATCTTTTAATAGGCTTTTTAATATTTGCTTTCTCTATAATCCATCTAGCTACAAGCTCTCCTTCTCTTCCAGCATCTGTAGCTATTATTATTTCACAAACATCTTTTCTTTCCATCTGTTTTTTAACTTCATAAAACTGTTTAGTTCCTTTTTTAATAACTTTAAGTTTCATGTGTTTTGGTAACATAGGAAGTGTTTCCATTGACCAAGTTTTAAGTTTGTTGTCATAATCCTCTGGAGATTTTAATTCAACTAAATGCCCTAAAGCCCAAGTTATAATATAATCCTTTCCTTCTATATAACTTCCTTTATTGTTATTACATTTTAAAACTTTGGCAATTTCTCTTCCAACGCTTGGTTTCTCTGCTAATACTAATTTTTTCAAATAAAATCATCCTTTCATTATGTTAAAAGATTTAAACACTCCTCTTAAGACTATTCTTAACTCTCTATTCCTATTAATATACTACATTAAATACCTAAACTTAACAAATAAAAAAGATGCTTAATAAAAATTAATTATTAAACATCCTAAGACCATTCTTTTATTTTATCATATATTTCAAGTTTTAAATTTTTAAGCTTTATTCTATTTCCTCTTTTTTGAGAATAAAATTTTATTTTAAAGTTACCAATTTTCTTTCTCACTTGAAATGGATTTGATGTAAATTTTAATTCTTCTATGCTTGATTTTCTTATTATAAACTGTCTCTTATTAAGGGATTTATAACTTATATAACATAAATCATTTCCAAAACCAAGTTTAGTATTTTTATAAAGAAGTGTCCTCTCAAATATAACTAAAGGAACAGAAAATAATAAAACCCATATTTCTCCTGTAAGAAAAAATATTAAAATACTTATATAAAAAGCTATTTGGAGAGGTACTGTATAAAATCTTCTCATAACTTTTTTCTCTGGCTCGTATATAACTCCATCAAATATAAACTCTGGAATTAAATTTCTTAATATATCACTATATCCTTTTTCACTACATAAAGGAAATATTAATTCGTCCTCCTTAAATGTGTTTCCATAACCGACAACACAACATTTCAAGGTGTAAAAATTAAATATTTGATTTATTATGTTCTGTTCAATTTTTAAAGCATGTACATTTTCTGTAGGTATTGAATAACTTCTTCTATTTATGAGTCCATATTCAACATTTAAGTAATTGTTATTTCTATATATAGTAAACTTATAGTACTTAGATAATATTGCACATACTGAGAAAATCAATATTATTATTAATATAATAGTAAATATAAAAAGTGCTGATAAAAATATAGCTAATATTGTATTTCTAGATATGACATTTTCCTCAATAACATTCTTAAAAAATCCAAATAATTCTTGATTTAATCCCCTATATATCTTACTCATAAAATGTATGCTGGAATATAAAACACCAATTCCAAGAAATATGTTATTTCTAAGCATAGAAAGTAATATTAAGTGAATTGCTGATATGTTATAAACTAAAGTTTTATTTATCTCTCTTTCTTCATGAATAAGATTTTTTATTCTTTTACTTAAATTATTATATAAAAATTCTATATCTTTCTTTTTAAGCACCATTATTATTTCTGCCCTTTTCTTAGAAGAAGGATAAACACTATCTATCTTCAACTTTCTAAGATTAAAAATCCTGTATATTATATTTCTTTCAAGTTCAATTAAAGAAATATTTTTAAGAGGAACAACTAATTCTTCTTTAAATATAGCACCCTCTCTATATATTAAAAATTCATCTTCTATTGTTATTATTGTATTGTACCATTTTAAAGTTGAAAACACTAAAATTAGGGTTACAAAAATAGCTATACTAAATACCCTATCATCATTAAATTTAACTGCTAAAAATATCATTACAGGCCAAAGACTTTTAATAAGTTTAAATACTGTTATGAATATGTTGTACCAATGATTTTTCTTGTAAAAATTCATATTTCACCTCTAGCTTTTTCTTTTAACCATATTATAAAATCTAATTGCCTGCTTTTTACTTACTGAAGGTATAATAATTCTTCCACCTGCAGTATAAATATGAACACTTCTTAAATTCAATAACATTTGTATAGGGTCTTCACATAAATTTATGTACTTTATTTTATCAATCTTTATACATATAAACCTTTTGTAAAACACCCCATATTTAATTTCAATAGTATCGTCAAATAAAAAATATGACCAAAAGAAAAACTCTAAAATAGGGCCTATTATTCCAAGTAAAAGATAAATGCTTATTAAAAAAATTTCTCCTATTTGTGAAATTTCATATAATCCATATTTCTTTACACAAAAATTTAAAACAACTTTTAATATTAGAAATATTAAAGTTCTCCATATAATATTTCTAATGATAGCTAATCTACTTATCTTATATTTCATAAAACCCTCCATTTTATAAAATAATTTCAAATATAAAAAACCTACAAGAAAAATCTCATAGGTACTTTTCTATGCTATAAATTTAAAACTTAATATATAACATTTTACCATATTATCTTTTTTATTAAAATAATTCTCCCTCTACTTTACATACATGCACATAACTTCTTTTTTCAACTTTGATTCGATAAAGCTTATTAATCTATCCTTATTATTTTCATCTACACATTTTTTAATATCCTCATAGTTATCAAGTAATACCTCTATTATAAGCTTTATCCACTTAACAACATTCTTCTCTGTTAAAGTAATATAATCATATGATATAATAGTTTTCATGTTATCATAGTCAAAATCAATGCCTTTTATTCCTTCCATTAAAAATACTGATTTAATTACTAACTCCTCATATTCTTTGTTTTTTAATAACCCTTTCATTATTAAATCATTTTTTAAAAACACTTTACCTCTTTTACTTTCCAAAACTTTTATATTTGAGGCCATCTTTATAGCACATCTTTTTAAATCAAACATTTTTCTCTCCTATTAATCACTTCAATAAATTCTATGAAAGTCACTAATATTAAATTACCAAAAAAACTATTTGATATTTATTTAAGTAAATAAAAAAGAGAGTATATTTCCATACCCTCTTTTCACTATACCTCTTCACCTTTCTTATTTAGGTTGATTTATTGGAAGAGTTATTATAAATGTACTTCCTTCTCCAACTTCACTTTCAACTATTATAGTACCATGATGAAGTTCCACTATACTTTTTACAAGAGCTAATCCTAATCCACTGCTCTTATACGCTTCTTTTGCTTTATTATCTGTCTGTCCAAATCTATCAAATATAACATCTTGTTTATCTTTAGGAATTCCAAGTCCATTATCTTTTATAGATATTTCTACAAACTCTTCTCCAATTTCTCTCATATAAACTTCAATCAATCCATCCTCAGATTCTTCCTTAGTATATTTTATTGCATTAGAAAGTAAATTTGTAATACACCTTTCTATTTCTTTAGAATCAAACTCTACATTTAACTCTTCTATTTCTGGATCTACTATAAGATTCATATTATTAGATTCAATATAATCCTTAAGTCCTAAAGCTGTATCTTCAACTAATGATATGATATCTTTTTTTTCTATATTAAGTTTATATGTTCCTGATTCTATTTTGGAAGCATCTATTATATCGTCTATTATACCAAGCAACTTTTTACCATTTCTTTTCAAACTTTCACTATAGCTTGATATTTTACACTTTTCTAAAGAATTCTTTTCATTTAGTTCCTTTAGTGTTTGTGCAGTAGAAATAATAACATTTAATGGTGTTCTGAGATCATGTGACAAATTAACAAAGTAATCATTCTTAAACTCCTGTTTCTTTATAATCTCATCTTTTAATTTATTAGCTTCTTTTAATAGATTTTCTTTTTCTTTATAAAGCCTCTCATTTTCTTTAGCTTCCTTTTTAAGCTGTTCAGCTCTTCTTTTTACAGTTTTCTCCAAAGCCGTAACATAACTCCACATTAAAAAAATAATTATCAAAGCAGTAATGAAATATATTAAATATGCCGTTGGTGTTCTCCAAGGTGGTGGTGCTACTTTTATATCTAAACTTGTAACAGGAGTTAAATCTCCATGATTATCTCTAGCTCTTATTAAAAGCTTATATTTACCAGACTCTAAGGTTGTATAATTTGCATTATTTCTTTTATTTGCAAAAATCCAGTCCTCATCAACTCCTTGTAATTTATATTCATAAGTAATTTTAGAGGCATTTAAATAATCTGGTAGAAAAAAGTCTATTGATATATTATTTTGATTATATTTTAAATTTAAAACACCACTATAATATGGATATAATTTATTATTTACAAGCACTTTATCTATAACAACCTTTGTATTACTTTGCTTTCCTATAAATTTTAGGACTTCTTTAGGATAAAATGCTGTAACTCCATTAATTCCTCCAAAATATAATTCTCCATCCTTACTCTTAAAATAGGATCTTCCATTAAATTCATTACTCTGAATTCCATCCATTACTGTATAATTAGTAAACTTATTGCTTTTTGTATTTAATCTAGATAGTCCTCCATTTGTACTCATCCAAAGGTTTCCTTCATCGTCCATTAAAATTCCATAAATTAAGTTATTAATCAATCCATCCTTCACTGTGTAATTTGTAAAGTTTCCTGTTTTAATATTTAACTTGCTTAAACCTCCATCAGTCCCTATCCAAATATTCCCTTTTGAATCTATGGCAGAACAGCGAGCACTATTATTTATAAGACTATTTTTATTAGAATTATTATGAACATATCCTTTTATGGCACCTTTATTTTTATCAAATTCTACAACTCCACCATTTATACCTATTGTAATCCATAACCTTTTAGTTTTAGGGTCTTTATTTATGCTTGTTATAGCAGTTTCTTGAATGCCTACTGATTTAAATGCATTTGAATAATCAGTAAATTTTCCCGTTTTACTGTTATAAGATAACAATCCACCTCTACTTCCTATCCAAAGCATTCCATCTTCATCTAAATAAAGATTTCTAGTATTTAATTTGTTTTTTTCTTTAAGATTTTCTGGATATTTAATCCTTGTTACTTTACCACTTTTTTTATTAAGTTTATCTAATCCCTCTTGAGTTGCAACCCACAAATTTTCCTTATCCGCTTCACAGATTTGCCATACAACATTACTACTTAAAGTCTCTTCATTATTTGGATCACTAAAAAAATTCCTAATATATCCAATTTTAGTATTAATCGCATTTAATCCCTTTGAATTTGTACCCAACCATAAAATTCCTTCGGAATCCTTATAAATACCACTTATACTGTTTTCGCTTATGGAAGTTTTTTCATCTGGTTCTCTTTTATAATGTTTAAAAGGTTGATTTGGATTAAGCAAACTTATTCCATTATAAGTTCCAAACCATAAAAGACCGCTCTCATCCTCATAAGCTGTAAGTACGTTATTATTAACAAGACTTGTTATATCATAATATTTGTTTTTATATAAAAAAGCTTTATCAGTTTCTTTATCATATTTAAGAATTCCATTTTGAGTTTCAAACCAATAATTTCCATAAGTATCGTTATACATACTATTGACACTGTTTGGATCTACATTAAAGGACTTTAATTTATTATCCATAAGCTCAACATTTTTATAATCGTCACTAACTTTAACTATATGGCTATCGAATATTACCCATATATTATTTCCTCTATCCCTATAAATTGTTGATACTGACTCATTTTCTTTATCCAACAGGTCATTTATTTTTTGAAATTTACTTGTTTTAATATTGTAAAAATTTATTCCAGCATTTGTACCGACCCAAACATTTCCATTTTTATCTTCACATAAAGATGTTATAGTATTACTTTTTAAGGAATTTTCATTATTTTTATCTTTAAATAATTTCTTAATTTCATTAGAGTGTTCATTACAAATATTTAATCCATCTGGAGTTCCTATCCATATATCTCCATTTGTATGTTTTATTAAATCCCAAACGTTATTGTTTGATAACTTAGTTCTTCCATCCTCATTTTCAAATAGCCTAGACACTTTATTTGTCACTATATTTACAGTATCTACCCCTTTACTTGTACCAACTAAAATATTATTTTTATCATATCCAACTATAGCTGATATATATCCTGAGTTAATGCTATTTTTATCATTTTCTTTTTCTCTAAATATTGTAAAATCTCGCCCATCATATTTATTAAGTCCATCAGAGGTACCAAACCACATATATCCTCTGCTATCTTGAAATATTCTATTTACAGAAGACTGCGATAACCCATCTTTAATAGTTATATTACTAAATTTTAAATCTGATTCTCCCAATGCAAATATATTTTTAAATGGGATCATTAAGAATATTATTGATAAAAATATACATCTTTTTATTATTGTTTTTATATTCAATTTTGTTACTCCTCTAAAACTAAAATCATAATTTAATTTTCTCAAAAAAGAAGAATAATGTCAAATCATGTCATAATTCTCAATATTTTAACTTCATTAAATTTACATCATAAAGAAAATTTTCTAAACTATAAAGTATAAGACACTGATTAAAATCTGTATTTTTTAAATATTCACTAACTTTATATGGAAAACTTCTTAAATCAATAACATGAATTTCCTCAAAATTATTTGTAAGGAATGGAACAAATGAATTTCCAAAAGAATCTTTAAAAACAACTAATTTTTTATTATTTTTAAGCTTTTCATTTTTAATAACTGTAAGTCCATTATTCCCTCTTATAAATGCAGAATACTTATCCCTACTTTTGAGTTTTTCAAAATCATATAAACTATTTAATTTTTCTCCTTGTATATCCATACTAACATTTTCAAAGTCATAATATACAAGTATATCTCCCTTAGCATTAAAATTTTTAGCTCTAGAAAAATAAGTTCCATAAAACTCGCAAACTAAATTCTCATTTAAATCTTCTAAAGAAACCGGATTTTCTCCTATATTTTCAATGTATTTACAATAAGCTAAATATGCTCCGTATGTTGTCCAGTGGTGATCTGTCTTATAATAAATATACTCATTTTTATAATTCTTAAACAAATCTATTAAATCTATATTTCCATCTTTTAAATTACTTTCATATATTTTATTTATAAGTGATTTTTGATTTAAAAGATTTGCTCCAAAGGGAAGATATTCATCATATATCTCATAAGAATTAGGCACTATTATTGTTTCTATATTTATTTCACTTCTATCTATAAACTCATTTAAAGCCTCTAAATTTTTATTAAATCTTTCTTCATTATAAAATTTAATCTTATCAAAAAGATAATTTTCCTCTCCATATATTATATTGTTATTTTCAATCTTCCCTAAAGCATGCTCACTAATAGATTTTAAACTTATCCATTCATCCCTTAGAAAAAACTGATCATCTACATATTTTTCAAAATCTTTCATGTATTTTCCGCTAAAGATATCTTCTAAATTAAATATTGGTTTTTTTGAAAGTTTTCTATTTTCAAGTTCTGAAAACTCCTTGTCTAAAGTTAATATATCTACTAATGAAAATCCTAATATTAAGATGCAAAAAACATAAAGAATAGGGTTTTTCTTCATTCACTTCCTCCTATAAAATTTAACTAAAATCTAAAATACAAAAATGGATTATATGTTGAATCAACTAAATAAGAAATAGATATTATGAAAATCCCTATAAATAATACACATTCTACCAATTTATTTTTCTTTACTCTTTCATAAAAGTTTTCTATTAATTTTGTTGAACTTATTATAGCTATGATAAAAATCAAAAAATAATTTCTTAAATAATAAAATACATCCCATCCAAAATTAAAAGCAAATAAATATTTTAAATTTCTAAGATCTATAAAAACAAATAATGCCCATCCAAATACAATTGATAAAATAGCATATATATGAGATAAAACCTTATATTTATTTAAATATTTAAGAAGAAATACTTTTTCTATTGCTATTAATACAAAAAAATATAATCCCCATAAAATAAAGTTATACTCTGCCCCATGCCAAAATCCAGTTAAAAACCATACTATAAATAAGTTTAAAAACATTCTTTTTTTACTTCCCCTATTTCCACCTAAAGGAATGTACACATACTCTCTAAACCAACTTCCTAAAGTTATATGCCATCTTCTAAAAAACTCTGTCATACTCCTTGATATATAAGGAAAATTAAAATTTTCTGGAAATACAAAGCCAAGCATTTTTCCTAGTCCAATAGACATAGATGAATATCCACTAAAGTCAAAATAAATTTGAAAAGAAAAAGCAAATATTCCAAGCCACAAAAGAGGAGTTGATACTTTTTTAAAACCTATACTACAAATCTCATTCCAAAGCATTCCTATATTATTTGCTATTAAAACTTTCTTTCCTAATCCTATGATAAATTCTTTTATACCCTCCTCAATCATATCCTTATTTAATGTTCTTTTTTTAATCTCTTTACTTATGTCAGAATACTTAACAATAGGTCCTGCTATAAGCTGAGGAAAAAGGCAAACATATGCTCCAAAATTTATTATATTTCTTTCAGCTAAAACCTTATTTTTATAAACATCTAAAGTATATGATAGGGTTTGAAATGTATAAAAACTTATTCCTAAAGGGAGAGTTAATTCTATAAAATATAAATTTGTTCCTAAAAGTAAATTTATATTTTCAATAAAAAAATTTATATATTTAAAGAAAAATAACATACCTATATTAAAAATCACAGAAATACCTAATAAACTTCTTTTTATGAAAATATTCCCCTTATATCTTTCTATTCCTCTACTAACTGAATAATCAACTAAAATAGATACTATTATCAATATTAAGTATTTAGGCTCTCCCCATGAGTAGAAAATTAAACTTATTGCTAAAATAACTAAATTTTTAAATCTTGATGGTGCTATATAGTATATTAAGAATGCTAAAGGTAAAAATCTAAATATAAATAAAATACTACTAAATACCATATATTTCTCCTTATAATTTATGAATTAAATTACTTAAAACTTATATAAGATTATAGAGTAATTTACATAATAATTAGTTAAAAATATTTATAAAAATAGCATTTGATAATATTTAATTAATATCAAATGCTTTATTTAAAATTATTTTTTATTTAAAAGCTTCTTCATATATTTTATTAGCTTCATTTAAAGACTCTTCTGGTAAAATAAATAAGGATACATAGTCTCCATTTACCTTGACTTCAGAGGATTCTGCTACCTCTTTTTCTTCTGGATAAAAAGCTTTCCCTATTTTATCCTCTAATATTTTATTAAGAGATTCTTTAACTGAATCCCTCTTTCCTTCCTTAGCTTTTACTATAACCACCGTTGCAACTCCAGGAGATATGCCAGTTTCTGCAATACCATACTCATAAATATCCTCTAGGTTTAGATGATAAACTTCATTTGCCATTTTGTCATCAACTGGAATGGGCATACTAACTATATCCTTGTCTACTAATTTATTAACAATATCACTGGCACTCATTGATAAATTAACATGTTCTAATTTAGTATCATTGTCTCCCTTAACTCCACTACATCCTGTAAAAGTAGCACCTATCATAACAGCTGTTAAAATACTTATAAAAAACTTTTTCATTTTTAAATTCACCCCTATATAACATATATTATGCTAAAAATATTATACTTTATAAAAAAACGCTATCCAACATGCTTGAGTAAATGTTAATCATTTAGTAACTTTTCCATGAGTAATCTCATAAAAATATAAATTTATTCAAAATAAATTCATTTCTAAACAATTTAAGCTTTTGTTTTTAAAGAATATAAAAAAGACAAAATAGCTTTTGTAATAATAAAAAGCTATTTTGCCTCTATTTTAATTATTTTCTTTTTAAAGTTTTTTTATAAGAAGCTTTCTTTGATGAAGACTTTTTCTTGCTTCCCTCATTCTTTTTAAACTTATCTTTCTTGTCATTTAACTTCTTAACATCACTTTTTTCTATCTTTCCCTCATAAAGATATAATCTAGGAATTTTTATTTTTAATTGTCTTTCGCATTTTCCTATTATTTTTTCTTCTTTATAATCTGCTAAAGAATATGCAACTCCCTTTTCTCCAGCTCTTCCAACACGACCAACTCTATGTAAATAATTTTGTGAATTCATAGGAATATCTAAGTTTATTATGTGAGTAGCTCCCTTTATATCAAGCCCTCTTGCAGATACATCTGAAGTTATTAAAACCTTAGCTTTTCCTTTTCTAAAATCTTGAAGTGCATTTTTTCTATCAACTTTGTTATCACTTCCATGAAGTGATACAGCATTTATTTTATTAAACTTTAATTTTTGAATTACGTTGTTTATGTTATAACTATTATTTATAAATACTATTACCTTTTCATCTTCTCCCATAGTATTTATAAGCTTTCTTAAAAAGTTAATTTTATCTCTTAACTCAACCTGAAAATATCCATGACTTATGTTAGAATTAACTTTATTTAAAGCTTTAGCCTGTATAAGCTCACTTTCTCCAATTAATTCATCTGCAGTGTCTAAGGCTTTCTCATTCATAGTTGCAGAGAATATAAGTTTTTGAACATCTCTTTTACAAGATTTAACAACACTTCTAACATCCTTTATATTTATAAAATCTAAAAGCTTATCTCCCTCATCTATTACTATAAACTTAATAGTATTAGCTGAAATCTTCTTTTTATTTATAAGCTCTAGGATTCTTCCTGTAGTTCCAACAAGAATATGAGGTTTATTCTTAAGTTTTTCTATTTGTCTTTTTATATTTCCACTACCAACTAAAGTTGTTGATGTTATTTTCTTTCCTAATCCTCTTTTTAAATCATTTAAAACATTATTTATTTGTACCCCTAATTCATGAGTTGGAGATAAAATAATTGCCTGCATCTCATTTTTAGAAGAATCTATTTTTTCTATTATAGGAAGTAAATAAGCTAAAGTTTTTCCTGTTCCTGTTTCAGCTTTTCCTATAACATTTTTACCATCTAAAATTATTGGTATAGCTTTTTCCTGTATGTCAGTAGGCTCACTTATACTAAGTCCTTCTAAAGATTTACAAACCTCTTCACTTAATCCTAGCTTTAAAAATTTTTCCATTGGCATCCCATCCTTTTATTTTTTTATCCTTACGTCTAAAGTTTAATCTTATTATTTTTCAATATGTTTTCACAAAGATATTCAAAGTGAGAAACATCTACACCCTCTTTTTTAATTTTAGAAAGTCTAGCATTTATTCTTTCTAAAGTTTCTTTACCTTCTCTCTTATCTCTTTTCTTTATACATGTATTAAAATAATCTACTAAATAATCTATTTTTATAACTTCATTAGCTAAATCTTCTCTATTATCATTAACAAGATCTATTAATAACTGATATACCTTAGGTGAAGTTGAGTTTCTATGTGTTTTTAAAAAATCACTATTTCTACTTGTTATTTTTGCCATTTTATTTTTCCTTTCCTTTGTAATCTATGTAAACTATCATATATTCATATACTAAATAACATTCTTTAATATATCATAAGTACGAAAAAAAAGACAGAAAACTTAATTAATTTAACAAAAAAATACCTGCATATATTTTAACAAATTATTTTTCATTAATATATACAAGTATTTTAATATAATTTTTTATGATTTTTAAGACGAAATCAAATGCCTTAGGAAATTAATTTCTGTATAATATTCTCTTTTTATACTATTCCTTGGGCAATCATTGCATCTGCAACCTTTTTAAATCCAGCAATATTAGCTCCCACAACAAGATTACCTTCATTTCCATACTCTAAGGCTGCATTTTTTGAATTTATATAAATATTCTTCATTATTTCTTTTAACTTTTCCTCAACCTCTTCAAAAGACCAAGACATTCTTAAACTATTTTGACTCATTTCTAAAGCTGATGTGGCAACACCACCTGCATTAGCTGCCTTTGCTGGGGCAAATAATATTTTATTATTAACAAACAATTTTTGAGCTTCTAAGGTGGAAGGCATATTGGCACCTTCTCCAATTGCAATAACTCCATTATCTATTAATATTTTAGCACTACTTTCATCTATCTCATTTTGAGTTGCACAAGGAAGTGCTATATCACATTTTATACTCCAAATTCCTCTACATCCCTCTGTAAACTTAGCATTTTTAACATAGTTTGTATATTCTGAAATTCTTCCTCTTTTAACTTCCTTAATATCTTTTACAACAGCTAAATCTATTCCATTTTCATCATATATATATCCTGATGAATCAGATAAGGCAATAACTTTCCCTCCAAGTTCCTGAGCCTTTTCACATGCATATATGGCAACATTTCCAGAACCTGAAATAACTACTTTCTTTCCTTTTAAATCTAATCCATTATCTTTTAACATTTCTTCCACAAAATAAACTAATCCATATCCAGTTGCTTCTTTTCTAGCTAAACTTCCCCCATAAGTTAAGCCTTTACCAGTTAAAACACCTGAATCAAAAGAATTTCTTAGCTTCTTATATTGGCCATACATATAACCTATTTCTCTACCTGAAACCCCAATATCTCCTGCTGGTACATCTATATTAGGTCCTATATGTCTATATAATTCATTCATAAAACTTTGGCAAAATCTCATTATTTCTCTGTCAGATTTTCCCTTTGGATCAAAATTTGATCCTCCTTTACCCCCTCCTATTGGAAGAGTAGTTAATGAATTTTTAAATATTTGTTCAAATCCTAAAAATTTTATTATGCTTAAATTAACTGATGGATGAAATCTAAGTCCCCCTTTATAAGGACCTATTGCACTATTAAACTGAACCCTATATCCTCTATTTACTCTAACCTTTCCCTCATCATCAACCCAAGGTATTCTAAACATTATAACTCTTTCTGGTTCAACAATCCTTTCTAATATTCCTTCCTCAATATATTGTGGATTTTTTTCAAGGACAGGTATTAAAGAATACAAAACCTCTTCTGACGCTGCTAAAAATTCCAACTCTCCAGGATTATTCTTCTCTAATTCTTTCATTAAATTATCAATATATTGTTTTACTTTCATATTAATGCCCCCTTATTTTGATACTTACCTTTTTGCAAATTTATTATCTTATAACTTTTTGTGGGTTTGAGAAAAAGAATAAATCAATCATTTTTTGATCTAGTAAAAGCTCATATGCAAACATCTTGCTTTCTTCTCTTACCACCACAACATACACTTTTTTTCCTTCTTTAGGTATAACATAACATTTTTTACTCTTAGCATTTGAATATCTATTAAGTTCAGCATGTCCTAAAGGTGCTGCTATTTCTATATCTTTTAAATTTATATTACCTTTTACTTTTCTTCTAACCCTTTCATATATAGCACTTATGTCTAATTCCCCATCTGTAAACTCATAATCATATTCAACCATAGACAACCTCTTACACATAAATAATGGTAGAGATATTATTACTAAAAATACAATAGCTGGTATAAGACCTAAGAAAATAAATATTCCTGCAGCTAAAAATAATGATATTATTGTTGCTGGTGTTAATATTTTATGTAAAGTTGATTCTTCTTCTCTTATACATAATTCATAAAATTTGTCCATGTCAATCCCCCTTAAGTATTTTTATTTTATTATATCACAAAATTTTCTTTAATTTCATTATATATGCTTTTAAACACTATTAATTAATGTAATTTTTACACTTTCATAAAATATAAATTTTGCAATTTTTTTATTTAGATATTTCATTTTTAAATATAAAATGATAAAATGTTAACATACAAAAGATTGATAGGAGTGTTAAAGATGAATGAAAATATGACTATTGACTGGAATAACCTTGGTTTTTCCTATATAAAAACTGACTACCGTTATATATCACATTTTAAAGATGGTAAATGGGATGAAGGAAAGCTAGTTACAGACAACAAATTAAGCATAAGTGAAGCTTCAACGGCTCTACATTACGGACAACAATGCTTTGAAGGACTAAAAGCATATAGAACAAAAAATGGAGATATTCAACTTTTCAGAGTAGATGAAAATGCTAAAAGAATGAACAAATCATGTGATAAACTTCTTATGCCAGAAATTCCTGTAGAAAAATTCATAGATGCTTGTATGCAAGTTGTTAAAGCTAACGAAAGATTTATACCACCATATGGAACTGGTGCTACTTTATACATAAGACCATTTATGATTGGTGTTGGAGATAATATAGGTGTTAAAACTGCCCCTGAATTCATATTCTCAGTATTCTGTGTTCCAGTTGGAGCCTATTTTAAAGGAGGTTTAAAACCAGTAAACTTCATGATTGCTGATTACGATAGAGCAGCTCCTAAAGGAACCGGGGCTGCCAAAGTTGGTGGAAACTATGCAGCCAGTCTTAAAGCTCATGAAATTGCTGCAAAAAAAGGATATGCAGATTGTATATACTTAGATCCATCAACCCATACTAAAATTGAAGAAGTTGGAGCTGCAAACTTCTTTGGAATAACAAAAAAAGGTGAGTTTATTACTCCATATTCAGAGTCAATACTTCCAAGTATAACAAAATACTCTCTAATGACAATTGCTAAAGATTATTTAAAAATGCCTGTTTTTGAAAGAGATGTTTTAATAGACAACTTAGATGAATTCTCAGAAGCTGGTGCTTGTGGTACAGCAGCTGTAATAACACCAATAGGTGGTATTGATTATAAGGACAATCTTCATGTATTCTATAGCGAAACTGAGGTAGGTCCTATAACAAAAAAACTTTATGACCTTCTATATGGAATGCAATTTGGTGATGTAGAAGCTCCTAAAGGATGGATTTTTAAAGTAAAATAATTTTTAATTATTAGCATTTATAAAACTTAAGAAGGAATCTGTATTCTCTTATTTATAGATTCCTTCTTTTTAACTTTAAAGCTATTATTAACTAACCCTATTTAATCTTTATCAAACTTCTAGAATTAACTTCTTTTCATTTGCTTTTGTTATTACCTGCCCTTATTTAATCCCTATCTAATAACTACTCCTCTAATCTCTAGATTATTATTCTTAGCTATTTTTTCATATTTTCTTAAAACACTTTCTTCTTTAAAGAAAACTGGAAAACTTAATTTATAATTTCCCCATATTGTCATTTCATACTTTTCAAAATATACTGTACAAAAAAATAACTCTTTAGTATTTAATCTAGTAATAAATCTCATAAGTTCTTTTGAATCAAGTGTAAAATAAACACTCTTCATATTATCAATTTCATCAATATGTCTTTTTAATATTTCTCTATCTTCCCCTTCTAAAAACTTTAATAATCTTACTTTGCTTTCTTCATCTAATTTTTTTATGTAAAAGTCAATAACTACTTCTTCATTTAAATCCAAAGCATCTTCAAAAAATCCTATAAAAGAAGATTCAACATTTTCAAAACTTTCATCAGTATCTTTATTTTCTAAAGTACCATTTGAATATAAATCTAATCCATCTAATATATTATTAAATCTTATTTTTACTCTATCTTTAAATTCCTCTTCACTTATTGATTTTAATAATTTACCCAATTAGTTGTCCTCCCTTTATTAATATTCACATTAATATAAATACTATTTTAATCTAAATTTCTATGAATAACCAATCCTTTTGTTCTCATCTACAAAATATAATTTAAACTTAATTCCTAAATCTAAAAAATTTATGTAAAAAAATTGACTGTACTAAGTATTTTTATACTAAATTTAATCTTAGTACAGTCAAGTATTTATAAAACCAAACTATTCTTTATACCTTATCATAATATCTACTAATAAATTATTAAAAATTTTCATATAAAATAAATTTTATTGTTCTTGTTAATCAGATATAGGTTCAAAAATCTCCTCTTCATAATCATATATATCATAGGTTTCCCCGCCATGTTGAACACCAAATTTTTCTCTTATTATTTCTTCTGGTTCCCATTCATTATTATTTTCTATCTCTTTTGATATTTTTCCATCACAATTAATCTTATCCCGCCCTTGTGATTCTTCTTCATAACAATCATTAAAATCCTCTTCTCTATCTGTATATTGAGAGTTTTCAAAATCAACTGAATTAGCAAATTCTAAAATATCTTGTAATATACCTTTAGCTCCATTTAATATTTCATTAAATGTAGTGTCACTTATTCCCTCAAATACACCTGAAGTACCGAAGAACCCATTTCCTTCAAATACTTCTGTTTTTATAAAGTTTTCATTACTATTATTTTCTTTATTTATAATAGTATTTTCATCATTATAAATTTCTTTACAATTTATTTCTATCGGATTATTTAGATTTTCAACCTCATTTTTAATACTATTTAAATAATCCCCTTTATGTTCATTTTTAACTTCTTCATTATGCTTAAATGTAGAATCCTTATTATATTCTATACTATTTTCTTTTTCCATTTCATCATTAAATCTAAATTTTTCTTTTTTTCTCATATTATTCATTCTATTAACAGTTCTTTCATTAATATTTCTATTACTTCCTCCATATGCATATCCATTTTCCTGAAGACTTATCCTAGTAAAACTAAAACCATCTCTTAACCTCATTCTAAATACTTTCTTTTTAAAATAAGAATGTTCTAATGTTAAAACATAAACTCCAAGTGGAACTAGAAATTCTACAATACCGCAAAAATCTGTATTTGCTTCATATTTATCATTTTTATTTTCAATTCTAACCTTACACCCAGGTATTGGTCTTTGGTTTTCATCAATCACATTAAAAAAAATTCTTTGATTAATCATATACCTACTTAAGAATCACCTTAAGATTTCTCACACTCCAAAGAATACTATACATTATATATTTATTCCTAAAATCTATTTTTGACAGTAAAATTTTTTCAAAATAACAAAATGCTATAAAAAATTGCTTTTTGAATAAAACTCAACATTTAATTACCTATATTTTTCTATGAAATAGGATGTTGATTTCATAGAAATTTGTTAGCTTGAACCTTCAAGAAAACAAACTATTTCCACACCCATTCAACACATAAAAATAATGGTAAACATATTATAAATAGTATAAATTTGTTTTAAAGGAGATTTACTAATGACAAAAAAATGTAGGTTTAAAATAGTTAACCCAAAAGATTTTTCTTATTCTAATTATAGAAAAAACTATAATCTCTCCATAGAACAATTTCCCTGCAAAATAGCAATTTGTTGTAATGAAGAAGATGTCATAAAAACCTTAAAAATAGCAAAAGAAAAAAATTTAGATTTTAGAATTAGAAACCATCGTCATGATTTTGAAGGTAATTCAAATTTAGATTGCGGATTAGTTATAGATTTAAGTAATATAAATCATATTTTCATAGATGAGGAAAATTTAACAGCAACTATTGGCGGTGGCGCAAATTTTGGAGATGTTTATAATTTTCTTGCTGATAGAGGCTTTACTATACCTGGTGGAACTTGTGCAGATGTTGGTGTTGTTGGACTTTCAACTGCTGCTGGTATTGGCTACTCAACAAGATATCTTGGCTTTAGTATGGATAATATTATAGAGTTAACATTAATCGATGCAAATTTTCAAAAACTAACTGTAAATTCTACTACTAATTGGGATTTATTTTGGGCAATAAAAGGTGCTCAACCCTCTAGTTTTGGAGTTATAACAGAAATTAAATTTAAAATATATAAAGTTTCAGATATAACTTATTTCAAAAGTTCATGGCCTATTAATTATGATATTTCCTTAATAGATGCATTCCAAAAATTTGCCTATAATACTGATGAAAGATTAACAATGAATTTAGTTTTTGAAAAAAATGAATGTAACAAATTAAATCTTAATATAAGTGGACAATTTTTTGGACCTAAAGATGAAGTTACTGAACTTTTAACTCCTCTCTTTGAAATAACATCCCCTTTATATTTCACTTTAAAAACAGCTCCATATAAAGATATTATAAAGTTATGGGATGAAGAGTGTTTACCTCCTAATATGTTTAAAAATAGTGGATCATTCCTTTATGTTGACTTATCAGAAACAGAAATAAAGAAAATCCTTAATTTAGTTGAAATAGCACCATGCGGTTTCCTTCACTCTATTGAAATGCTATCTTTAGGTGGTAAAGTATTATCCTATCCTAATAACACAGCCTCATTTCCACATAGACAAGCACACTATCTTCTTCAAATAAAATGTGTATGGAGAAAGTATGATGATGAAATATTAAACAAACATTGGACAGCTAACTTTAAAGATTATATAGATACAGTTGGCGTTGGAAACTATAGAGGCTTTACAGATTTCAATATTTCAAATTGGCAATATCAATACTTTGGTTATAATTATCCAATTTTGAGAGAAATAAAAACTAAATATGATCCTAGTAACTTTTTTAAGTTTTATCAAGGAATTCAGCCTTTAGAATATAATACTTCAAAATTAACTGGAGAAATAATTTTACCTTCTGACACTAATTATAATGAAGCTAGAACACTCTACAACTTATATTTCGATTATTATCCTGTAGCTATTGTTTATGCTAAAAACATTGATGATGTAAGTAATGCAGTTATTTGGGCTAAAGAAAATTACGTTAACTTGAGAATACGAGGTGGAGGACATAATTATGAAGGTTTCTGTAGTGCAAACTATTCTCTTCTTTTAGATATGTCAAATTTAAAAACTTTAAAAGTTAATGATTATACAAACACAGTTACCATAGGTTCTGGTTTTCTACTTGGGGATTTATATGATAAATTATATAAACTAGGTTACCAATTCACCGGTGGCACTTGCAAAGAAGTTGGTGTTGCTGGCTTAGTTTCAGGCGGTGGTGTTGGTCTTTCCTCAAGACTTTATGGACTATGTTGTGATAATTTAACCTCTGTAAAATTAATAAATGAAAAAGGGAAACTTGTTATTGCAACTAACTCTTATAACTCGGATTTATTTTTTGCAATAAAAGGTAGTGGTGGTGGAAACTTTGGTGTTATTGTAGAACTTACATTCAAAATTAGACCTGTAAAAAATATCACTTTCATTAAAATAACTTGGCCTGATTTTATGAATTTCGATGTTATAAGAAACTATGATAATTTCATGTATTATGCAGATAAAAGAGTTACCCTAGAACTTACTGTAAGTAAATCTGGCAGTATATTAGAAGGTTTTAGTTATGCGTCTCTTGAAGAAACCAAAATAATTATTAACCAAATATTATGCATACCAAATAAAGCCTCTGAAATAATAGAATATATTCCTTTTATAGATGCAGTAAATATTATTGGAGAAAAACAACCTCCTAATAATTACTTTAAAAATAGCAGTAGCTATATCTATGAGCCCTTAAGTGATGAAGCAATAAATACAATATTATATAACTTAAATAATGAACCTTCTTCTGGATTCTATCATGGAATATTAATAATACCATTTGGTGGTAAAATAGTAGAGAATTTCTCCCCAAATACAAGCTATGCCCATAGATTTGCACATTATTTAATTCAATATATTTCTAGATGGAATGAAAGTGATAATGAAAATACTAATATTGAATGGATTGAAAACTTTAGACAATCAATGCTTCCTTATACAAAAGGAGCATATATAAACTTTTCAGATATGGATATAGTAAATTATTCCCCAGCATATTACAAAAATTTAAATAACACTATGTGTCTACTAGACATTAAAAATGCTTATTTGAGGAATAACTGGTTATTTAATTTTCCTCAAAGTATAAAATAACTTTTATACTCTTTATATTTAATTAAATTCTAAAAAAGATCTCAAGCTTCAATAGCTTGAAATCTTTTTATTTTAATTCACAAAGCTCTTTCTCTATTCCTTTTAATCTTTCATATATCTCTTCACATCTATATTGTACATAATATGTCTTTCCTATAATCTCAGAAAAAGAATCCTTGTCCATTTTTTTAAATTACTAGTTGCTTCTTCTCTAATTTCATCTAAAGCATTATAAAAATGAACTCCATATGGTCCTTCCACTTCAATTTCTTCCTTAAAAACATTACTAACCTCTTTTAAATTATACTTTAGAACACCATAACAAAAATTCTCATTCACTTTTATCCTTAAAAATCAAAATAAAAAAATAAATAATATTTTATATTGTTTTAAAAGTTTAATTTAGTTTTTAAACAATAATTTTCTTTTCATCATTTTTATGAAACTCTTTAACTCTAATAATAAAATTATCAAGAAGATAAAGATAAACCATCATAAGACCAATTAATATTAAAATTCCTAAAGTTAAAACCTCTCCTCTTCCCAAAGTTAATATTTCACTATTACTTATTAAAACACCATAAAGAACTAAGGAAATTAAACTCTCTATTACTATCATCTTCCTTAAGTTTAAATTAGCTTTTAAATCTTCTTCATCAAAGTTTTTAACATCCTCATCCTTCTTAGAATATAAGATATAAATTAAATATCCTACTATTCCTATTTGAATTAAAATAAAAATTATTGCTGCAAAAAATCCTAGTACCATATATTCTCTCTCCCATACTTTATTTACACTTTTATCTCATGAAATCGTTTCCCTACAATAATTATATCACTTGATTTTACTTATTTTCAATAAATTATAATTAATTAATAAAATATTATTATAAAACAAATTAAAGAGCTTAAAATAGGTGCTAATTAAACTAAAATAACTAAAAAAGTGTAATATTTTAAATACTACACTCTTTTTTCTTATATATTAAAACAAGAATAATAAGAATTCTTATTTAACTATATAATTATATTCAGCTTCTAAGCTTTCCTTTAAAGCCTCTACTGTTTCCATAACATTATTTTTAATATCTAAAGGATGATTAGCACCGCTTATTACAAAGCTTTCTAAATCCTCTCTTGCTTCTATTTTCTTTCTATTTTCATAAGATAAAAGAGTATCCTCATCTCCAAAAATAACTAAAGAATTACTCTCTAAACCAAACTCATTTAAAGTTTTATCTATAGGACTTATGTATATGTTATTTACTTTATTAAATCTTTCTTTTAAATCTTTATTAACAAAATGTTGTACGCTTGTTCCTATGCTTTTTCCTATTATCAAAAGTTCTTCGTATTCTTTGTTTAAAGCATTATCTATAACCTCTAATGTTTCTGAAACCATAATACTAAACTCTTTTTCAATATCAAACTTACTTCTATTTATTTGATATCCATACTCAACTTCTATGGTATCATATCCTAATTCATTAGCTAATTGTTTAGAATAGTCTAAGTAAGATTTATCTAAATAATAAGCTATCCCTGGTAATATTATACATAGTTTCTTAGATCCTAAATCTGTAAATCTTGGATTTAATTCAACGCCCCAATATGATTTTATAACTTTATTTTCCATATAAAATTCCTCCCAAAACATTTTGCATTTTATTTACATATTAATAATACTCCTTTTTCATAAACAAGTTAAATTACTATTATTTATATATAATATAGAAAATTAGTTATATAATAAAAAATAACTTTCACTTAAGTGTTAATGCAATTTTATTTAAAAGAAAGCTATCCTTAAATTAAGGATAGCTTTCTTTTTTTAATTTTTAAGATATATTTATATGGAACAATTGAAAAGATAATCAAATGTAGTTTCAGCAATTACACTATTATAATCATATCCATTAATCATATCCCATGATGATATTATAATTATATGGCCTATTATTTTCATATCACCGTAGAAATTATCTCTTACAACTTTAACTTTACAAGTATCCATAACATATCCATCTTTAGTTATTGCTGTTATATAAGCTTTTCCTCTTCTTAAAGCAGTAACCTTACCATTTTGATCTACTCTAGCTACTTTAGGATTACTTGAAACCCAGACCACTTCTTTATTAGTAGCTATTTTGGGGAATATTCTAGCTTTTAATTTAAAGCTATGATTTTCTTTTATTTTGACACTATGTCTATTTAATCTAATTCTTTTTACATGAACTACAGATGGTACTGGTTTTTCATTAACCTTAACTTTTATTTCTTTTGTAACTGATTCTCCTCTTGAATCAGTTACTTTGTAAATCACATTATATGTTCCTGCTTTTTCTACATTAACTGTGTTTTCAACAATTTGAATTTTTGAAGTAATATTTCCATCTTCTTTATCTGTTGCTGTTACACCTTTCATAGGATCAAATTTTTCTCCAAATTTTAATGTGGTATCTTTAGCATTTATTGTTGGAACGTTATTTATTACTGATGGTTTAATTAAATCCTTCTTAGGAGCTAGTATAGAAGTTCCTCCATCCTCCATAGAAGGTAAGTTAACTGTTACATTTCCATCTTTAGAAACAATGTATTCTTTTCCACCATATAAATCTTGAAGTTTAGTTCCTTCTTTAAAGCTTGTTTTAAATGTTACATTTCTATTTATTTTTTGATCATTTAATACTGCAATTATATTTTCTCCATTATAACTTCTTAATATTGCTGAATATCCTTCTTTATTATTTCCTCCAATAGTTTGTCTACTTCCTTTTGAGAAAACTTTTGAGTATTCTTTTCTTATATTAAGTAGTTTTTCATAGTGATCATGAATTTTTTTATATTTAGGATCTTTTAATCTTGAAAAATCCATATCGTATCTGTTTTGATCGCCTTTTTCAAATCCATTCCATCCAGACATTCCAAGTTCTTCTCCATAATAGATAACAGGAATGCCCTTATCTGTAATTTGAAGTGAGGCACCTAACATTTGTTTTCCTAAGTCATCTCCCACAGTTTTTAAGAATCCATCCTCATCATGACTGCTTAAGAATTGACCCATTAACTTAGTATTATTTATTTTACTTGCTCTATTATTTAAATAAGCTGATGAAGATTCAATATTCCCATTTACAAAATCTCTTGCTTTATATTTATATCCAAAATCTAACAAAGCATCCATTTGTCCATTTTGAAGTTGTCCTCCATCACTATTTATATCAGCACCAAAATATTCTCCAATTATTTTAAAGTTTGGATTTATTTTTGTTAATTTATTTCTAAATGCTTTCCAAGTAGTATTATCAACATGTTTAACAGTATCTATTCTAAAGTAATCTATTGTATTACCTTTTTCTGTTTTACTTTTTTCTATCCATCCAGTTTGCCAATCTATTAGTTTTTGTCTAACTTTTGGATCCTCTGTTTTGAAATCTGGAAGTCCTGCTGATTCTTCAGTTATAAAATCATTACCTGGGTGTTCTCTAAACATTCCTTTAAACACTTCTCTATCCTTATCTGTTGGATAGTTATTAGCGCCCTTATTTGCTTCTACACTCTTCATTCCATATCCAGCATGATTTAAAACAACATCAACCATGATTTTTATTCCATTTTCATGAGCCGTGTCTATTAATGTTTTTAAATCTTTCATAGTTCCTAAATGTGGATCTAGTTTTTCAAAATTCTTAGCCCAGTATCCATGATATGAATATTGATTTCCACCTTTAAAGAACATTTGATTAAAGTCAGTATTTTCAACTATTGGAGTTATCCAAACTGTATTTATTCCAAGCTCTTTTAAGTAAGGTATTTTATCTGTTAATCCTTTTAAATCTCCTCCATGATAAGTATATGGATTTTTCTTATCATAATGATTTCCATGAGGATCGTCATTACTTTTATCTCCATTGAAGAATCTATCTGTTACTGTGAAGTATATTCTTGATTCATCAAATCCAAAATCTAAAGCATCTTTTCCAACCTTTGATTTAACTCTTAATTTTCCTGATTGCTTATGAAAATCTCCATTTTTATCAACTATAACAACTGGAATTTCCTTATCTCCTGATGTAATATCATCTCTTACTCCAATTGTTTCACTTATCTTACCATCTTTTAATAGGTTTAAATCCATTACAACTTTATTAGGACCACCTACTTTAGTAAGATCCATATAAATTTCTCTTATATTATCTTTTTTAAAGTCACTTCCACTTAAATTAAGAGTTAAAAGAGTATTTTGATCACAATTTATAGCATTTGGTGAGAATGAAACCTCTCCATTTATTTTTAATGGATTATATTCTATGGTTTTCTTTTCAGTTTCTGTTGTTTTACCATCTTTAGTAACTAAAAAACTATATTCATACTTACCTGGTTTAATATCTTTTAATGTGTATCCAAAGAATTCCTTTTTAGAATCATAAGTCATATCATAAACTTTTGAATCTTTAAATAATAAACCTGGGAATGTAATTTTAGCTTGTACTTTCTCTATTTTGTTTTGAGCATTTTCTTCATACAATGCTTCATCTCTGAATTTTAAATCTAAGTTTCCTTGATTTATTTCAGCATTTTTAATGGCTGGAACTTGGAAGAAATCTCCCACTCCACTTTTAACTGTTACCTTAGTAACATTCATTGATGGATCTATATTTATATATCTGTCTGAAGAATATGCATCTTTCTCTGCCCAGTTAGTTCCTTTTCTTAAAACAAATCCAACTTTTGTTGTATCTGGTGCAATCTCAAACTTAGCCTTTGCCTTTCCATCTTTAAATTCTGTGAAGTCTTGTTCTCCATCTTTAATTCCTGTTTGCCAAGTCCAAATATTCCACCCATTATAATTTTTATCATCTCTCACATAAGTAAATTCAATATAATTTTTAGTATATTTTTTAACTTCTATTTCTTTTTCAGCCTTAGCATTTCCACATTTAGCTGTAATTATTACCTTTCCTTCCTTTAATCCTTGAACTTCTCCTAAGGAAGATACCTTTGCAATATTTTCATCTGATGAACTCCAAGTTATGTCTTCCCCAGTCATAACCTGACCAAATTGGTCTTTTACTACTCCAGTAAGTGAAATATTTTTAGATGTATAAACTAAATTTCCACCATTTAATTCTATTTTGCTTGGAACTAAGTTTGTAACTTCAACTTGAACTTCTTTTTTGATATTTCCAATACTCAATGTAATAACTGCTTTTCCTTCTTTTAAAGCTGTTACTTTTCCATTGCTTGAATCAACCTTTACTACTGAGTTATCTGAAACATTCCATTTTAAATCAGCATTAGAAATTATTCTTCCATTTTGATCTTTCACTAAAGCTTTTATAAAGGAAGATTTTCCTAAATCTAAATTTAATTTTGATGGAGTTATCTCTATTTTAGTAGGAGTTTGAGTTTCTCCCTCTATACTCTCATCATATAAAACCTTAGTTGATAAAGGAGCTATTTTAACCTTGTCTGTTCCTTTCAATGTTTCTAATACTTTTGTTCCTGCATTATGTTCATTTACAACAACATTCCAATCTCCAGTATGAGGAAGAAAAATTTCTTTTTCAGAATTATTTCCGTTATATGCAACAACAATATTTTTCCAAGAGTCTCCATTTGCAAAGTTTTTAAGTTCAAAAACTACTATATTATCATTGGCTTTTCTTATAACTAAATTGCTTTCAATGGCAGATTTTGTACTCATTCTAAAGGCAGGATGAGATTTTCTTAAAGAGATTAATCCTTTATAATAATCAAATACTCCATTGAAATTTTGTTTATTTTGCCAATTAATTTGATTTATTGCATCTGGACTTCTATAACTATTATGATCTCCATATTTACTTCTTAAAAATTCATCTCCAGCTTGGAAAAATGGAATTCCTTGTGAAGTCATTGTTATAGCAGTTGTTAAAATACTTCTTCTCACATATTCATTATCTAATGGATTTTTCTCTTTTATTACACTATAAGGTTTAGCTTTCTTTTCAACAGCTTCTTGAACTGATGAATATTTTTTAGCATCATCACCTACTAATTTTCCATCATGTAATTCTAAAAATCCTGCTTCTTTTTCTTTTCCAGAAGATTTTATTACTTTATCCCATAAATCTAAATTATCGTGAGCTGTTACATAGTTTATAGTTTCACTTGGACTACTTGCAAAATCATCAACTGATCCTTTAACACCCTCTGCTATGGCACCTTCTTTACCTTGGGCACCAGTTGCAAATCCTTTTCCATATCCATCACTATCACCTTTTATTGCCCCTCTAAAATTATCATTGAATACAGCAAATCCTTTTCCTCTTTGAGTTCCTTTTACTGTTTGCTCATTACTAGGAAGAGAGCTTCCCCCAGCTTGCCATGGTTCCCCATAGATTATTATACTAGGATCAATTTCATTCTTTATTTCAGAAGTTAATTCACTCATTGTTTTTGTATCTATTAACCCCATTAAATCAAATCTTAATCCATCTATATCATAATCCTTAACTAAGTGTTTAGCAGAATCTTTTATATATTTTCTAACCATAGGTCTTTCTGTAGCAACCTCATTACCACATCCTGAACCATTTGTATATTTTCCTTTATCATTACTTCTGTAGAAATATCCTGGAACTATTTTATCAAATGGTGAGTTTTCTCCTATTCCATAAGTATGATTATAAACTACATCCATAACTACTCTTATTCCATTTTTATGAAGAGTTTGCACCATTTCTTTAAACTCTTTAATTCTAGCTTTTGGATCCTGTGCATTGCTTGAATATGAACCTTCTAATGCATTATAGTTTTGAGGATCATATCCCCAGTTATATTGTGGTTTATCACTCATTTCATTTACTGATGCATAATCAAATGAAGGTAATAAGTGAACTGTTGTTATTCCTAATTCCTTTAAATGATCTAATCCTGTTTTTACTGAAGTTTTAGGAATAGTTGTTCCCTCTTCTGATATTCCTTTAAATTTCCCTTTATTCTTTATTCCTGAATTAGTAGAAATAGAGAAATCTCTTACATGCATTTCATAAAGAATAGAATCAGTTGGATTTATCATGGAAGGTCTCTTAACACTTCCCCATCCTTCTGGGTTAGTTTTTGAGTAATCAATTATTGCCCCTCTTTGTCCATTGGCTGAAACTGCCTTTGCATATGGATCTATAGCATAATTAGTTTTTCCATCTGGTAATGTAACTTTAAACATGTAGTATTTTTCTTCTAAGTTTTCGTTAACCTTTAAGCTCCATACTCCATTTTCAGCTTTAGTCATTTTGATTTCTCTTCCACCTGTATTATCAGTTACTTTTCCACTTTTATCATATTTTCCTGCATTATCATATATTGAGACACTAACTTCTTTGGCTGTTGGTGCCCATACCTTAAATGTTGATTCATTACTTTTATAAGTTAATCCTAAATCATTTCCTTTGTAAAAATATTTTGGGGAATCTAATATTTTTCTCATTTTAACATTAGTTCCTCTGAAATCATGGCTACTTACCTCATACAAATGACTTGGATCAATTTCAGGAGTTCCAAAGAATCCTTTTTCAACTGTTACCTTAGCTTCATTTTCTCCAACTTTAACTGCCTTAATATCTATATTTTTATTAGTTGTTTTATCAACTAACTTAAATGAAGCCAAATCTCCCTCTTCCATTTTCCCAGCTGAAGTTACTAATATATCAGTAGAACTATCCATTAAGGCTGAAAAAAGTTTAGGAGAAGTGTCAACATCTTTTTTATTGTAGTAAACATTATCATCTCCTTGAATCAACCAAACCTCAACTTCATTTCCATTTTTAACTTCTATACTTCTGTCATGAGGAACATCTTTATCTTCCCAGTTTCCTTTTCTTATCATAAAATTCATTTTATTTGAAGGGAATTTGTAAACAGCTTCTGTAAATCCTTTTTCAGCTTCATCTTTTTTGTTGAAATCAAAAGATTTTCCTTCTAAGCCCTCTCCCCACATCCATAAATTCCATTTATCATAATTTCCATCATATCTAAAATAGTTTATTTTGTATGTAAACATCTTTTTAGAAATAGAAAATTCCTTAGTAACTGTGTATTTCCCATCAGTAGCTTTTACTTTTACTTTTTTACTTGTATCAGCATCCTTAGAAACCTTTATTGTATTTCCTTCTATTGATACTCCTTTCACAGGTTCAAGTAATGTTAAAGTAGCCTTAGTTTCTTTTTTAGCTCCTGTCTCATCATAAATATAAGTAACTAAATTTGTATCTTTACCTACTTCCAACCCCTCTCCTGAAATTTCTAATCCAGGCATTTTTAAAACTGAATTTCCATTTGCACCATCTTTGTTTAATGGATCTTTAAATGAACCATCCCAATTATCCTTATTAGGTTTAAATTTATATTCATAAACTCCCCCTGATAAAGGTATTGTTACACTGAATATTCCATTTTCTCCTTTTTTCATTGAAATCTCTTTATTTGTATCCCAAGAAATCATTGAACCTATAAGATATAATTCTTTTCCATCAAATTTAGTATTAAAAGTAACTGTACCATCATTATTTATTACTGGACTTTTTACTTCTTTGTTTTTATCACTATTTGGTTTAGTAGACTCTTTATGAGATGATGTATTATTCTTATCACTTATATCATCTTTTCCAGTAGTCTTATCATCCTCTTTAACTTTTAATCCTAGAGCTTTACTTATATCATTTTGATTATTTATTGAATCAAAGATTTTGTTTTCCTTTAAGTCTGCCATAAATACAACATATCTATCCTTTGGCACATTTAAAGTAATATTTCCTTGTGATGGTATTCCTCCACCATTCCAAGAGTGATTTAAAAGTCCTTTATACTCATAAGTCCCTTTTTTAATTAATTTAGAATAAATAACCTTACTTCCATCTATATTATGCATTTCAAAATCTTTATTATTAATATCCCAATTTTCTTTATCATTTCCTCTAACTGTTCCAATTAAAGAAATTGTATTAGAAAGATTAGGTGATTTTATAGAATCTGTAACATAATCTCCTAAATAATCAGCTAAAATAGTTATATTTTTTGTTCCCTTAGGAATAACTGTTTTCTGATTTTCCTTAACTTCCCCATTATTCCAAACACCATTATAAGAAACTTTATATTCTAAATTAAAATCTTTTCCCTGTGCACTTTCTTTTATAGGAAAAGTTTTTTTATAAATTCCTCCACCTAAATAATCAAGCTTTTCAGAAGAATCCCCAGGATTCCAATCAGAAGCGCCTTCAATTAAATCCTTTATATTGCCTACAAATATTGCTTCATTTTTAAATTTATCTGCATTATTTATAGAATCATAAACTTTTTTCTTATTATAATCTAATCTAAATGTTACATCTTCATCTTTAGGAACATTTAATTCTATGTTTCCTCCATTATTTCCATAGCTTTCTTTCCAAGTACCATTCATAGCAATTTTATAATTGTACTTTCCAGCCTTAAGCTTTAAAGTTCCTTCATATATACCATTTTTGTACTTTTTAAGGAGCCCTTTCATATTAGTTGGATCCCAATCGGAATCGTTACCATTTTTCTGCATAAAATCGCCAACAACCACTGCAAAATTCTCACATTGGTTTTTAACTATTGTTTTTTGTACTTCGTTAGAATTAGTTTTTTCTTCTGCTGCCCAAACTGACATTTGAGGAAAAAAACTAAATAAGAAAGTAAATAAAGTTGAAATTGTAATAAATTTTATCCTTTTCCCTGTATTCACTCTCACAACTCTCCTTCCATATTAATATTTTGTTAACATTTCTTTATAATGATAACATTTTCATGATATTGTTTTCAATAGTTTTTAAATCATTTCTAGAATTTTTCTCCAAAATAATTATTTTTTTAACTAGTATAAAAACTTTAATATTACAGCATGAAATCTATGTTTTTATAAGAAACTATTGGTATTTTATTCAAAAACTCTAAATTAAAAAAAGTATATTTTAAGGATTATTTAAATTAATAACTCTCAAAATATACTATACTCTCTATTCTTTAGCTTTGATGTAGAAATTTACTCTAAATTATTTTACAAAGTAAAAGTAAGCTATTAAAATTATTCCTAGGATAATTCTATAATAACCAAATACTTTAAAGTCATGATTTTTAATGTAACCCATTAAGAATTTAATAGCAAATATTGAAACAATAAAAGCTACTGCTGAACCTACTAAAAGAACCATCCATTCAAATCCAGTGAATACAAATCCTGCTTTCATAAGTTTTAATGCACTTGCTCCAAGCATTGTTGGAACAGCTAAGAAAAATGAAAACTCTGCCGCAACAAATCTTGATGTTCCTAATAAAATTGCCCCTATTATTGTTGCTCCTGATCTTGATGTCCCAGGTATTAAAGCTAAAACTTGAAATAATCCTATTAAAAATGCTGTTTTATATGTAAGGCTTTCTAAAGTTTCAAATCTAGGTGATTTATTTCTATTTTCAACAATTATAAAAGCAATACCATAAACAATTAACATTAATGAAACTGTCTTGGCATTAAAAAATGCTTCTTCTATTTTGTCATCAAACAATAATCCTATTATTCCAGATGGTATTATAGCTATAATAACCTTTGTCCACAAATCAATTGTCTCCTTCTTTTCCATGCTACTTTTTGATGGATCAAAAGGATTTAACTTCTTAAAAAATAGCATTAGTACTGCCAAAATAGAACCAAACTGAATAACAACAAAGAATGTACTTATGAATATTGGTGAAAGGTTAAAACTAATAAATTCCTCCACTAAAATCATATGTCCTGTACTACTTACTGGCAACCACTCCGTAATTCCTTGAACTATACCAAGCAAAATTGCCTTTAAAATTTCCATTATTTCCACTAACTAATCCCCCTTTTTACAAATCTCTGTAGATTATATCATCTTTGATTGAAGTTTATAAAAAAGTAGAAAATAGTTTTCAATTTATTAAAGTAAAATTTAATAATAAATGACTATGTTTTAAATACTAATAGTTTTTAAAACATAGCCTAATAAGTTTTTGTAATTTCAATTTTAATATTTATTATTTTTATTCTTGAATTTCAGCATTTTCTACTATTTTAGTTTTAACTTTTTTAGGTTTCTTTTTATTATTCTTAGCCATTTCTATTTCCTCCTTAGATTATATTTTTAATTATTTATAAAGCATTATATCTAAATCTCTTTTAATCTTTTTTAGTAATTTTTCTTAAAATAACCTTAAATTTGTTAATAATCTACTTTTTTCTTTCACAACCTGTTCATTTTTATGTTATATTTGAATAAATAAAATTATGGGAGGTCATTTTATGGAAATTAATAAAGAGAATAAATTAGGCGCTGGAATAATAACTTTATCAGTACTAACAATTATAAGTGTTTTCATAACATATTTCAGCAATATATGCCTTTTAATTCCATCTGTTCAAAACAATCTTAAACAAAAGGGAATACCAATTGAAAAATTAGGTTTAAACAAATCTATAATTGTAATAGGTTTAATAAGTGCCACAATATTATTAATATCAGTTATATTAATATTAATGAAAAAAGCTTTAGGAATATATCTTTATTATTTATTATTTCTTGCTAACTTAATTTACTCAACAGTATTACATGGATTTAATATTAAATCACTTATAATTTCAATTATTTTCCCAGCTTTATTTGGATACTTTTTATACAAAAAGAAACATCTTTATGGCTTTGAAAGTAAGTAATTTAATATTTAGATCTAAAAATAAAAAAGATATGAAAAACTTAAGTTTTTCATATCTTTTTTATATTATAGTCTTTATCTATATATTGCCTTTATAGGATCTAACTTACAAGCATTATAGGCCGGAATTATTCCAAAGATAATTCCTTCTATTATTGAGATAATAGTAGCCCCTGTAAATGTACTTAATGTAAGTATTGGTTTAAATGGCATGAATGCTCCTGCTCCTTTTGCAACTAAATATCCTAACAATATTCCTATTAGTCCACCAAGCAAAGTTACTAATACTGCTTCAAATAAAAATTGTAATAGTATGCTGTTAGGTTTTGCACCTATTGCTCTTCTTATACCAATTTCTCTTTTTCTTTCTGAAACTGAAACATACATTATGTTCATAACCCCTATTCCTCCAACTAAAAGAGAAATTCCTGTTATAAATGCTATAAATTTAGTTAATCCTCCTATTACTTTTTCAAAAGCCTTTGTTATTTCCTCTGGATCTTGCATTTTATATTTTCCACCTATATTTGGGTGATTGGCCATTAAATATTTATTTACTTCTTTAAACACATCTTTTTTACTTACATTTCCTTTTACTGATATATCTAAAGACATAATTTTCTCTCCGTTTGTCATATTATCAATGGCTTTTTTAGAAACATAACTTGTTGTATCTTGACCAAATCCCATAATATCAACTTTTGGAAGTATTCCTATAACCTCGTAGTTAATACCATTCATTGTTACGGCTTTTCCTATTCCACTTTCAATTGGATTAAACAATTCTTTGGCTGTATTATGTTCTAATACTATTAAGTTATCATTTTCTTCCCCTTTTCTAAACCATCTTCCATATTCCACCTTTTCATTTTTACCTTCATATGAATTTAGAATAGCAAATTGATTTTTATCAAAATATTGAAGTTGACTACTTGAAAAACTCATCATACCCATAAATCCTTGTGATGCCTTAGCTTTTTCAACTCCTTTTAAGCTTTCTATTCCATTTATATCAGATTTAGTGAAAGGTTCTATAATTTCCATATTTGCCTCATAATTATCTGGAGTAAATGTTACACTTATCTTATTAGCATTAGTTTCTTCTGAAGATTGAAGAACATAAGCTTTTAATCCATCTCCAACAGACAATATTGTAACAACTGAGCTTATTCCTATAATTATTCCTATCATTGTTAGGAAAGTTCTTAGCTTATGGAATTTTAAACTAGCAATGGCAGTTTTAATTAAATTAATTGCTGACATCCTCTGCCCCCCTTGTTATTGCTCCATCCTTAACACGTATTATCTTATTTGCGTATTTAGTTAAATCCTCATCATGAGTTACCATTATTATGGTTTTATTATCCTTGTTTAAACTTTTTAATATTTCCATTATTTCAGTGCTAGTATTACTATCTAAAGCACCAGTAGGCTCATCTGCAAATATTACATAAGGATTATTTATAAGTGCTCTTGCAATAGCTACCCTTTGTTGTTGCCCTCCTGATAATTCAAGTGGATATTGTTTTTTCTTTTCTAATAAACCAACCATTTTAAGGTATCTATCAACAAGCTCTTCTCTCTCTTTCTTTGGTACGCTTTTTCCATTATATAAAAGAGGAAGTTCAACATTTTTCCCAATAGTCATAGAATTTATTAGATGAAACTGTTGAAATATAAACCCCATATATCTATTTCTTATATTAGCCTTCTTATCCTCTTTCAACTTACTTACATCTTCATTATTAAACATATATGTACCATTTTCAAATCTATCTAAAAGTCCTAAAAGGTTCATAAGAGTAGTTTTACCACTACCTGATTTCCCCATTATCATAACAAAATCACCTTGTTCAATAGACAAATTAACATCCTTCAAAACATGAAACTTTTCTTTTCCTAAATTGTAATACTTATTTAGATTTTTTACTTCTACTATGTTACTCAACAGCCATACCCTCTTTCATGGATATACTAGGATTAGTTACAACTTCATCACTTTCTTTTAATCCATTAACAATAACTTTGTCTTTATCGCCCTCTTTATTTGAATATGTTACCTGTTGTTTTTTAAGTTTTCCATCAACATTTAAGAATACATATTCTTTACCTGAATCATCTTTAAGTATTGCACTCTTTGGAATTTCTATTGGTTTTTGTTCTAGATTTACTGAAGCCTGAACATGAAATCCATTAGTTAATCCCTCTTGAGTATCTGGAGTTATATCTACAGTATAATAAGACATACTATTTCCTCCCCCAGTCTGTACGCTGCTTTTAGCTGCCATTAAGGCTGATGATGATCCATTTTCAGGATTACTTGAAACCTTAGTTATTTTTCCTTTTATATTTTGATTTGTTGATAATATATTTATATAAACTTCTTGCCCCTCTTTTATCTTAGGCTGATCTTTCTCATTAACAGATCCACTTATATAGTAATTATTAGATTCTATTTTTATGTAAGGTTCTGTTGGATTTCCTTTATTTTCACTCATTATAATTTTCCCATTAATTGATGCCTTAACAGTGTAATATTCTTTTTCTTTTAATGATTTTATTTGTTTCTCTAAAAGACTTATTTGATTATCAACACTTTCTGTTGAAATTTGAGATGATCCAATATTAGTTGGCATTTGTTGTCCCTTAGTCATATTTGAAATTTCAGCTAGCTGACTTTGGTTAGAAGCTACTTCCCTCTTTTGACTTTTCATAGCTTCCATATTCTTTTGGGCTTCTTCTATTTGTTTCTTAGCCTCAGTCTCTTTTTTTTTCATTTCTTCCTTTTGTTTCACTAAGGCATTTCTTTCTTTTTTAGCTGATGTTAATTGAAATTGTAGCTGTTCAATCTGCCCTTCAACAGCTGCATTTTTATATGTAAATAAAGGTTCTCCTTTTTTTACAACATCTCCATTTTTGACGTTTACTTTATCTACTTCTCCTCTTGTTGGCTCTAAGTAAATTGTATCTGTATTTTCTGGTCTTATTTCTCCATTTATAAACACCTTATCAGTTGATGGGACTATGTAAAACTCCATATTTGCTTTATTAGATTTATTCATACTTGTTTTTAAGTAATAACTTCCAACTCCAACCCCCGTAAGTATTACAACAGTTGAAATTGCTATTATTAATTTCTTTTTCATGAAAATCCTCCCTCACAAATCTTTTATTCTAATAATACCACAACCTTTTGAATTCATGTGATTCTTTTTAACAAAAAAAATCTTAAATGTTTCTTAAATTCACTAATTAATATGTAAGTATTATAAAAAAATAAAAAGATAGCATATTAAGTCTATCTTTTTAAATTAGTTTATTATTTAAACTAGTATTAACTTTAATTGAAAGCTATTTGTAAAATTAGTTAAGACTTAAAATATATCTAAAATCAACATTTACCCAAAATAGCAATTACATTAAAATTTTTTCAATACACCTTTTAGTAACATTAACCATAAAATCCATATCTTTTTCATTTATTATATATGGTGGGTTAAAATACAAAACATCTCCTAACGGTCTAAGTAATAGCCCTTCTTTTAAGGCTTCTTTATAAATTTCATACCCAATTCTCTCACTACTATTAAATGCTTCTTTTGTTTCTTTATCTTTTACAATCTCTATAGCATTTATCATTCCCAAACTTCTTATTTCCCCAACATTTTTGTTATTTAATAACGCCTCTCTTAATTTCCTATTCAAAACTTTTCCTTTTTCATTAATACTAATTAAGATGTTTTCATCTTCGAATATATTTAAAACTTCAATAGCAATCGCACACCCCAAAGCATTTCCGGAATAAGTATGTGAATGCATAAAAGCTTTATGCTTATTATAATCATCATAAAAACATTTATATATATTATCACCTGTAAGTACTAGAGCCATAGGCATATAGCCACCTGTAAGTCCTTTAGACAAACACATAAAATCTGGACATACACTTCCATGTTCAACAGCAAACATCTTTCCAGTTCTTCCAAAACCAACTGCTATCTCATCTGCTATAAAATGAACATCATAATTATCACAGGCTTTTCTAAGCTTTTCCAAGTATAATGCTGGATATATTTTCATTCCAGCAGCTGCTTGTATTAAAGGCTCTATTATAATACCTGATATTTCATCTTTATTTTCTTTTAATAAATTATCAATATTCTCAAAACATTCGCAGTTACACAACTCTCTATTCTTTCCGTATTTGCACCTAAAACAATCTGGTGCTTCTGCTCTTATAACATCTATCATTAATGGCTTATATACTTCACTATATATATCAAGTCCACCCATAGATAAAGCTCCTATAGTTTCCCCATGATAAGCACCTTCTAAAGCTACAAACCTTCTCTTTTTTACTCTGCCCATTTGTTTATTATAATGAAAACTCATTTTTATTGCTGCCTCAACCGCTGAAGAACCGTTATCACAAAAAAACACCTTATTAAGCTTATCCCCAGTAATATTTATAAGTCTTTCACTTAATTCTATTGCTGGTAAATTAGAAAAATTAGCAAAAATAACATGTTCTAGTTGATCAACTTGCTTTTTTAATGCTTCGTTAATTCTTTTGTTAGAATGTCCAAACAAATTACACCACCAGGAACTTACACAATCTAAATATTTTTTATCATCTAAATCAAAAATATATGGTCCTTCTCCTCTTTTTATTATTATTGGTTTTAAGTCTTCATAATCCTTCATTTGTGAACATGGATGCCATATATATTTTAAGTCCTTAAATATTAATTCTTCTTTATAGTTCATTGAAAACCTCCTGAAGATTATTAAGATCAAAGTCATCTATATCATTTATTCTAGGAACAGTCACTATGTTATTTATTCCAGTAATAAATTTTATTGTTTCCTTATTATTCCTATGTATGATATTGTTTTCTTCAAATTCATTTAATATAATTCCAGCTATTTTTATCCCTTGAACTTTTAAATATTCAACCGTTAAAACAGTATGATTTATTGCACCAAGACCACTTCTAGAAACTAATATAATTGGAAGTTTTGTAAGTTTAACTATATCATTTAACATTATGCTTTCTTTTCCAAGACTTATAGGACATATAATTCCTCCGCTTCCTTCACATATTAAAAAATCATACTTTTCTTTACTTCTTAAATAATCATTTTTTATTTTTTCTAAACTTATATCAACATTTTCAATTTCACAAGCTAAATGTGGTGAATATGGATTTTTTAAAGCATAAGAAACCATATTTTCATAATTTTCTTTTAAATTTCCTATTTTGCAAACCTCTTTGCAATCTAATGGAACCAACTTTCCTTCATTTTCTTCAGCTCCACTTAAAACAGCCTTATAATAACCTGCATTTATACCATCATCTCTTAATTTCCTTAAAAGTAATCCACTTATAAATGTTTTTCCTACATCTGTATCAGTTCCTAAAACATATATTCCTTTATTCATTATCAATCACTCTCATTCCTACTTTTTTTATTAAATCAATATCATCTTTAATTTTATTACCGCAAGTTGTTAATAAATTACCAGTTATAGTTGCATTTGCGCCTCCTTTAAAGGCCTTCTGTCCAAAATTTTCAAGATTTTCTCTTCCTGCTGCAAGTCTAATTTTTGCCTTAGGATTTATAAATCTAAATACAGCTATTGTTCTTAAAATTTCTTCTTCTTTTAAAGGTTCCATTTTTTCAAAATCTGTTCCTTTTATTGGAGTCAACACGTTTATAGGTATTGATTTTATTTCTAACTCTCTTAAAGTAATAGCCAATATAACTCTATCTTTTATTCTTTCTCCGAGACCTATAATTCCTCCCGAACAAACATCTAATCCAATTTCTTTTGCTAATTTTATTGTTTTTATTCTTTCTTCATATGAATGAGATGTACAAATTTTCGAATAAAACTCTCTAGAACTTTCTAAATTATGATGATATCTAGTTATTCCTGCATCTTTTAAATCTATTAATGATTCTTTACTTAATATTCCATGAGATGCACATAATTTTATATTAGACTCTTCCTTTAAGCGCTTATAATAAATACAAACATTTTTTAAATCATTTCCATATAATCCTCTTCCAGATGTAACTATTGAAAATCTATTTACGCCTTCCTTTTCATTTTCCAATGCTACTTTTTTAACCTCTTCATAAGATAATAAATCATATTGTTTTATAGTAGTTTTAAATTTTTTTGACTGAGCACAAAAAGCACAATTTTCACCACATTTTCCGCTCTTCCCATTAATTATTGAACATAATTCTACTCTATCTCCATGAAATTTTTTTCTTATATCATCAGCAAATCTTGTTAACAAATTAATATCATCATAGTTATATAACTTGATACCTTCATCTAAATTGATTATTTCATTATTAAGTGCTTTTTCCTTTATTCTATAAATAAAATCCATAATTCCCCCTTCTTTAAAAATATCTCAAAGTTTTTAATCTCTTTGCTATCTTATATCCAATTATTGATATTATTAAAGTTAATAATAAATCACTAGGTAAACATGCTATTGCTCCTACACTTATTGCCATAACTAAACTCATTGAAGTTCCTAAGTAAAAATTATAAATTAAATACATATATGATACGCCTAAAACATAAATAGCTATAAGACCTAAAAAACAAGTTCCAAAAAGTTTAATCATACTAACCTCTTTTAAATTTTCAGTTATTTTCCCTATTATATAAGCTCCTATAATAAAACCTATTAAATATCCAAAAGTTGGTCTAAAAATATAAGTAGGACCTCCACCCTGTGTAAAAATAGGTATTCCAATAAGACCAACTAAAACGTATACTATTTGAGCTAAAGCACCATTCTTAGCTCCTAGTAAAATAGCTCCTAATGCACAGAAAAAGTATTGTAATGTAAATGGTACTATAGGAATAGGAATTTTTATAAATGCTCCTATAGCTGTAAGTGCCGCGAAAAGCGATATTAATATTAGATTTCTTGTTTTAAAATTCATTTTTTTCTCCTCATTTTAATTTGATTATCAAAATATATTTAAATTTTACTATTTCCTCATTTTATTGTCAACCTATTATTTTATATAAGTTTACAATAAAAAAATAAAAAAACAGGCTAGATATAATATATGCCCTATTTTTTATTTTGTAGCTTTATCAATAATATCATCCTCTTGCTTATTAGAATTATTACCTAACTTTATAACTATATTACTAGTTTCATCTAAAACTTTATTAAATAAATTATTTAAATAATATTCATGTATTCTAAATAATCTAAATTATCCGACAAAGAATTTTGACATTTTTTTCTGAAATTTAGTCAAAAATTATGACAATTTTCTATTTTTAAAAGTAAATTATTCGTATATAATATAAGTGACGATACCTTTAGTATTTACAATTGTAAAATATTTTAAATATGCATTGAGAAGGAGATAGACAAATGAACGAAACAAATCATGGATTAGGAATTATAGCTTTAGAAAGTTGCACGGAACTTGGTAATGCTATAGACAAGCTTATACAAAAGGAAAGAAATTGCAAAGAATCTTTTTTAATCAAAACTGATGAAATAAGATTTTCTAATGGTGAAGGAAAAGTTAAAATTCCTCAATCTGTAAGGGGAAGAGATATTTATATTCTTTGTGATATTGGAAACTATAGTTGTACATATAAAATGTTTGGATTTGAAAATCATAAAGGACCAGATGAACATTTCCAAGATATTAAAAGAACGGTTTCTGCTATAAGAGGAAAAGCTAGAAGAATCACAGTTATTATGCCTCTTTTATACGAATCAAGACAACATAGACGTAAAGGAAGAGAGTCTTTAGATTGTGCTTTAGCACTTCAAGAACTTGAAAGATTAGGTGTTGATGAAGTGTTAACATTTGACGTTCACGACCCTAACGTTCAAAATGCTATCCCACTAATGTCATTTGAAAACTTCTACCCAACATATGATATAGTTAAAGCTTTAATTCACAACGAGAGAGACTTAGAACTAGATAAAGAAAAATTACTTGTTATAAGTCCAGATACCGGCGCTATGGATAGAGCTATATATTATTCAAGTGTATTAGGTGTAGATGTTGGATTATTCTACAAAAGAAGAGACCATTCTCGTGTAGTTAATGGTAAAAACCCAATAGTCAAACATGAATATATGGGAAGAGATGTCTCTGGAAAAGATGTTTTAATAGTTGATGACATGATAGCCTCAGGTGAATCAGTTCTTGATATCGCTCATGAATTAAAAGGCAGAAATGCTAGAAATGTATACATAGCTACTACTTTCTCATTCTTTACTGAAGGTTTAGATAAATTTAACAAATATTATAATGATGGAATAATTAAGAGTGTTTATTCAACAAACTTAACTTATATGCCAGAAACATTAAAATCTCAACCATGGTTTAAACCAGTTGATTTATCTGATTTCATTTCAAAAATAATAAATAGATTAAACTACGATAAATCAGTTGCTTCATACATGGATGCTACTCACATAATTAAAAGATTATTAGAAGAAAAATAATCCTTTAATTTAAAGGCTTTGCATATTAATTTGCAAAGCCTTTTATTTTATAGCTCTTTTTCATTAAATAAAAACTCTAATGATTTTTTACACCCATTATAGTCAAAGGCAGAATCTAATATTTCATCCAATTTATTTTTTATACTTTCTCCATTAGCTAAAAAACTACTTCCTTTTGAAACCTGATCTTTATAACCACTAGAAACCTTCTCTAATTCTTTTTTATGAATTTTATCAACTTCTCCCTCAACATAAATCTTATAAACATCTATTATTTCATCACCATCTCTACTTGGAAAATACTCATGAGGTGGTGTGCTATCAAATATAGCAAAGTTTAATTCTCTACTTATAACCATATCCTTACTATCAGGATCAAAACCACAAGCATAAACCTCAATATCATATCCATACTCACTTATTTCCTTAGCTATCTTTTTAAGAATTGTTGATTTTCCTGTACCTGCTCTTCCTTTTAAGAAATATCTCTTAACTCCCTCTGTTATACTAGGAACATAATCCTTTGCACCAATTGGAGTTGATGCCCCTAAATATCTCTCTATAACCTTTCCTTTCTTATCTTTCTTAGGGAATCCCTCTCTCAACAAAGAAATTATACTATCTGTTAACTCATTAGCCTTATGAAAATTTAAATAAGGAAAATATATGCCTTCCCAATAGTCATGAATTTTCAAAGCTTTTTCAAATTCATCCTGAGCAAATTCCATACATTCATTAAATTTTTCCTTTAAAAATTTTATATTTTTTTCATTGTGTTCTATTATATCACTCTCAAAAAAAACATCTAAATCTATATTTTTTATATTTTCAAGATTTAGATTCATTTTACCATGCAAAGGGGTTCCATTTATTATACCAACATTTTTTTTCCTTATTATAAGGCCTTCTATTTCATTGCAATCTATTGAACTTACTATAACTTCAATCTCAAAATCTTCACTATATTCATCTATTATTTCTTTTAACAATGTTGTTTTAAATGTATTACTTCCTCCATTTAATGAATATATTCTATCTAATCCTTGAAATATTGAGTTATATAGTGGTCTAAATCCTTTTGATGTATTTCCCGCTCCATAGTAATAGGTTAATTTCTTCATATTTTCTCCTAATATTTAATATTATTCTTAAAATATTATATTTTTATAGTAATAAATAGGTTACAACACAAAAAAGTTGAACTCTTTTTAAAAAGAATTCAACTTTTAATTAATCAAAATATTTTATTTTCATTATATTATTTCTAATATTTAACCTTACTTTGTTGCTGTTTTTTGAACTGGTTTTATTGGTGAATTTTTTATAACTTTAAATTCATATCCTTTTTCTTTAAAGAATTTTATTATTGAAGGTAATGCAGTAACAGTTTCTTTCTTAGCTGCTGCATCATGCATTAATAATATTACATGATTCAAAGAATTTAAGTGTTTTGCTGAATTTTGAACATATTGTTCAACAGTATAATGTCTTCCTGTTGCATCCCCTGTTTCAGCATCCCAATCTATACTTACAATATTATTTTTAGCGAAAGCTTCATCTAAAGCTTTTAAATTTGGATCTTTATAATATTTTCTTGACATATATCCACCTGGCATTCTTACTACTCTAGCTTCAAAATTATCTCCTAAAACACTTCTCATTATATCATTTGTTTCTTTAAGTTCATTCATAAACACTTTAACATTTACAGAGTTTCCTGGATATAATGTTTTATAATCATGAGAAAAACTATGGTCTGCTACTGCATTTCCTTGTTCTATCTCTTCCTTTAATAACTGTAAATTTTCTTTATTATCTTTTAAAGATGATCCTATATCAAAAAATGTTGCATGTACACCCTCATCCTTTAATATTTTAAGTATCTTTCTTGTATTTTCACTTGGACCATCATCAAATGTTAAAAATACTTCCTTATTAGTATCCTTAGATTTTGCTTGAAGCATTAATGCCACTTGATCTGCACTTACTGCATATGAATCTGCTGCATATATTATATTTCCATTAGGCATTATATCAGTTGGTTTTGGTTTTTCAACTTTCTTTGGCTTTGCTTCCTTACCTTTCGTTTCTTTATTAGCTTCCACCTTTGTTTTATTCATCTTAGTTTTATTAGAATCTAAAAATTTCATTCCAATTCCAACACCACCTAAAACAACAACAGCTATAGCCACCGCAGCTATTCTTCTTTTCATGTATTTTTTGCCTCTCTCTTCTCTGTTATCGTAATTCATCTAAATCCACCTCTATGTTGTATATTAAAATAATTATCTCATATATATAAATGAAATAATTATTTATATAAATCTTTCTACCTTATATATATTAAAACTTTACGCCAAGGTTTTTGTTACAATTTGTTTAAATTTTATTCATAACATTCTTAATATACTACTTATTATAGCATTTGTATATATTAAATTCCTTATTACTATATTAAATTTTATTTATCTTAAAATTCATCCAAATTTATAAACATTTATCAAAATAAAAACTTTAAGGAAATTATTTCCTCATTTTTTTATTAACATTCTATTATATTTTTATATAAGGCTTTGTTTTAAACTAGTATTGATTTTAGATAGAACTTTATGACCATCTTAATAATCAGTTTAGAGTTTCATTGAATACGGAATATTTATTATTTAATTTTCTTAACTACAAAAGCAGATTTTCTATTTACAACTACTCTTCCACATACCTCTTCTATAATTTCTTTTCCTGATTTTAAATTATTAACTAAAACACCCCATGTTCCTTTTGGTAATTCAATATTTATTGATTTTTGATTTCCGTTAAATATTACTATTACTTCTTCTTTATCTTTAATTCTATATGCAACTACATTTTTTTCATTTATTTGCAATTCATTTTCAAAGAAATGTAATTTCTCTCTTATTTCATTGCTAGTTCTAAGCTTTAATAAATCACAATTATTTCTTAATTCTATTAATCCCTTGTAATATTCAAATAAACCATTGTATTTTATTTTTCTTGTCCAATCTATCTTATTTATAAAATCATTAGAATTATAACTATTTTCAATTAAATTTCCATTTTCATCTTCCTTAGTTCTTAAAAGTTCTTCCCCAGCATGAATAAATGGAATTCCTTGAGATGTTAATACAATTGCAGCACTTAATTTATTCATTTCTATGATTTCTTCCTCTGATGCATTCTCGCATACAATTTTAAGTTTATCATAAAGTGTGTTGTTATCATGGGCTGAACAATAGTTTATTGTTTGATATGGTTCATTAGCCCATGGTTTTTTAGAGTAATTTACCTTACCATAATCTATTTCTTCATGATCTATTGAGGCAACCACTCCAAATTTTATACTTTCTTCAAAGTTTTCTCCTCCATTTACAAAGCCAGCTTCTTTTAAGTTAGAAACATGTCCCTTTATTCCATCCCTCATATCATCACTAAAAGCAGCAATTTGTAAATCATAAAATTTATTTATATTCTTTTTGAAACAAGCTTCCTCTTCTTTTAATGGTGAAGATCCACCTATCCATCCTTCTCCATAAATAATTATGCTATCATCTATTTTTGTAAGTTCATTTCTTATTTGTTTTAAGGTTTCTATATCATGTAGTGCCATCAAATCAAACCTAAATCCATCTATATGATATTCTTTTGCCCAGTATTTTAAGGATTCAATAATATACTTTCTAACCATACTTCTTTCAGATGCTAACTCATTTCCACATCCTGAACCATTTGAAAAATCCCCATTTTCACCCTGTCTATGATAATATCCAGGACATGAGAGATTTAAATTTGAAATTTCCCCTGAATAAGTGTGGTTATAAACAACATCCATAACAACTCTTATGCCAGCTTCATGTAATTTTAATACCATTTCTTTAAACTCTTTTATTCTAACCTCTCCATGATATGGATCCTTTGAATATGATCCCTCCGGAACATTGTAATTAGTTGGATCATATCCCCAGTTATATTGTGCCTCATTTAATCTTTCCTCATCTACACTTCCAAAATCAAAAGATGGTAAAAGATGAACATGAGTTATTCCAAGTTCTTTTAAATGATCTAAAGTTGTTTTAACAAAAGTTCCTGGAACAACTGTATTTTCTTCAATTACTCCTAAGAATTTTCCTTTATTTTCTTCTCTTACTCCTGAACTCTCATCAATAGAAAAATCTCTAATATGCATTTCATAAAGTATTGAATCTAATGGATTCTTAAGTTCTGGCTTTTTATCCTCTTCCCACTTATTAGGATTAGTTTTTTCTAAATCTATTACCATAGCTCTCTTTCCATTAACCCCTAAAGCCTTGCAATAAGGATCCACAAAATAATGATTAAATTCTTCTCCCATAACATGATATTTATAATAAACACCATTTAAATCTCCAAATTTAATCACTTCCCAAAGGCCTTTATCTTTTTTATCCATAGCTATTTTTTCTATTAAAGAATCAGAATTTCCATCTTTATATAAGATTAATTCCATTTTTTTAGCTTCTGGTGACCAAACTCTAAAAATAGTTTTATTCTCACTGTATATAGCACCTAATTCTCCATGAAAATAAAAATTCTTGTTATATTCTTCTGAATTAAAATTCTTTCTCATAAATCTTTCCCCCAAACTTTCGGTAACGTTTCCATTAAATTGTATATAAATTACAAATTTTATAATCTCATTATATTAAAATCATTATTAATTTTCAACCAAAACTTAAATATTGTTCTTATTTGCTCTCAAAAAAAATACTCTAATAATATATCCATTATTTTATAGGTGTTTATAAAATGAAATATTTAAATTACTTTATTCCTAATGAAAATAAGCTTTTCAAAACAATAATAATAGCACTATATATTGTTATTTTTATTTTAATATTATTTATAAATAGTATTTTTATAGCAATTGTAGATGGTTCCTCCATGGAAAATACAATACATGATAATGATATATTAATTATAAATAAAAAAGCTTACTCCCTTTCGTCCCCTCAAAGATACGATATTGTAAATATATACGCTAAAGATAAATATGATAATTTCTTAGTTAAAAGAATAATTGGCCTACCTGGAGATACTTTAGAAATAAATAATTCTTCTATTTATTTAAATGGAACTCTTCTTCATGAAGATTATATAAAAGAAAATATGCAAATACCTTATTATATAAAAATAAATATACCTAAAAATAAATATTTTGTAATGGGCGATAATAGAAATGTAAGTTTAGATTCACGTTATTTTGGATTAATAAAAGAAAGTGATATACAAGGAAAAGCACTCTTAAAATTTTGCTCAAAAACAAAAAAATTAAGTTTATTTTAAATTATTTTTTCAAAAGCTACCCTTAAACCTTAAGGATAGCTTTAAATTTATAAACCAATTTATTTACTTTTTATATTCAGTGTATGCCTTAACAACCTCTGTAAATCTTTCATTATTTAGTGTTCCTATTACAACTCCTATAACCTCATAGCTTGATGTAACTCCATTTTCTCCTCTTATATCTCTTATTACCTTCTCAACATCATTTGAAATAACATGAATATCTGATTCATTTAATATTAAGTCTAAGTCCTTAGCTGCATTTAATAAACTTGTTGAAAGCTTATCAATACTAAAATTTTCTACTCTTCTATCTTTTTTTATTATTTTCATATATACAAACCTCCTTAAAAAATTAATCTTATACTTAATATTTATTAGTTAATTATATTTAGTATATCATTTAAATTTTCCTCTTCAAAACAAATTTTTATGCAAAAAAAATTTACTTTCAATATAAATAAACACCTTAAAAATATTTAAGGTGTTTAATAAATATTATTTTATTTCTAAGATATTACTTTTTCCTAATACTTTATCAAATTTTCCTATCTGTCCCACAGAAATATCTTTTATATCCTTTGGAATTTCATCTCCTATCAATGTATTAGCATCCTTAAATTCTGTAGGAATTTTCTTTCCATTTATAATTATTGAACTTTTATAATTAAAGTTTTCTCCATGAACAATTATATCTTCTCCATTAACTTCATAGTTTTTTAGAACAATATCTTTTAATCCCATCTTCATATTACTCTTTTCATAACCATTACCATTCATAATATAATTCTTTCCAAAAATCATATCATACTGAATAAGTTCAAAATCTTTATTATAATTTTCCTTATTTTTAAACTCTTTGTGGAAAGTTGGCATAATACCAGAAACCATATTTAATTTATCTAATATGTAGGTTGTAAACTCATTAGCCTCCATTGTAACTTCATCCTTAGATAATCCAATATTATCCCACATAAAGAAATCAGCTAAATATTTGTTGTCATTATCTAAAACTTTTTCATCTTTATTTATTACTGTTAATGATGGAAGATGATCTCCAAACATTGCAATAATTGTTTGTTTTCCCTAATTTAAAATATAGTTTTAATATCTTTTAGTATCACATTCTCTTTTTGACTCAATAAAAATTTCTAAATCATTTAAAAACTGGTATAACATAGCTCTATTTTCAAACTCCTCTCTTGTTACAGGAAGAGCTTGTAAACTAAGCTCTTTTCTTACTCTATTTAATCTATTTATTAATATATTTGCATTCACTTCTTTTCCTATTACTGATGCTAATTCCTCTGTAAAGTTTGCAACCCACTCTGTTTGCTTAACAGTCATTGATATTCTTCCAAAATGTTCTCTCATATATTTTAATATTTGAAGTTGAACCCCTCTCATCTCTACATAATGAACATAATATCTTACATCTGAAAAAAGATAGTTATTAAAATTATCGTTTGCTCTTTTTTTTGCAATTTCTATTCTATCTTCAAGCTCACTAAAAAGACTTTGTTGGTTTATTGAAACGCTATGTGTTCTTAATGAGTATGCCATATCCATAAATATTTCTTTTATTTTTTCTGATATATAATCTATATCCTCTTTTAACTTTTCTTCATTCTTAGGCATATAACTATTCAATACCAACGCAACCCCAATTCCAACTATAATAAGTCCAACCTCATTAATAATCAAATTAACCGTAACCTCTTTTTTAACTAATAAATGTGTTACTAAAACAGAGCTTAATACAATTCCATCAGTAACCTTTAGTTTAACTGTTAAAGGTATAAATAATAAAACAAATAATCCAAATACAATTGAATTAAATCCAAATAATAAAAATAATAAAGATGCAATTGCTATGGCAACTAAAGCCGATATACTCCTTCTAATTGCAATATCTAAAGATTCTCTTTTTGTACTTTGTATGCTTAATATAGTTATAATCCCAGCAGCTGGCCAATAAGCAAGTCCAATTTCTTTAGCAATTATCATTGCAATTACTACCCCAATAGCTGTTTTCCATGTTCTAACTCCTATAAATCTCATTTTTTCACTCCATTTAAAATTTAATTCTAAAAAATATTTTTTCTATTCTATATATCATATAATCAATTTTTAAATTAATCAAATTTATACATTTTATTTCTTAAAATGGTAATACTTAATTATATGAACTTATTTTTAGAAAGGGTTGAACACATATTATGAGAATTCCAAAACATATAGGTATAATCCCTGACGGCAATAGAAGATGGGCTGTGTTGAATGGATTAGAAAAAGATAAAGGTTATTTTTACGGAATAGATCCAGGGTTAAAACTTTTTAAACTTTGTCAAAAACTTGGTATTGAAGAAATAACATATTATGGATTTACAACTGATAATGCTAAAAGACCATCTTACCAAAAAGAAGCTTTCATAGAAGCTTGCATAAAATCTGTTGAATTAATAGCTAATGAAGACTGTGAGCTTCTAGTTATAGGAAACTATGAATCTCCAGTTTTCCCTAAGGACTTAAAAAAATATACAACTAGAACAACTCTTGGAAAAGGAGGAATACGAGTTAATTTCCTAGTTAATTATGGGTGGGAGTGGGATTTAAACCTACTAAAATCTTGTGATATAAAAAGTAAAAATATTTATGATAATATACGTTCAAAGGATGTATCAAGAATAGATTTATTAATAAGATGGGGTGGAAGAAGTAGACTTAGTGGCTTCCTTCCTGTTCAATCTGTTTATTCAGATATGTATATAATTAATGATTTATGGCCAAATTTCTCAGAAAATCATTTTTTTGATGCAATAAATTGGTACAATAACCAAGATATTACCTTAGGTGGCTAAAATTTGAGGTGTTAAATATGAAAAAAGCAATTATAGTGGGGGCTGGCATAGGCGGATTAGCTACTGCCATTCGCCTTCTTTCAAATGGATTTAAAGTTGAAATCTTTGAAAAAAATCCTAAAGTAGGAGGGAAAACTTCTCTAATTTCTTATAAAGACTTTAAAATTGATTCCTCAGCATCAATTTTTATGATACCTAAACCATACTTTGAAATATTTAGATATGCGAAAAAAAATCCTAATGATTATTTATCAATTATAGAACTAAATACTCTATACAGAGTATTCTGTCCAAATAATTTAAAATTTGATATATATTCTAATTTTTTAAAAACTACTTTTTCACTTGAAAAAGTCTTTGAAAATGATAGTTCAAATTACTATAAATATATATCAGAATCATACAGACGTTATTTAATAGTAGATAAGTATTTTTTAAATAAAAGCTTTTTAAATACCTCAAGCATATTAAATCCTAAGTTATTTAAAAGTTTATTTCTAATACACCCATTAAAAAATTGTTATAGAACAATCAACAAATACTTAGAGAATAAATATTTAAGAATGTTCTTAGGATTTCAATGTATGTATATAGGTGAATCTCCTTTTAAAAGTTCAAATGTATTTAACCTAATACCATCAGCTTCTCAAGTATATGGACTATACTATTTAAAAGGTGGTATGTATTCCTACATTAAAGCTTTAGAAAAACTTATACTAGAACTAGGAGGGAAAATCTATACCTCTTCACCTGTTGATAAAGTAATTGTGAAAAATAAAAAAGCAATTGGTATAACTTCAAATCACCAAAACTTTTTTAGTGATATTGTTATATGTAATAGTGACTTTCCTTATACAATGAGACATCTTATTCCTAGAAAGATTTCAAATATAAAATATTCAAAAAGATATCTATCTAAATTAAATTACTCTTGTTCAACATTTATACTTCATCTATTTCTTAAGAAAAAATATAAAGTATTAGATGTACATAACATTATATTAAACCATAATGAAAAAGAAAGCCTATTAGCTCCATTTTTTAAAGGAGATTTGCCTAAGGAATTTATCTACTACATTTATTGTCCAAGTTCCATTGATTCAAGTTTAACTCCTCCTAATTGTGAGTGCTTAAATATAATTTTAAGGGTTCAAAATCTTAATAAAATAAATTATAAATGGAATAATACTCAAATACGTAAGTTACGAAATAAGGTTCTTTATGACATAAGTAAAATTAAAGGGCTTGAGGATATAAAATCTAATATACTTTATGAAAGCTATACAACTCCTCTAGACTTTAAAAATGATTATAACTGTTATTATGGTTCATCCTTTGGACTAAATCATAATTTACTTCAAAGCACAGCTTTTCGTCCTCAAAGTAAAATTAAATCAGTTAAAAATCTTTATTTTGTAGGTGATTCAACTCACCCTGGTGCAGGTATTTCCATGGTTTTAAATTCTAGTAAACTTTGTGTTGAAACAATTTTATCTGACTTTAAAGAATAGCATTTATTAAGTTTTTAAAATATTTTTTAAAAATTCTTATGAAGTATTATATAATTAAATTTAACCTATTAATAAATACAAGATTAACATAAACAAAAAGGGGTGCATATCATTTTAATACACCCCTTAAAAATCTTGTATTTCATTTATATTTTCTCTAACAACCTCTGTAAATATTTTAACCAAATCTGGATCAAACTGAGTTCCACTACATCTTTTAAGCTCCTCAATTCCCTCCTCATAAGTTTTTCTTTTGTTATAAGGTCTATTTGAAGTCATAGCATCAAAACTATCAATGACAGTTAAAACTCTAGCTAAATATGGTATATCTTCTCCTTTTAACTCACTTGGATACCCGTTTCCATCAAATCTTTCATGATGATGTAATATAAGTGGTACAACATCTTTAAGTGAATTTACAGATTTTATTATCTCCACCCCATCCCTTGGATGTTGTTTTAATATTTCCCACTCTTCCTTAGTTAATCTCATTTTTTTAGTTAATATCTCATTAGGAACATTTATCTTTCCTATATCATGCATATATGCCCCATATATTAACTGTTTCTTTTCAATTTCAGTTAGACCTAACTTCTTAGCCATAAGCCTACTATAAACTACTACTCTTTCTACATGACTATATGTATATTTGTCCTTTGCATTAATAACACTTATTAAAGTTTTTATTGTTGTTACCAACCCATTTTCCTCTTCCTTTAAATCCTTTTTTAATTCATCTAAAACTGAAATATATGTTTCAACCCTATTCTTATGAAAGAATTTAGCTCTATATAATGCATCATCTGCATATTTTACAAGGTCTAATTCATTCTCTGCTTTATCTGGGAAAATAGCTATACCAACAGATACAGTAAAGTTTGAATTAGGCTGATTTTCCTGTCCATCAAAGTATGTTTTCTCAATTTTTACTCTTATATTTTCTGCTATTATACTAGCTTCCTTTTCTGATGTATCAGGTAAAATAATTGCAAATTCTTCCCCTCCATACCTAGCTACTATATCATTTTCTCTAGCTAAATCTTTTAAAATATCCCCTATCTTCTTGAGAGCTTCATCTCCCCTTTGATGTCCATACAAGTCATTATAATGTTTAAAATAATCTATATCCATAAATATTAATGAAAGTTTTTTATTATCAACTTCACTAATATGCATCTTCTCTCTTAATTTATCATAAAAATATCTATGATTATAAACTCCTGTTAATCCATCTTCATTAACTAATTTTTGAAGTTCTCTTATGTGTTCATTTTCTGTTCTAACATAAAAACCCAATGTCCAAGCAGTTAAAATAAACACACCTGCTAATATTAAATCATTTTGGAAGTACATATTCACTCCACTATTCCCAGCAAAAATTATATCTATTGATAAAATTATTGATGAAGATATTATAGAAACTATGACACCTCTATTCATTCCTCCTTGAATTGTAGATGTTATTATAATAAATAGAAATAAAAATTTATTATTACTCTCATTAGCTCCCGAAACTAATATGGCTACTAAAAATATAACAATGAATAGTATTATTTCTATCCATTGAATTTTATTTATATGATCCTTGTATCTATTTAAAGCTGCAAAACTCCAAAGTATATATATTATCGATAATAGAAGTATACTTATAAACACTGATAATACCCCATAATATGGATAAATATTTTTAGCTTCAGCAAATTTAAATACATATTGCAAAAAAGCTATAGCAGAAAATAATAATGATGATATTTTTACTATTGATAATATTTCATCAACTTTTTTCTTTTTGTTATCATTTACGTTTCTAATCATTTTTTGCCTTTCTGTTAACTACAAAATAAGGCCGGCTTTAACCCCGACCTTATTTCTTAATTCTACTCATCTCTTAAAGATTTTGGTTCTTCTGGTTGATGTGCAAACCACACACAAGCTGAAGTTGCAACTGTAGTTGCAATTACTGTTGTTAAAGCAGCAAATACTGTTAATAAATTTTTGTTTAATTTTTTCATTTTAAACTCATCCCCTTTAAATATTGTAATAATTTATGTATAAAAGAATCAATAAAGTTTAATAACAACTCCCCCATTGAAGTAAGTGTTATGCATTGCCAAACCACACCAAGTACTAAACTTATCATGACAGACTTAGCAATTTCTAAATTAAAATTATAATAAATTATTGCTCCACCTAAAACAACGACTAAATATATTGTTAAAATCTTTAAAGATCCTTTTAGCATACGCTTTTTCTTTTTTTCTGTTTTAATTCTTTTATTTTTAGTATCTACTGGCGCATATTTTAATACTATGTAATATGCCCATATAAATACTATTAAAGAAACAACTAAGATTATATTTAAACTTATATTTCCAATAATAATTTTATCTATAACTAATCCAACTAAAACTGAAATTAATACACCTAAAATCGTGCAAGTATTTGAGGAATCAGAATGTGCTCCCCCTGAATATTTTCTTAAAATACTTACAGAAAATAAAAATATTAATGCTTCAACTTCTATTCCAAAAATTAACCCTAATATAAAAACAGATATTACAGAAATAAGTGTTTGTATTAAAGCATATGTTCCATATTTAATTATAGCTTCTTTTTCTTTATCATATCCTAATTCTACTGAAACCTTATTGGCAATATTTCCAGATATATTCTCAATCATTTTATTTCAACTTCCCTTTTTTTAATGAAATTATATAATATATAATTACTATAGCAAAAAATGCTATAGTTGATGGAATTCCTAAAATCATTTTACTCATTGAATCACTAAAGATAACTTTTAAATCCTTATGTAATACAAATTGTATAAATCCTATATTTACTCCTTCACATATAAATAAAATCATTAATATTAATATCGATGATTTTATACTAACTATTAAATCTATTTTATTAACATTAAATGTTAAAAATATTAATACAAATATGTTTAATATAGTATGTACTCCATAATTTATTGGTAGCATCCTAACTAAATACATTACTAATGCCATAATTAAACTTGATGTTAAATATTCTTTTTTTTCTACTTTTTTATTAGCTAAAGTATATGTTGCTAAAATCATAATAAAAGCTTCTGGTAAACCTCTAACTAATAGTTCTAAAAAAGTTACTTTTAGCATTTATACCTCCATTATGTCAAATGAATATTCTGTCACTTTTTATGCTAATTTCTTCATTTGTTTTCTTAACTGTTGTATATATTATTATTAAAACGAATACTCTTACTAGAATATCCCCTACACTTAAAACACTATATCCAATATCTAGAATATCACTTAAAAATTTCAATTTAACATTAGCTGTACCTAACATATGTATATCATTTATTTTTGAAAAAGTATTAGGTTCTATGTACCCTGTTATGTAGGATAAAGTTGGGTAAACTGGCATTTTCCCACCATTTACACTCATAACTAAATGATTTAATAATGTTCCCACAAATATAAATACTGAACCAATTAGTGCAGGTATATATTCTTTATACCAAAATATAGGTATTAAAAACAAATACATATAAACTTCTTTAAACCAAGGAGCAAAATTAATAAATTCATAATTACCCATAAATACATTTATTTGAAAAAATAAATACATAGCTTCAAATATTAAAATTGGATAGACTGTCCAACTTTTAAAAAATGGTTTTAACTTATAACCTTTTATTTTTGCAAATATAAGCGCTAAAATTACTGTCTCTATCATTTCTCTACTCCTTAATCAAATGTAAAGCTTTAAATAAGATATTAAAAACTTTTATCAATTAAATTAAATCATATTCTTACCATTAAATCAATAATGAAATCTTATTTTTTGACAAAAAAAAACACAAAAATCCTCTTTGTTTTTTTGTGTTTTTCTGTTTTTCTTATTCAATTATTATTTTACTTTCTTAATAGTAAAATATATTAAAGCAATACTAACTATTGCTATACCTAGCTTTAAATTCCCTTTAGAAGATATTATCAACCCATAACTAACCGTAACTTCAATTAATATTGATGGTATTTTCCCAAATAATGTTGAAACTATAAATGTTAAATTACTAACATTACTCATAGACGCTGCTAAAGTAACTACTCCTGAAGGAATAAACGGAACTAATCTTCCTTCAAATATAAATAATCCAAGTTTCTTATCTTCACAGTTTAATATATTGTCTATTATTATTTTATATTTTCCTTCTACGATTCCTATTAATTTTTTTGTACCCTTTTTATACAGTACAAAGCTTATCCATCCTCCAATAACTTCCCCTAATAAAGATATAAAAAAACCTTTTATAGTGCCAAAAAATACTATATTAGCTCCTGTTACAAATACTGAAGGAACAACTCCCAATAAGGCAATTATTATACTTATAAATAAACTTATAAAAATTGCTATTTCACTATATGTATTAAATATATTTATTAAATCCTCTATTATCCTCTCCCCCAAACTTTTTATAAAAACTTAAGAACCATATAATTTCTAGATAAAAATAACTGTCCTAAAAGATAAGGACAGCTATTTATTTTATTAATTTCTCATTATTATATATATTGTATATCCAATATATAAAGCTATTAACAATAACCCTTCATATTTTGTCATTAATTTTTCTTTATTTTTATTAAAAAATATTAAAATTCCAATAAATAACGTTACTACCATAAGGAATAATAAATCAACGTATAAGTTAGATGCTATTTTTATTGGACTTATTAAAGATGATAATCCTAATATTAACAATATGTTAAATGTGTTTGATCCTAAAATATTCCCAAGTGCTATATCATTTTCTCCTTTTTTAGCCGCAACTAATGAAGTTACTAGTTCTGGAAGTGATGTTCCTATAGCTACTATAGTAAGTCCTATAAGTTTTTCACTTACTCCTAAGCCTAAAGCAATAGCTGATGCAGAATCAACAACCACTTTTCCTCCTAAAATTATTCCTAAAACTCCAATTATTGATATAATTATATTTTTTAATGTACTATTATTTTTTAAAACTTCCTCATCAAACTCATTAACTTCCGAAGTTACTGCAACCTCTTTTAAATCTCCATTAGATTTTTTCACAGTATATATTAGATATCCTATGTAAGCTATACACATAATGAATAATAAACCTCCATCAACTCTTGACAAAGCATCTTTACTTCCTAGAATTTTTGTAAAGGCAAATCCATACAAAATTAATGTTGCTAATATGTTTACTAAAAAATCATTTCTTATAACATTCTTTTTTATTACTAGTGGAGCCACCACTGCTGTTGATCCTAATGCAGCTAAAATATTAAATAAATTTGATCCTAGAACATTTCCCATTGTAATGTCATTACTACCTTTTAATGAAGCTGAAATACTAACTGCAAGTTCTGGTGCACTTGTTCCTAGTGAAACTATTGTTAATCCAATTATAACAGCTGGTACCCCCAGTTTCTTAGCTATTTTAGAAGATCCATCAACAAAAAAATCAGCACCTTTTATAAGTAAGGCAAAACCTATTAATAAAAGTATATAATTCATCGCTTCCTCTCCATTTCTATTTAACTAAAACTACTAATTTATTAATTTATAAATATTATTATACTATTTATTTTTAAAAATTATGTAATTTAACATTTTGTTTTCATCTATTTAACATTTGTATATAATATAACTTTAAACATATTTAAATTATCTACCTAATAATATAATCTAAAAAAGTAATTAAACTTTAAAAGTAAGTTGCTCACTTTCTTCCATTTCCAAAATAGTTTCTTCTAAAGAACTTAATGTTATACCTAAAAGTCTAACCTTTCTATTTTTAAAATTAACCTCTTCCATTAGTTCTTTTGTGTATTTAATAATTTTTTCTTTACTATTTATTGCACTTTCAACTGTAATACTTCTCGTTATATACTTAAAATCGCTGAATTTTATTTTTAAAGTAATTGTCCTACCCCTTTTTTTTAGTAAAATTAAACTTTCACTAACCATATCAGCTATATTTTCTAATATTTTAAGCATCTCATAAATATCTTCAACATCTTCTCTTAATGTCCTTTCTTTCCCTATAGATTTTCTTATTCTAAAAGGATTTACAGGTCTATAATCTATTCCTCTTGCAAATTCATATAGACTCTTTCCTCTATCACTAAATATTTCAACTAACTCCTCCTCTGAAAACTTAAGAATATCATCACCCTTAAAAACACCTATATTATTCAATTTATTTTTAGTTACTTTTCCTACTCCAAAGAATTTTCCTATAGGTAATTTTTTTATAAATTCTTCTGAATTCTCCTTTGTTATAACAGTTATTCCATTTGGTTTATCATAATCTGATGCAATCTTAGCTAAAAATTTATTAAAGGAAACACCAGCTGAAGCTGTAAGTCCAACTTCCCTATAAATTCTTTCCTTAATCTCGATAGCTATAAGTGTTGCAGATCCTCTAAATCTTTTACTATAAGTTACATCAATAAAAGCTTCATCTAAAGATAAAGGTTCCACTAAATTTGAATATTCATGTAATATATCCATAACTTTTCTTGAAACACTTTTGTAAACTTCCATTCTTGGTCTAACAAATATAGCTTTCGGACATAACTTATATGCCTTTAAAGATGGCATTGCTGAATGTACTCCATATTTCCTAGCTTCATAAGAACAAGTTGCAACAACCCCTCTTCTATTTGGATCACCACCAACAATTAAAGGCTTTCCTCTAAACTCCTTATTATCCCTTTGCTCTATAGATGCATAAAAAGCATCCATGTCTATATGAATTATCTTTCTATTCTCTTTCACCATATCCCTCCATACGAACAGATGTTTCTTTTTTTAATTTTACATTAAAATTTTAATTTATTCTATAAATAAAAAATGTGTATTAATTATTATCTTAACTTTCTATTAAATCATCAAGATATTTCTAATCAATACACATCTTATTATTTCATATATTCTTATATAATAAATCTTTAATATTTTTAAATTTATTATATATCAAATTCTTCTACTTCTATTCCAAAATTTCCACAATTCTTACAAACATTTATATTAACTAAATAACTTTTATCAACTTTCTTAGTTCTTAAAAGCTTATTATATGTTAAGCCTTCATAATTTTTTTCTATATTGCTAATAATAAACTCTCCATTTTTAGTATATATAAACATATTAAATTCTAAAAATGGAAAACTTCTTTTGTTTTCATCTAATCCAAACTTACATTCTTCACAAGGTCCATCATAATATGCTTTTCCAAATGAAACCTTCTCACTATTATTTAAAATCTCATAAAGTTTTTCTATATCAAATCCCTTAACCTCTTCATTAAAGAAATAAAGCATTTTATCTTCTGATAATTCATACTCTTTTTCATCAAAAGTAAATTTAAACATTGTCTCATCCTTTCTAAATAAACTAAATATATATTTTTATCATATAACTTTATTATTTCCTATAAACATATTTAATAACTTTAAATATAATATGTCAAACTAAAATTTTCTATTCTATAAAATAATCCATTTTATAGAATTAATTAAAAATAAGCTACATCATGTTTTATGATGCAGCTTATTTACTACTTTTTATATTTTTCAAGTTCTAAATCTAAAGAATCTTTTTCTTCTTTATCTTTATTTTCTTTCTCAGTACTTGAAGTTCTATATTTAGCTAATTCCTCATCTAAGCTTAACTCCTCTAACTTAGCGAATTCATCATCTAAGCTCTCACCTTTTAACTCTTCTAAGCCAGCTGCATAGCTTTCTTTCTTAGATATACTTCTCTCTATATCATCAATATTTATAGAATTACTTTTACTTTGAACATTAGCTACTACTTCATTTATTTGTTTTGATGCTTCTGCATTATTTAATCTAGCAACAGCCTCATCTCTATAACTTCTAGTTTTATCTAATTCTTTTTCTAATTCATTTAACTTAGTTTTTAAAACTTCAGCCTTAGCTTTTTGTCCCTCATAACTTTCTTTTAAAGATTGGAACTTTTTATCACTCTCTAATTTTAGTCTTAAAGCCTTTTTAGCTAATTCCTCATTTCCTTTACTCATAGCTAATTTAACTTTCTCATCATATTGAACTGAATCTTCCTTAGCTTGATTCATTTTCTTTTCTGTATCTTTTAAATTACCAAATATTTGAGCTGAAGATCTTTTAGCTTCATTAAAAGATTTCTCCATATCTCTTATTTTTTGATCTAATAATTCTATTGGATTTTCCATTTCATCTAAAGCTGAATTTGCCTTTGCTTTTACCATATTTGATATTCTATTAAATATACCCATATTATCTACCACCTTTATCTACTTTATATTTTTAAATTTATTATACGATTTAATTTTAACAATTATATGTCATAATTGTTAAATTTCAATAATTATCTTCTTTTCCTTCTAGTTAACCAAATCACCAATAAAGCTATTGCTATTATTGTGCCTATTCCTATAAAAGGTCTTCTTATAAACATAAAACTTGTTAAATTCCCAATACTTCTAATCATATGGCTTAACATAAACATTTCATAGAAGCTTGATCCTCCACGATTACTATTTCCATAATATCCACTACTTGACCCTTTGTTATTTGAATTTACACTATTTGATTCCTCCCCCTTTGATTTATTACTACTTGAAGAATCTGAAGGTGCCTTTTTATTGAATTTGTCTGTAGTTGAGTAATTGCTGTTTCCTTGTGAACTGCCACTTTTTGAATCGTTCTTATACTTATTTCCATCTATTGAATTAAATTTATTTCCTGATGAAGAGTTATTAAATTTATCTGTAGTTGAGTAATTACTATTTCCTTGACTCTTCTTTTTCTCACTAAAATCCCCACTTGATGAACCACTGCTTTTAGGTTTTGAGAATTTACTAGTTGATCCATAAGAACTACTTTTACCATAACTTCCACTTCTTGATGAACTACTACTTCTTGAACTTGAAGAACCTTTTCTAACTAGTTGATTCTCAAAAGCATTATCCATTGAATATTCCATAGTATTATATTCAGACTTTTCATTTTCTCTTCCAATTGATGACTTAATTGAATGTGCAAAAGAACTATGTATTTTAAATCCTCTTGCCTCAACATTTTTAACAGGTAAAAAATTAAAACATCCAATTAAAAAGAAAAACCCTATAAAAAATACCATAAGCTTTTTGTAATTTCTACGCTTATTCACTCTCTAACCCTCCTTGACTTTCCTATATTAATAATATTATAAATTAATTAACAACATTTGTATATTTTAAAGAAGATATATTCATATTTTTTCTTTTAATTTATGATATTATAAAATTATAATTTAAATATGTATTTTATAATTAAAAGGAGGAAATCTATTATATGAATGCTACTGAATTTTTAGATAAAGAAAAAAATGTATATGGTAATTTATATAGCAAATTAATTTTTGTACTAGATGATATTGAGGATCTTAGTGAAAACTCAACATTAAAACAAAGGGCTTATTATAAAAATATTAAAATTTTAAAAAAATATAACGACTTATTAGATGAATGTAGTAAAAATAAACCCGAGAAAAAATCTTTATTTTCATTTTTAAATAAGTCTAATGATAAAGAAATAATAAGTAAATGTGAAAAATTCAAAAAAACATATAAGGATTCTCTTGATAAAATATTTATATGTTCTGAATGTACTTGTGTTAAATGTATAAGAAATTGTGGCTTTAATCCATGTTTATCATGTAATAAAACTGGGAAAGTTAATTACTGTGATAGAGAAAATACAAATCTAATTGTATTTAAAGATTTTATTAAACAGCAATATAATGGAGATACTTCAGAAAATGAACCTTTAGAAATTCTTTGTGAAGTTGAAATGTTAGATATTGATAAGCGTTTTAGAATTGTAAAAGAAGTTATAAGTGGACAACAATATGTTCTTGAATACACATATGACTTAAAAGACGGGGATCTCTATAACTCTGTTGATGATGTTGATTTATTCAATGAAATAATTGAAATATATGAAAATAATAAAATCTAATAAAAATTTTATGCTCTGTTTTGAGTAGATGTTGATTTTAGCTAATCCTTAAATCCCTCTTAATAAACAAGCTATATTTAAAATAATACTGAAAAAGTACTTTTAACTATAATATAAAATGGACATAGCTAATACTTAATATGATTTTACTTATTAGCTATGTCCTTCTTATTTTAACTTATTACTTATTTCTTCTAAAAAAATTAAATTAAATATACTTTTCTATAATATTAACCAAACAATAAATTTAAAATCTTCTCTCCAACTTTTCTATTCTTTCCTTTGTATGGGAAACAATGAATATGAATAGCTGGATTAAAATTAAGTTCTATAATCCCATGATTTTTTTTATTGGCCTCTTCTTTTATATCATCTATAACCATGTCAACCCCAGTTATTATGGCCCCAACAGCTTTTGCAGCCTTTTTAGCAACAATTTTATAACTTTCATCTATTTCATCAGTAAAATCTAAGCTATCTCCCCCTGTACTTATATTAGAATTTTCTCTTAAATAGATTTTCTCTCCATTCTTTGGAATATAATCAAAGGTTAACCCTTGATTTTTAAGAAACATCTCTTCTATTTCTCCAAGTTTTATTTTTTCTAAGGGTGTTTTATACCCTTTTCCTCTTAATGGATTCTTATTTTTTTCAATTACTAAATCTCTTATCCTTCTCTCTCCATCACCTATTACATTAGCAGGCTCTCTATGCAAAATTCCAACAACTTCATTATCAATAACTAAAAATCTATATTCTTTCCCAGTCATAAATTCTTCTATAAGTATTGATTTATCCTCATTAAATGCTATTTCAACTGCTCTATCATAATCCTCCTTAGAATAACCACCTGTAAATATACTTATACCAAGACCAAAATTAGTTGACTTTGGCTTTATAACTATTTTATCATCTTTAAACAGTCTAAAATCCCTCTTAGCCTCTTCTATATCATCATAATTTTTTCCTTTAGGAACCCTAATACTTCCTTTTTTTAATATTTCCTTTGTCACAAGCTTATTTTCCATTACTAAAGCAGTTATATAAGAATCTTTAGATGTTTTAGTAGCTTGCTTTACATATTCTATTTTTTCCCCATTACTTAAAGAAATAAAGTTTTCTAATCTATCCATAATCTTAAACTCAATTCCTCTTTTAATGGCATCCAAAATTAATATTTGAGTTGACAACTCTAAATCCTCATACCCAATTAAATTAAACTCTTTCCTCTTTGCATCTTCTAAGTGTTCCTTAGCCATTCTCATATGAAAAGGAATATATCCCTCTTCTTTTATATCCTCTAAAATTATTTTAGATATTGTTTTCTTAGAATCATTTATCTTATCTAATGAATCTTCTATTATTGTTTTAAATACATGATTATCTTTAAAAAGTTCCTCTACAACTCTACTCATCTCTAAAAGAATTTCTCTTCCCTTATCTTTTAAAAGTACCTTTTCTCCCTTTTCATATATTTCAACATTATCATATCTTCCTCTTATAGTTACAATCTCAAGATTTTTAAAAAATTCTTCTTGATCTTTATATGAGAATCCATCATCCTCTTTTAAGAATGTATAAAGCATAAATAAGTGAACTAAATAAAGAGTTTTCTTACATATTCCCTGTTTACATAAAGGATTTAAATCTAAAAGCCTAACCTCTAAATAATCTATTCCATTATTTAGCAAGTTCTCCATCATATCGCCTTTTCCCAAAGACTTTAATCTTATTGGATTATAATACTCTTTTGCACTTTGTATTTGTCCATTCTTTATTAAATTTTCAAGATCCTTATAATATTCATTTATACTATTATATGAAACATATAAATTTTCTTTATTTTTATAACCACAATTACTATTTCTTAAGGAATTTATCCCTTTAAAATAAAAAGAATCCTCTCCAACCTTTTCTCCTTTTTCAGTACACTCTTTTATGTAGCTCTCATGAAAAACTGGACTAGCACCAGTTAAGTATATTAATATCCAGTGGTACTTTAAGAAATTTCTTGTCATTCTAAGATATGTTCTGTCCTTAAATGTTCTAAAATCTCCTTCTTCATTTAACTCCTTATAAAGTAATTTAAGAAACTCTTCTTTAAAAGAAAAATTATAATGTATTCCACTTATTACTTGCTTTTTCTTTCCGTACTTTTTACTAAGATTCTCTCTATATTCCTCATCCTTAGCATTTTCAAACTTAGCTATTGGTATTTTATCTTCCTCTGGTAATATAGGTGGATTACTTTGAGGCCATAGATATTCTCCATTTTTTATAAGTTCTAAACTTACAACCTTATTTAAATTAGCCATAAAGTCATAAACCTCATTAACTGTATCACAGACAGGTGTTACCATTTCAAGCTGACTTTCTGAAAAATCAGTTTTTATATAAGGATTCTTTTCCTTACTTCCAAAAGCTACTGGATGAGGTGTTAATGCAAGATTACCATCTTCAGTTACTCTTACATTTTCCTTTTCTAGACCAAAGTTAGCCTTCTCAAAATAATTTTCAAGAGACTGTTCCTTTATAGTCTTTAATAAAATTCCTTGTAAATTTATCATAATTATCCTCCCCAATTAATACTTCCGATCTGTTAAGTTAAATGAACGTTGCCATTTTCAACACTTGAAAATACAATAAGTTTGCAAAAAATCAAATCATCTCGCTAGTTTATTTACCATGCAAAAATTTATTCAAACTTATATAAACTTCAAAAAACGAGCAATTTTATGAATAATTAAGCTATTTTTTCATAATAACCTATCAGATTCTATATTTACTCTTCATAAATAATCCATAAATTAACTTGATTTTATGTATTATTTATGAAATTACATCTTATTTGTTAAATTCATAACATTAACTATATAAGATTTTTATTATATAGTCAAAACATTTCTTTTTCTTATTCTAAAAGAAAACTATTTTCTCCATATATTTAAAAATAGCTTTTATATCAATAACTCTTATTAATAAATATTTTATATTAAATTTTCCAAAAAACAAGACTTATACCCTCATTTCTAATTAATATGCTTTTATTTTTCTAAAATCCTAATTAAAACTTATAAATAAAAACACTAAAAAGAGTGATATTCAAAATATCACTCTAAAAAATACTATTATATTTTTTCTATTAACATATCTCCATCCTTAATAAAACTTCTTTTTTTAAGAAATATAAAAACTAAATATGATACTATTGCTGGAAGTATAAGTTGAGTTAATATAATAGAAATTAAAGATTCTTTTCCCATTACTACAAAAGTCTGTATTTGTCCAACAAGTCCACTAGTCCCCATTCCAGCCCCAATACTATTAGAAGATATCTTAAATAAAGTTGTTGATAACATTCCTAAAAGTAAACTAGATATTACCGTTGGAATTACTATATAAATATTCTTAACAATATTTCCAAATTGAATTTTAGCAGTACCTATTCCCTGTGCTATAAAACCTTCAACCCCATTTTCTTTATATGATATAACAGCAAACCCAATCATTTGACATGAACACCCAACAACCGCAGCCCCTGCAGCTAATCCTTCTAATCCTAAACTAGTTGCTAAAGCAGCCGAGCTTATAGGTGAAACTAAGACAAGACCCATTATTGTAGAAATTATTGCTCCCATATAAAGAGGTTGCATTTCTGTAGCTTTATTTATAATATTACCAATTACTCCAACAAATTCTGATATAATTGGAGAAATATTTATTCCAACTATTCCTCCAAACAAAATACATATCATTGGTGTTAAAAGTATATCAACCTTGGTTTTTCCAGCAACTAAATTCCCTAATAATACAGTTAAAATAGCTGCTATGTAAGCCCCCGCTGGATCACCAACTCCAAGTATCATAGATCCATCCACAGATTTTATAGCACCTGCCCCAATACTCCCTGTAACAATACAAGAGAAAATAACCAAAGGTGATGAACCTAAAAAATAGGCAACAGCCGCCCCAATAGCTCCTCCCATAAATATTTTTGCAAAGTTTCCAAGCATTATAAAAATCTCAACCTCCACCAATGTACCAAATTGAACTATTATTGTACCTACAACTAAGGTAGCAAATAATCCAATTCCCATACCATTTAATGATTTCACCAAAGTATTTTTCATTAATAGCCCCCATTTCATATATATTTTATTATATTCTATTTTACATAGTAAAATTTTGTCAATATCATAAAATTTATTTATTGGCTACATCTTTTAATGAAAATTTTTCCTTTAAATCTTTAAAACTATTGTAAAGTTTATATAGGACTGGATTTTTTTCACTCATTTCATTTTCATAACTTTTTCTTGCTAATTTAATTATTGGACTTAGAAGATTCATAGTATCATCATATCCTTGTTGAGTTCTTAATCTTTTAGCCCCACAATCTAGATTTAAAGTACCATTTATCACTCCATCATCCAAACTTTTAGGAACAATTTCTATAATTTGAGCATTTGGATAAAGACTCCTATCTACATTTCCCTCTTTTGAAAGATGAACAACTATTATTAAATCACATCCTTCTCCATAAACTGGTTGTATAGGGGTATTGTCCACCATTCCTCCATCTAAATATTTTTTTCCATCAACTTCAGAACTATCATATATTAGAGGTAATGAAGCAGATGCCATTATTATCTCTCTTCCCACTTCATCATCATAATCATTTACCTTAAAATACTTAACCTTACATTCAGGAAGTTCAGTACAAGCAGCATAACAAATTTTCCCTGATTCTTTAACTTTTTTAATATCTATAAATTTATTTACAACTTCATAAGCTCCATCTTTAGGAAAATCTCCATTTTCTAATCTATCCGACATATGTTTTTTAACAAAATTTATACTTTTAACTCCTAATGCCAAAGCTATACCTTTTTTAAACAAGTCTATCTTTGTCATTGGAACTAACTTTTCCATAGTAACTTCATCCCATAAGGCCTGTGCATTATCTATATCACCCTGGGCAAATAAAGCAGCATTAAAGGCACCTATTGAAGTTCCTGCTACAACTTCTACATATTTATCAATATTCATCTCTACTAAAGCTTTCCAAACCCCAAGTTCATAAGCCCCTTTCCCACCACCACCTGATAATACTAATCCAAGTTTCATTTTGTCTCCCCCATTCATTATTAAATAATATATAATAACAGCAAGTTACTCAATATAATATTTTACTATATTATATAAAAAATTGATAATAAAATCACTGTACAAAAAATGGTCATATGATAAATCATATGACCATTTTTATTATTTATAAATTATATTGCAAATTTAAGAAGAAATATAACTCCTAATATTACAGTAGTTAAACTTATATCTTTCCATTTTCCTGTAAATACTTTAAGTACTATGTATGATATAACTCCAAATACTATACCATCTGATATTGAATATGAAAAAGGCATCATTATTATTGTTAAAAAAGCTGGTATAGCCTCAGTAAAATCATGTAAATCTATTTCTCTTATAGGCTCTATCATGAATAATCCAACTAATATAAGCGCTGAGGCTGTTACAGCCGGCGTAATAGCTGTAAATAAAGGTGCAAAGAATAATGCTAAGAAGAACATAAATGCTGTTGATACAGCTGTTAATCCTGTTCTTCCACCTTCTGCAACCCCTGAAGCACTCTCAACAAAAGTACTCACAGTACTTGTACCTAAACAAGCTCCGATTGTTGTTCCAACAGCATCTGCAAATAAAGCCTTCTTTATTCTTGGAACCTTTCCATTTTCATCTAACATCTTGGCTTTAGTTGCAACACCAACTAAAGTTCCTATTGTATCAAACATATCCATAAATAATAATGTAAATAATGCTATTAACATATCTATTGAGAATATATTGTGAAATTCAAATTTAAACATTGTTGGAGCTATTGATGGTGGCATACTAAGTATGCTACTTGGTAGTGGAGTTATTCCCATAGGAATTCCTATTATTGCAGTAACAACCATACCTATAAATAAAGCTCCTTTAATATTTTTAGCTATTAATACACTTGTTATTAATAATCCTATTATAGCTAAAAGTCCAGGTCCTGATATTATATTTCCTAAAGAAACTATTGTTCCCCCATTTTTATGTACTATTATTCCAGCACCTTCTAATCCTATTAACGAAATAAATAAACCTATTCCAACTGATATTGCATTTTTTATGCTTGTTGGTATTGAGTCTACTATTGCTTCACGTACGTTAAATATAGTTAAAAGTATAAATATTATTCCTTCTAATAAAACAGCTGTTAATGCGAACTCAAATGAGTATCCCATTTGAAGAACTATTGTATATGCAAAGAAAGCATTTAATCCCATTCCTGGCGCCTGTGCAAATGGTAACTTAGCATATAGCCCCATTATTAAAGTAGCAATTATTGCAGATAATGCTGTTGCAGTGAAAACTGCTCCTTTATCCATTCCAGCAGCTGCTAATATTGATGGATTTACTATAAGTATATATGCCATTGTCATAAATGTAGTTAATCCAGCAATAAATTCAGTTTTTACATCCGTGTTGTTTTTCTTAAGTTCAAAGAATTTTTCCATTAACATCACTCTTTTCTTATTGTTTTTCAAAGCACCTTTAATATATTATCAGATTTTTTATATTAATCAAGAGTTTTTACGAATATTTTTGTCAAAAAAGATAAATTAATTAGTTTTTTTGTCGTAATAACGCTATTTAAACGTACAAAAATATATTCACAAAACTTAAATATACGCATTTATGCATATTATTCCTTTTAAATTATAATAAAATAACTATTGCAGTCTTTTATAAGCGAACTTTTTTATTATTTTTTACTTAATTTAACCAATATAAATCCTTTTACTAAATCCATTTAATTTACTTTACAACAATTTAATAATCCTCTTGCTATCATTAAACAACATCTTTATAATTAACATTTAAATTTAGTATGTCTATTTTTTTAAATAATAATAAAAGGAGTTAAGACTAAATCTAAGACTTAACTCCTTTTCTATATAACTAATTTAATTTTCCCATTACTTAAATAGTATTATCTCTTATCTTTTTGATAAGGTTGTCCTGAAGCTTTTGGTGCTTGTGAAGATTTTGAGAACATAATCAATGCAAATAAAGTAACTACATAAGGTAACATCTTAAGTAGTACTGGTGGTATTGTTGCAAGTGAAGGTATTATCTGAGATACGTTTGCAATTGTTGTTGCAAATCCAAAAAATAACGTAGCCCCTAATACTCCCCAAGGCTTCCATTGACCAAATATTAAAGCTGCTAAAGCTAGGAATCCAAGTCCAGCAACACTTCCTGTAAACTCTCCACCGTAAGTTACAAGTATTATAGCTCCTCCTAATGATGAGAAAGCTCCTGAAATCATAACACCTATATATCTCATTTTATAAACATTTATACCAGCAGCATCAGCAGCATGTGGATGTTCTCCACAAGATCTAAGTCTTAAACCAAAACTTGTTTTATATAGTAAAAATGTACTTACTATAAGTATTAAAATTACAAACCAAGTAGTTGCATAAGTCTTTTTAAAAAGTAAATCTCCAATTATAGGTATTGATGATAAAAAAGGAATATCTTTAGGAATAAATCCTTGAATTATTCTTATATTTCCACTTCCTGTAATATTTCTAGCTAAGAATACAGTCAAAGCACCTGCTATCATATTTATAGCTGTACCACTTATAACCTGGTCAGCATTTAAATTGATACTTGCAAATGCATGTAATAAAGAAAATAATACTCCAACTAGCATTGCAACTAATAAACCAATCCATAAAGGAAGTGAACTTCCTGGCATTGCTTCTTGAAGTTTTACTATTGTAAAAGCTCCTGAGAATGATCCAACAATCATAAGGCCATCAAGACCTATGTTTACAACACCACTTCTCTCAGAAAATAAAGCACCTAATGAAGTTATTAATAAAGGTATAGTAAATGCTATTGCATATGGAAAAATTTGTTGAATTGTTTCCCACATTATTTACTCACCACCCTTTCTTTAGTTGTCTCTTGATTGGCATTTTTATTTAAATTTTTTTCTCTTTTCTTTTTAAACTTATTAAATATTCTCTCCATTATTACACTGGTTGCTGCAAAGTAAATTATTGTAGCCATAATAGTGTCTGCTATTTCTGGTGGTATGCTTGTCATAGCATTCATAAATCCTTTTCCTGTATATAAAATACCAAAGAATAATGCTGATAATAATACGCCTATTGGATTACTTGCACCAAGTAATGCAACAGCTATACCATCAAATCCTTGTGAAGGCATAACACCTATTTGCATACTTATTGAATTTCCTGAATATTGAACAACCCCTGCAAGACCTGATAAAGCGCCTGCTATCATCATTGATAAAATAATATTTCTATTTACTGATATACCTGCATATAAAGCTGCATCTCTATTAAATCCAACCGCTTTTAATTCATATCCTAAAACGGTTTTATTTAATATAAACCACACTGCCCATACAGAAATAATAGCTATTATTATACCCATATTTATAAATGATCCTTCAAACAAATCAGTAAGTGCTTTTATTCTTAAGGTTGCATTTGCTGGAAGTTGTGCAGACTCAGTTTCTAAGAACTCTCCTTTAAAATGCATAGGTATCATATAATAAACTATCCAATATGCTACCCAGTTCATCATGATTGTTGAAACAACTTCATGAACATTAAATTTAGCTTTTAATAATCCAGGAATCAAAGCCCATATAGCTCCACCTATTAATCCCGAAATAACTACTAATGGTATTAATATTGGTGCTTTTAAATCAACACTTAATCCAACTGCAGTTGCGAAAAAACCACCCATTAATAATTGTCCAGGTGCACCTATATTAAATAATCCTGTTTTAAATGCAAATGCTAATGAAAGCCCTGTAAGTATAAGAGGAGTTGCAGTAGCTAATGTGTTTCCTATTCTCTCTATGTTCATAAGACCACCTTTGAACAAGAAATTATATCCTTCAATCGGATTATGTCCCATAATCCCCATTAGTATTGCACCTGCTATAAGGCCTAATATAACTGCCATCAAAGATATAATAAATTGCTTATACTTCATGCTTTACTCCTCCTTTTATACCAGCCATCATAAGACCAACTTCATTTTCATTTGTTTCATCGGCATTTACAATACCTATAAGCTCTCCATTATTTATAATGGCAATTCTATCGGAAACGTTTAATATTTCGTCTAATTCTAATGATATTAATAAAACACCTTTTCCTTTATCTCTTTGTTCTACTAATCTTTTATGAATATATTCTATTGAACCAACATCTAACCCTCTTGTTGGCTGAGCTGCTATTAAAAGTTCTGGGTTTAATTCAATTTCACGTCCTATAATAGCTTTTTGCTGATTTCCTCCAGATAGACTTCTTGCAATAGAAGCTGCTCCTTCTCCTGATCTTACATCAAATTCTTCTATTATTCTTTTAGCATATGTTTTTATTTCTTTTCTATTTAATAATCCTTTTTTAGAGAACGGTTCTTTATTATATACTTCTAAGACCATATTGTCTTCCATTGAGTAATCTAAAACTAATCCTCTTTTATGTCTATCTTCTGGTATATGAGCTATTCCTGAATTTATTCTATTTCTTATTGACTCACCAGTTATATCATTATTTTTAAATATAATTTTTCCACTTTCAACTTTTCTAAGACCAGTTATAGCTTCAATAAGTTCACTTTGTCCATTACCTTCAACTCCAGCAATACCAACTATTTCTCCTGCTCTTACTTGTAGAGAAAAATCTTTTAATCCTAATACTTTCTTATTATTTTTAACTGATAAATTTTGAACTTCTAAAACTACTTCTCCTGGTTTAGCTGGTTTTTTCTCTACTTTAAATGATACTTCTCTACCAACCATCATTTTAGCCATCTCAGCTTCAGTAGTGTTTTCAACATCTACAGTTCCAATATATTTTCCTCTTCTTATAACTGTACATCTATCTGCAACAGCTTTTATTTCCTTTAATTTATGAGTAATAATTATTATTGATTTTCCTTCCTCAATAAGATTTTTCATTATTTTTATAAGTTCTTCTATTTCTTGAGGTGTTAAAACAGCTGTTGGTTCGTCTAGTATTAAAACATCAGCATCTCTGTAAAGCATCTTTAATATTTCTACTCTTTGTTGCATACCAACAGAAATATCCTCAATTTTTGCATATGGATCAACATTTAATCCATATTGTTTTGATAATTTTTCAATTTTTTTAGCAGCACCTTTTAAATCCATGCCTAAACCAAATAATATTTTAGGTTCACATCCTAAAACTATATTTTGAGTAACTGTAAAATTCTCCACCAATTTAAAGTGTTGATGAACCATTCCTATACCTAAATCATTAGCTATGTTAGGATCAGTTATCTTAACTTCTTTGCCTTTTACTTTTATAATCCCTTTATCTGGCTGATTCATACCAAAAAGAACACCCATTAAAGTTGATTTACCAGCTCCATTTTCTCCAAGAAGAGCATGTATTTCTCCCTTTCTTAGTTGCAAAGTTATATTATCATTTGCTACTATACCAGGAAACTCTTTACGGATGTTAAGCATCTCTACCACATATTCCATAAGTTGTCCTCCTTAATACCTCTAAATTCTATATTTAAATAAGATAAATCCTTTATATAATTTGCCCAATTAAAACTAATACCTATTACTATAGATAAATAAAAGGAGAGGGAAGCCCCATCTCCTTAATAAAAACTTCCTTGAATTTTTAAAACTATTTTATTAAGTCTCCTTGTTCAGCAGAAACTTTTATTTCCCCATTTTTTAACTTGTTAAAAACTTCATCTACTTGTTTCATAGTTTCTTCACTTAAATTTGGATTTTTATCTGGTAAACCAACACCATCGTTTGTTGCATCATACATTAAAGTTTCTCCACCTGGGAAATCACCATTTAATTCTCTCTTAATCATGTCATATGAAGCATGATCTATTCTTTTAACAGCTGAAGTAAGTATTACAGATTTATCTCCTTCATAAATACCATCAGAATATTGGTCAACATCAACACCAATTATCCATGACTCTTTTCCTGATGCTGTTCTATTTTTAGCCTCTTGTATAGCTCCTACACCAACTCCACCAGCAGCACAGAATATAGCTTTAACTCCACTATCAAACATTTGTGCGGCTAATTGTCCACCAGCAGCTGAGTCATCAAAAGATCCTTGATATATTACATTTTTAGCATCTATTGTCATCTTAGTTCCTAGATTCTTATTAGCATAATCTACACCTTGTTGGAATCCCCAGTTAAACTTTTGTACTGGTGGAAATTCCATGCCACCTATGAAACCTAATGCTCCCTCTTTTAATTGAAGTGATGTGGCAACACCAGCCATAAATCCAGCTTGTTGTTCAGCAAAATATATTGATACTGTATTCTTTGCAACTTCTGGTTTAGCATCTTCTTTACCCGAATGAGGAGAACCATCTAATAAAACAAATTTTCCTTCTGGATATTTTGATTGAGCTTTGTGTATAGCTGTCTCAAATTTAAATCCAGGAGTTACTATAAATTTATATCCTGCATCATAAAGGTTTCCTATTTCTTTTAAATAGTCAGCCTCTGTTGTTCCATTTGGCTTTAAATATTTTTCGTCTATTCCTAAATCTTTACTAGCCTTTTGAATTCCAGTCCAAGTACCTTGGTTAAATGACTTATCATCAATAGTCCCTGAATCTGTAACCATACCTACTTTTAATTTTCCCTTAGAACCTGAATTGTCTCCAGATACTTCTCCATTGTCTGAGCTTCCTCCACATCCAGTAAGTAAAGTAGCTGTTGTAAGTACTGCTAATACAGCTGAAAGAAACTTCTTTTTCATTTAATATTCCTCCTTAATATCTATAAATAATTCTTAATCAAAATTCTTATTAACATTAATTTTTAAAATAATATTAACAATAAATTTTTCCATTGATTTATTACACGATTATATTAAACTGTGTAAGCGATATCTTCCTATATGTATATATTTTTTTTAATATTTTATTTTCATTTTTTCAAAAAGTTTAACCTTATTTATTATTTAAAACAAATTTTTATACTATAAAATTATGGAAAACTTATTTTTATCATATGAAAATTTTTAAAACATCTTTAGCCTTCTCACTTAATTCATCTTTTGTACATCCTTACTTTAAAATTTATTAATTATATTCAAATTCTTATAGAAAGCGCTTTCACATAATGCTTATAACTTATAAACTAATCATAAAACTCTTAAATTTCTTAATTTTGCTTATAATTAATATACAATAATCCATTTATTCCCATATTATTCAAATTATCTTTACATTGACAATTTGATTCTAGATTATTTTAGCCTCATATTTTGCATAAAAAAAGTCACAGTATAAAATAATAAAATACTGTGACTAAAAATATATTACTCTCATCTATTAATAAATCTCATTAAATCCCCTGTTTTTTCATTTTTTCATTATAAATTAAATTTACAGCTAATTTTGCTCCTGATGAGTATGATATAACAACTACTCTATTTGGTTTGTTTAAATCAATATAATGTTTAAATGCTGAAAATATATTTTCAACTTGAATAGGATATTTATAATAAAATGCTACATCATATGATGGAATAACAACAGTAAATCCATATTTCTAAAAAAACTTTCCTATTGCAGCACATACTTTTGGACTCCCTTTCCAAAACCATCCTCCATTTATATAAAATATTACTGGCTTTCTTTTATCATAGCCTTCATAAACTCTATAATAATTTCTCTTATTATCCACATATTTAAATTCCTTATATTCTATATTTTTATCTTTAAGAAAATTATATTTAATGAGCTCCTTAAACATTTTTCTCTTCAACTTTTTTTCTTCTTTTTTAAATTTTTGCATTTAAGTTCTCCTAATTTGAAACTTCATCTAATGTTTCTTCCTACCAATATACCTATAATTATTAACATTTTATTTAATATTTATCCACTTTTAAGTATTAAAAGCTTATGTAAACATAAAAACAAAGGATTTATATCTTTAAAGCCATTTTTTCTTAAAATAAAACTATTTATATTTTATATTTTTCAGCACAAAACAATGCTAATTTTTTCATCAAAGTATATGAACTTAATTGATATCTTACCTATATAATTTCTTTTAAGAAATTATATATAAAAAATGACCTATGGATTTATACTCTCCATAGGTCATTTATATTATTTAAGACTAATTAAAAACTATTTTTTGAATTTGTTTAATCTTTCTTTAGTTTCTAATCTATTAGCCCACATTTCTTCTTCTGATTTATATCCTCTTGGCTTTGCTTGATCTTTAGTGTATTTTGGTCCAAAGATAAGATCTAATATGTGAACTGCATCTTTACCAGCAGCTTGCATAGTTCCTCTACATGAACCACAGTAAGTTACTATATTGTCTTGATTAAAATCATTAGCTCTTCTAGTGTATACTCTCTCATATAACTCTGGATTTGAGCTACATACCATTCCACCAACACCACAGCATCTAGTATTTTTACCGTTTCTTTCAACTTCTTCCCAATTGTATCCTAATTGATCTAAAATCCATCTTACACTTTCATGATGTGAAGTTACATCTCTAGTTACACATGAATCATGTATGTTGAATATAACGTCTGAACCTTCTCCTATCCCTTTAGCCTCTGCTGGAATTCCTATTAAGTCCTTCATTAAATCCCAGTAAGCTATAACTCTTTGATTCTTAGCTGTTTCTTTAAATACTTTGTAGCATGATGGACAAACAGTTATTATAACTTCTGCTCCCATTTCATCTAATATATCTACAGCTTTTT
>NZ_JARIDH010000010.1 GCF_029267215.1 Clostridium sp. | reverse complement strand
TACGAATATAGTTTCATATTTTCTCATCATTTACACCTCCTCCCTCTGGACTACGGCTATGCTCTAGCATAGCAGGGATTACAATTAAATATTCTAACATTAAAAGAGGGTTATTGCAACCCTCTTTGCCTATGTAAACTTAACTTTTTTTAATTTATTTTCCTTAAATTTCTTCTTCTGGAGCATTTGATTTTATTATTTTTTTTACCCCTTTTTGAAACTTCACTCTAGGAATCATTACAATTCTTGAACATCCTAAACATTTTATTTTTACATCTGCTCCAAGTCTTATAATTTCCCACTCATCACTTCCACAAGGATGAACTTTTCTCATTTTTACTATATCGCCTAAATAAAATTTATTTATCATAAAGTTTTACCCCCTCATAAGTTTTATTGTATTATTTGAGTTTTTGGATATGGAATTTCTATTCCAGCTTTATCTAGTCCTATTTTAATCCTTTTTCTTAGTTCAACCTCAGCTGCCCATTGTTCCATAGCCTTGGTTTTTCCCCAAATAGTAATATTGACACTAGAATCTGCAAGTTCTGTAACTCCCCATACTTTCATAGGTTCTGTTATGTTTCTATTTTCCATGTTATATTCATTACAAACTTCATTTATTACTTCAATAGCTTTATTTATATCTTCTTCATATGCTATTCCTACAATTACTTGAACTCTCATACTTCCTTTACAATCATTAGTAACGATTCTAATCATTCCATTAGGTATAATATGTAATGAACCATTAAAATCTCTAAGTTCTGTAGTTCTAAGACCTATTGTTTCAACAATTCCACTTACCCCTTCAATTTTTACATAGTCACCTACATTATATTGATCATCAAAAAGTATAAAAATACCATTAATTACATCTTTGACAAAACTTTGCGCTCCTAAACCTACTGCAACCCCTCCTACTGATGCAAAGGCCCAAGATATATTTCCAAATATACTTGATAATATTGTTGTTATACCAATAAAATAAACAGAATATCTTAATATACTCTTTAACAAAGTTCCTATAGTATTTGCTTTTCTAGAGTCTATAGAAAACTTAAAGTTTGTATCCTTCTGTCTTTTTACAGCTTTATTTATTATTCTATCTCCTGCTTTAATAGTAATAGCCATTAAAATAATTATTATACTTACTGTTATTAATTTTCGTACCAAAAAATCAATTGTTGATAACGGAATTTTTATTCTTCCAAATTTAAAATAATCAAAGTCAAATTTAATTCCAAGTATATTCTCTAATAACATATAAGTCCCCCTTCATATGTTTTTTCTATTTATATATTTCAAATCCTTTGCTTGTTATTGAATATATATTCTTAAATTTAATTTTTAAAGTTTCAATTTTCTCTAATTGATCCTTATTAAAGGCAGCACTTATTCCACAACTTTTTGTTATGTATGTTGGTGTTGGCATTATTATAAAGATGACTCCATTCTCCTTTAAAATTCTTTCCCCTTCCATAGCTTCATGTGTATTATTAAAAACCATTATAAAATCTTTCATATCTATATTTCCTTTCCTAAATTATAATAACGATATTAGTATATATTATAAGGCAAAATTATAAAAGTTCACCCTTTTAAATTAATGATGAAAGCTTTTCTTTTTTGAACTATAATATAATTATGCAAATTTATAAAACATTATAAAAGGAGTTTGAGTATGTCTTTTTTTTATGTAAAGGCTATTTTATCTGGAATTATAACTGGATTTTTGGTTTCACTTCCACTTGGTCCAGCCTCCATAGAAGCTGCCTCTCAATCTTTATCAAAAGGTTTTGCTAAAGGATTTGAAGTTTCATTAGGAGCTGTAGCCGCTGATTACATCTATATATTGTTAATAAATTTTGGACTAGCTAAATTATTAAAATTTAATAAATATGTGGAATGTTCTTTTTGGATTATTTCTGGTCTAGTTTTAATAATTGTAAATTTAGTCTTCAAATCCAATCAACAAAGTCTAGATGAAAAATGTGCTAAAACTATATCCAATCACAAAACTGGAAGTGGATTTTTAAATGGCTTTTTAATAACTTTTATAAATCCTATGACACCATCATTATGGATGGCTGTAAGTGCTGGAATAATGAGTATATGGAAGTTTTCAGGAATGGATTTCTTCTTAGTAGCTATAATTTTTATGTTTTTAACAACATTATCGTGGTTTTTCTTCTTAAATCTTATGGCAGCTAAAGGTGGAAATCTAGTTAAGAAAGAACTTACAGGAAAAGCTCATAATGGAGTAAAATATTTTATGGTTTTACTTGGATTAGTATTTACTATATACGGAATAATTAAAATTTTCATGTGAGGTTTTTATTTATGAATAGAATATATTTTGATAATGCAGCAACTACATTTCCAAAACCTGATTCAGTTATAAATGCTATGTTCAATTATATGAGTAATCAAGGTGGAAGTGCTAATAGAGGTTCTTCATCTACTGCTATACAAAGTAGTAGATTAGTTTATGAATGTAGATACGAATTGGCTAAATTCTTTAACTTTCCTAAAAGTGAAAATGTTATTTTTACAAATAATATAACAACATCTTTAAATATGTTACTTTTAGGAATAATTAAATCTGGCTGGCATATAATTACTACATCTATGGAACATAACTCTGTAATAAGACCCCTAGTTAAAATTAGTGAAGAAGTTCCTGATGTTGAATTAGATATTATTAAATGTGATGAAATTGGACTTGTTCCATTAGAAAAAATTAAAGAAAGAATTAAAAGTAATACTAAATTAATTGTATTAACTCATGCTTCAAATTTAGTTGGAACAATTCAGCCAATAGAAGAAATAGGTAGAATTTGTAAAGAAAATAATATTTTATTTATTTTAGATTCTGCTCAGACAGCAGGTATTGTTCCTATAGATATGGAAAAGTGTAATATTAATGGTTTAGCTTTTACTGGTCATAAATCACTTTTAGGACCACAAGGAATAGGTGGTTTTATAATTGATGATAAATTAAATTCTATCTGTAAAAATATTTTTTCTGGCGGAACTGGAAGTAATTCTTCTTTAGTTGAACATCCTCAAGATTTACCTGATAAATTTGAGTACGGAACTTTAAATACTCCAGGAATAATAGGATTATTAGAAGGTATTAGATTTATAGAAAAAGAAGGTATTGAAAACATAAAGGAAAAAGAAGAGTTTTTATGCCAAAAAGCTATGGATTTATTAAGTGAAATTCCTGAAATAAAAATTTATGGTCCCATGGATGCTAAGAAAAAAACTTCAACAATTTCATTTAATATAGAAGGAATGGATCCTGAATTTACAGGATTTTTATTAGATAGTGAATTCAATATAACTTGTAGAACAGGAATACATTGCACTCCCCTTGCTCACAAAACTGTTGGATCATATCCTACTGGAAGCATAAGAATAAGTTTAGGTTATTTTAATACATTAGAGGAAGTCTATAGATTTGTTGAGGTTATAAAAGAATTAATATCAAGGAGGTAGACTTCTCTTATATGCAAAATCTTATAACAAAAGTTGAAAAAATAAGTGTGTTTTTTATTATATACACACTTATATTTTTTATCTTTTTCTCTACATTTAAATATACTTTACCATTTATTTTAGCTTTTATATTTTCTTTATTTTTAAAATATCCTACTCAATTTCTTATAAAAAAATTTAACATAAATATTGGACTAGCTTCCTTTATTACTACATTTATTTTTTTCTTTTTAATCATAATATTTTTAACTTTATTTATTACTTCATTAGCTTACGAAGCATCTTCTTTAACTTCTTATATTCAAAATTTAATTAATTCAACCTCTATTGATATTCAAGAATGTTATGATAATATTCAAATTTGGTTTAAAAATGTTTTTGTAGATAATGAAACTTTACTTTTTTTTAAAACAGCATTCTCTTCATCTTTTAAAGAAATTGCTTCATTTATTTTATCCTTAGGAAAGGCTCTAGTTGAAAAAATTATTTTATTTGTAAGTTATCTTCCTTACACAATAATGTTACTTGTATTTACAACACTTTCAACCTATTTTATATCAAAAGAACTTAATTCTTTTAACTTTTCAAAATTATTATCTAACTATTTAACTTGTAATTATAATCAAAAAGTTTTAACTATTATATATGAAATAAAAAAAATGTTTTTAAATTATTGTTTATCATATTCATTTTTGATTTTCCTATCTACATTTATAACTTTTTTAGGTTTTACATTTTTAAAAGTTAAATATGCTCTACTTTTTAGTATATTGGCTGGATTATTTGATATACTCCCTATTTTAGGTATGCCATTAATTTATGCTCCTTTAATAATATTATATTATTTATCTGGAAATATTTTTACATCTATTAGTCTTACTATACTTCTAATATTTATTTTTTTACTAAGACAATTTTTAGAACCAAAATTAATGTCATCAACGCTAGGAATACACCCATTGCTAATGCTAATTTGTATATTTGTAGGTTTAGAGCTTAATGGATTTACTGGAATTATTTTTTGTATGTTCTTCTTAATACTTTTTAATATTTTTAGAAAAGTTAAACTTATATAAGTATATCCTTCTTATATTTGTCAATAATTGTATATAAGGAGGTTGATATTATGTGTACAAGTTTTTATGTTGATTCTCTAGATCCTAAAGCCTCATTCAAAATAAGAGATTATCTTTGTAATGAGCTTACTCCTATAATAAAAGCAAATAGACCTATAATTTTTATATGTGTAGGTTCTGATCGTTCTACTGGAGATGCATTAGGTCCTTTAATCGGAGAGAAAATTAAATTCTTAGCTAAAAATAATGTTTTTATCTATGGAACTCTTGAAAATACAGTTCATGCAAAAAATTTAAAAGAAACAATAAAATCAGTAAAATCAAAACATAAAAGACCATTTATTATAGCTATAGACGCTTGCCTAGGTTCAGTAGAAAATGTAGGAAAAGTACTAATTGAAAAAAGACCTCTTAGACCAGGTATAGCACTTAATAAAGATTTACCTCACTTTGGAGATTTAAGTATTTTAGGAATAGTTAATATAAATGGTTCTTTAGAATTTATGATTTTACAAAATACAAGACTTTATACAGTTATGCTTTTAGTAAATGCTATTTCAAGTGGAATCCATCACTGTGTTTTAAAATCAGTTGGTTTTAAAAAAAATATAATTGAATCCACCTTAGAAAATATATTATGACTTCAAAATGTTTCACGTGAAACAATCCTTAATTCCCCCAATAAAATGTTTCACGTGAAACATTTTATTTTTAACTTTTTAAATTTTGATTTTCACTTAAAGTTAAGTGTGTTTGAAGGGATAGCCAAAATCAACACTCTTTTAAAACAAAACTTAAAATTTAATAAAAAAAGATGTATAAAAACAAACTAGAAAATTAATTTCTAATTTATTTTTATACATCCTAAATTACTTATTCATAGCAGAATTTAAAACATGTAGTTCTTCTTCTGATAAATCGTATCTAGAAATTCCTTTATCTATAGGCTTAGCATAAGTTGTGCTATAATCTCTTCCATAGATTCCAGTTAAAATAATTCCATTATTTTCTCCATCTAGTAAAGCTACTGAAAAACTTAAATCACTTCCTACATCCTCAAAAGCCTTATATCTTATAACAGATACTTTTTGAGTACATTTCTCTAATTGAGTTTTTAAAGATTCGTTAGCATTAAGTATTTCTTCTGAAGCTTCTTTTATTTCATCTATTTTATCTAAACGAGAATTTATAAGTTCTTCTAAGTTCTTATTGTTAACCCCTCTCATTATTCTTCTAAACTTCTTTTCAACTTTACTTAAGCTTCTAAAAGCAATCAATAACATTATAAATTGAATTATAACTAATCCAATTAATCCGATTGTTATATAAGTTGAATACTGTCCTAGTAACTCTAATACATTCTCCATGTAATTTATCATCCCTTCATTATTATTTAAAATGTTTCACGTGAAACATTTTAAATATTTATAATATCTAATATTCTTTGTAAATCTTCCTCAGAATAATATTCTATTTCTATCTTACCTTTATTTTTGCTAGAGTTTAAATTAACTTTTGTTCCAAAATAATCTTGAAGTTTATCTCTAACATCTTTATAGTAAGGATTTAATGGCTTTCTTCTTTCTGATGTTTTTTCTTCAACAGCCTCATTTAGAATTTTCTTAACTAATTTTTCAGTTTCTCTAACGGAAATTGAATTATCAATAATCTTTTGAGCAACTTCATATTGAACGTCATTTTCTAATGGAAGTATTGCCCTTCCATGCCCTTCTGATATAACACCTTCTATGACATACTCTTTAACTCTATCATCTAATTTCAATAATCTCATTGTATTTGTTATGTTTGTTCTAGACTTTCCTATAGTCTTAGACAATTCCTCTTGAGTTAAACTATATTCTTTTAATAATCTTTCATATGCTAATCCTTCCTCAATTGGATTCAAATCTTCTCTTTGAATATTTTCTATAATAGAAATTTGAAGAAGTTTTTCATCTGAAACATCCATAAGTACTGCTGGAACTTCTTCTAACTGAGCTATTTTAGCTGCTCTAAATCTTCTTTCTCCAGCAATTATTGAATATCCCTTAGCTTCTTTTTTTAATATTAAAGGTTGAATTATACCATGTTCTTTTATTGATTCTGCTAATTCTTTTAATTTATTGTTATCAAAGAATTTTCTAGGCTGTTTTTCATTAGCTTCTATATCAATAATTTTTATCTTTATGATTCCACTATTATCACTTTTTTTATTATTAACACTTTCTTCAGGTATTAAAGCACCTAATCCCTTACCTAACCCAAATTTCTTAGCCATCTATTTTCACTCCCTGTCTTTCTAGGAATTCCTCTGTTAATTTTTCATAAGACTTAGCTCCCCTACACTTTTCATCATATAAGAATATTGGTAATCCAAAACTTGGAGCTTCAGCTAATCTAACATTTCTAGGAATAGTTGTTTTATATAGCCTATCCTTAAAATACTCTTTTACTTCCTTATAAACCTCTGTACTTAAATTAGTTCTTGAATCATACATTGTCATAACTACACCCTCAATATCAAGATTCTTATTAAGAGATTTCTTTACTAAATTTATAGTATTTATTAATTGTCCTACCCCTTCTAAAGCATAATATTCAGCTTGAATTGGAATTAAAACACTTTGAGATGCTACTAAAGCATTAATCGTTAGAACTCCTAAAGATGGTGGACAATCTATAAATATGTAATCAAATTTATCTTTTATTTTTTCTATTTGATTTACAAGTATATGCTCCCTATCTTCTCTATCTATTATCTCTACCTCAGCACCTGCTAATTCCATCTTTGCTGGAACAACATAAAGATTTTCAACTAACTCACTTTTAATCATTATTGATTCAATATCTGCCCCAGTAGTCAATAAATCATAAATAGACTTGTCTACTTTTCTCTTATCTATTCCAAAACCACTAGTTGTATTACCTTGAGGATCTATATCTATAGCTAAAACTTTAAAACCCTGCATAGCTAAGTATGAACAAATATTTATATTAGTTGTTGTTTTTCCAACCCCACCTTTTTGATTAAAAACACAAATTGTTTTCATTAAATTTTATTCAAGAATCTAATAATTCTTGAAAATTCACCTCCCCTTATAAACACATCTATTTTATTATATATTTTTACTTTGCATAATAAAAGATGCTATTATGTAATTTATAACTAAAAAATAAAAAAGTAGAAATGTTTCACGTGAAACATTTCTACTTTTATCTTTTTAAATATAAATAAGTATTATTTCAAAGGTTTTTTAGTTACATTTCCTGCTTTTCTAGGAAAAGTTTTTGCTGTACTCTTAACCTTATCAATAACAACTAAATTATGATTTAAATCTGTTCCTTCTATTTCAACCTCTATTATTTCTTTAAGTTTTCCACCTAAAGTACCAATAGCATTTTTAGAATCACTTAATTCCTCTGTTATGTTAGGCCCTTTTAATGCTATAAAATTTCCTCCAACCTTAACATAAGGAATACAAAACTCACTTAATACACACATATTTGCAACAGCTCTTGATGTAGCTATATCAAAATTTTCTCTCATTTCTTTTTTTCTAGCTCCATCCTCAGCTCTTGAATGTATAGTTTCTACATTTTTTAATCCTAACTTACAAACAACTTCATTTAAAAAGTTTATTCTCTTATTTAATGAATCCAATAATGTTACATTAATATCATCCCTCATAATAGCTATAGGTAGGCCTGGGAATCCTGCTCCTGTTCCTACATCTATTACTGTGTTAGCTTTTTTAAATTCATCAGCATTAAATGCCTTTATGCAATCTATAAAATGTTTTTTTACTATTTCTTCATCCTCTGTTATAGCTGTTAGATTTATTTTTTCATTCCATTCCTTTAATAAATCCTTATACATCATAAACTTTTGATATTTATCTTCGTTGAATTCCATCCCAACACTATCACAAGCTTTTTTCATTAAATCAAAGTATTGCATTCTTAATCCTCCATGACCTTAAGAGTGTAAATATTTATTTTTTATTATTTTTTGCTAAAAAACTAAAGTTATCCACAGGTGGATAACTTTTAAAATCAATATGACAGCACCACTTTTAAGCTTTTTATTATACTTATCCACAGGTGCTGTTGAAAACTTCTTAATAACTAATTAATATCCTTTAAATATTAATTCTCTTTATTACTTTTGTTTCCTCTATTATAATGCTCTAAGAATATTAATAAAACTGATATATCAGCTGGAGATACCCCTGATATTCTTGAAGCTTGACCTATATTTAAAGGTTTTATTTTATTTAACTTTTGAATAGCTTCTATTCTCAAACTATTAACCTCATTATAATCTAAGTCTTGAGGAAGAACCTTTTTCTCAAATTTCTTAAATTGAGCTACTTGTTCTAATTGAGTTTGAATATATCCTTCATATCTAGCAATTATATTTATTTGCTCACCAATATTTTTTGGTAATTCTGGTCTTTCTGGATCTAAGCAAGCTAATGAGAAGTAATCTAACTCTGGTCTTTTAATAAGCTCATACATTCTTATAGGCTTCTTAAGTTCAGTTGAACCTAACTCAACTATTTTTTCATTATTTTCATTTTTATTAGTTATTTGAAGCTCTTTAAGTCTTTCAAGTTCAGCCTCTAAATTCTGCTTTCTTTCATTGAACTTATTCCATCTCTCTTCAGTAACTAATCCAACTTTATGTCCAATTTCAGTTAATCTAAAATCAGCATTATCTTGTCTTAATATTAATCTATATTCCGCTCTTGATGTCATCATTCTATAAGGCTCATTAGTTCCTTTAGTTATTAAATCATCAATTAAAACTCCAACATATGCATCAGATCTTGTAAGTATCATAGGCTCTTTTCCTTGAACTTTTAACGCCGCATTTATACCTGCAACTATACCTTGTGAACCAGCCTCTTCATAGCCTGAACTACCATTAATTTGTCCAGCACTAAAGAATCCATCAATATTTTTAAATTCTAATGAAGCTTTTAATTGAGTTGGATCAATACAATCATACTCAATAGCATATGCAGTTCTCATAATCTCTGCATTTTCAAGGCCTGGAACTGTTTTTATCATTTGAACTTGAACATCCTCTGGTAATGATGAAGACATTCCTCCAACATACATTTCTTGAGTATCATCACCTTCTGGTTCTATGAAGATTTGATGTCTCTCCTTATCTTGGAATCTCATTACCTTATCTTCTATTGATGGACAATATCTTGGTCCAACACCTTTTATACTTCCGTTGTACATAGGTGATCTATGTATGTTTTCTTGAATTATTTTATGAGTTTCTGGGCTAGTATATGTTAACCAACAAGAAACTTGGTCTCTCTCTATGTTTTCACTTATAAATGAGAAAGGAACTATTTCCTCATCTCCTGGTTGTTCTATCATCTTAGAGAAATCTACACTTCTCTTATTAATTCTAGCTGGAGTACCAGTTTTAAATCTTCTAAGCTCTATTCCTAAATCTAATAATGATTTTGAAAGCTCTGAAGCATTACCAAGACCATTAGGACCTTGATCATAACTTACATCTCCAATTATTATTCTACTTTTTAGATATGTTCCACTTGTCATTACAACAGCTTTACATTCAAAGAAAGCACCATTTTTAGTTAAAACGCCTTTAACTTTTCCATCCTCAACCTCAACTGCAGTAACTTCTAACTGTCTTAAATCAAGATTCTCTTGCTTTTCTAAAACTTTTTTCATTCTCTCTTGATATTTTTTCTTATCTGCCTGTGCTCTTAAAGAGTGTACAGCAGGTCCTTTTGATGTGTTTAACATCTTAGATTGGATAAATGTATGGTCTATATTCACTCCCATTTCTCCACCCAATGCATCAATCTCTCTAACTAGATGTCCTTTGGCAGTACCACCTATATTAGGGTTACATGGCATCATAGCAACAGAATCTAGAGTTAATGTACAAACTAAAGTTTTACAACCCATTCTAGCTGCTGCTAATCCTGCCTCACAACCTGCATGACCAGCACCTATAACAACTATATCATAACTTCCTGCATTATATCTCATGTTTTATCATTCTCCTATTTCCCACAACAAAATTCTGCAAATATTTTGTTTACTAAATCTTCTTCTAGCTCTGCACCTGTTATTTCGCCTAAGGCTCTCAATGCAGATGTTACATATATTGATATTAAATCTAAGAATTCATTTTGATTTAATCCATTTAATGCTCCATCTAAGCCCTCTTCAGCCCTATATAAAGCTTCCTTATGTCTTGTGTTAGTTACCATAAGACTTTCAGTATCTATTGAACCATTAAAGAATAAATCCTTTATTTTCTCTTTTAAATCTTCTATTCCAAAACCAGTTTTTGCTGATAATTCAATTTTATTTTCTAAGTTATCCACAACCTCTGATGATAACTTTCTATCTAAATCAACTTTATTTAAAAGAACTATATATTTTCTATCTCTAATATATTCTATAATCTCTTTATCTTCTTCATCTAATTCTCTGCTTGTATCTAGCATAAGAATTACCAAATCAGCTTCATTTATCTTTTCCTTAGATTTTTCTACACCTATTTTTTCAACAACATCCTCAGTTTCTCTAATTCCTGCTGTATCAACAAGTCTTACTGGAATTCCATCTAAATTTATATATTCTTCTATAACATCTCTTGTAGTACCTGCTATATCAGTAACAATAGCTCTCTTTTCATTTAATAGAGCATTTAATAAAGATGATTTTCCTACATTAGGTTTTCCTACTATAACCATGCTTAATCCATCTCTAATAAGTTTACCTTCATCAGCGGTATTTATTAAATCATTTATTTTTCCCTTAAGTATTATAACATCTTCTTTAACTTTTACAGGGATTGTTTCATCTGGCTCTTCATCATCCTCTGTAAAATCAACAGCATATTCAATTAAAGCCAGAATATCTAAAGCTTCTTTTCTAAGATTGTTTATTTCAGTAGAAAGTCTACCTTGACTTTGAGTCATAGCTGATTTCATTGAAAGCTCAGTTTTAGCTTTTATTATATCCATAACAGCCTCAGCCTGACTTAAATCTATTCTTCCATTTAAAAAAGCTCTCTTAGTAAATTCACCTGGTTCTGCAAGTCTTGCACCAGCTTTTATAACAGTTTGAAGAACCTTGTTAGTAGCAACTACACCACCATGACAATTTATTTCAACTGTATCCTCAGCAGTAAAACTTCTAGGACCTTTCATAAAGCTTACAATAACTTCATCTATAACATTATCATTTTCATCTATAATATGACCATATCTCATTGTATAAGGTTTTATATCTAATAAATCTTTTCCGTTCTTTCCTCTAAATATTTTATTTACAATCTCAAGAGCTTTATTTCCTGATACTCTAATTATGGCTATTCCGCCTTCTCCTAATGCTGTAGCTATGGCAGCAATAGTATCGAATTCTTTCATAAGCTCCTCCTTTTTTTATATACATTCTCAAATTTGAACTAATATTGATTTTACCCAACAAAATTAAATAAGTCAAAATTTTAAATCGTATTATTTGTGGTAAAAATCTATGTTTTTACTAAATAATTTAATAGCTTACTCTCTTAAAAATACTATCCAATAAACAAAAAGCTATACTAAATAATAAAATAAGGTGAAAATTTAAAATTTTCACCTTAAATATTTAAGTTAATAACAAATAAATCCTTGACTATATCTATCTTTCCACAGTTATCCACAATTTATCCACAGGTTATCCATAGATTATTGTGGATAAAAAAAAGAAAGCTTTAGGCTTTCTTTCTTACTTTTTAGGTTCAACTACAACCTTTCTATAGGGTTCTTCACCTTCACTGAAAGTTTTAACAAATTCATTGTTTTGCAGTTCTGAATGAATAACTCTTCTTTCATAAGGATTCATAGGTTCAAGCTTAACTGCTCTTCCTGATTTTCTAACCTTATATGCTATTTTATTAGCTAATCTCTTAAGAGTTTCTTCTCTTTTATGTCTATAATTCTCTGTATCTAGAATTACTCTTTTATATTTATCTTCCTTAACTTTATTTATCACTAAACTAGTTAAATATTGAAGAGAATCTAAAGTTTCCCCCCTGTATCCTATTATAGCTCCCATCTTAGGACCTTTAAGGTTTATCTTAAAAGCATCGCTGCTTTCCTCAATATCTATCTCAGCTTCTATATTCATTTGATTTAGAACATCACTTAAAAACTTCTTAGCTTCTTCAATCCTATCTCTTTTTTTAGACACTGAAATTATAGCAGGCTTAGTTCCTATTAAATTAAAGAATCCTTTGCTTCCTTCATCTATAATAGTAATTTCTACTTTATCTTCTGTAGTGTTTAACTGTCTTAATGCATTCTTTAAAGCTTCATCAACAGTTTTACCAGTAATCTCAATTGTTTTCATACCCTGTTTCACCACCTTAGAAAGCTAAAAATGTATTATAATTGCTTTTCTTTTCTTTTCTTAGGTAAAACTATTAATACATATGTTTGAGCCATTTGTATTAAGTTACCAATTACCCAATATAATACTAGCATTGAAGGGAACTGAATTGACATTACCCCCATCATACCAGCCATCACTATATTCATAGTATTCATATTCATTCCACCAGGAGCATTTCCTGATTGAGTCTGAGTAGATTTTGTCATTAATAATGATGATAGATATGTTGTTGCAGTTGATAATATTGGTAATATGAAAGTTCTATCTGGTGCCCATAAATCACCTAACCATAAGAATGATATACCTTTAAGCTCAGTTAACCCATAGAATACATAGTATAATGCGAATAATATTGGCATTTGGATTAATAAAGGTAAACAACCACTCATTGGATTTACGTTATTATCCTTATAAAGCTTCATCATTTCTTGTTGAGCTTTTTCAGGGTTATTCTTATATTTCTTTTGTAGTTTAGCTATTTCAGGTTGTATCTCTTGCATTTTTTGCTGAGATTTAGTTTGCTTTATATTTAGAGGTAATAAAATTAATCTTACTAATAAAGTTAATAAGAAAATTGTTACTACATATCCAGCACCCACACTAAAGAAGCCTGTTGAAGCAACAAAGTTGTGAATAACCTGAAATATCATTGTGAATAAATCAGTTATTGGTCTTAAAATCGACTTCAATACCTTACCCTCCTATAATTAAAACGGATATTATTTATTTAACAGGATCATATCCACCTTTACAAAGTGGATTACATCTTAATATTCTTCCTATACTCATAAATCCCCCTTTAATAGCCCCATACTTTTCAATAGCCTCTAAAGCGTACTGTGAACATGTAGGATAAAACCTACAACATGGTCTTTTTAAAGGTGAAATATACTTTCTATAGAATTTAATTATTACTATGAACAATTTTTTCATTATCACGCAGACCTGCCCTTTTAATTAAATTATTCATTGCTTTGCCTACCTGCTTAAAGTCCTTATCGTTTATAGCAACTCTAGCAATGAATACAAAGTCATAGCCTTCCTTAAGCTCACTAGAATTAAGTCTGTAATTTTCAAGTATAAGTCTTTTAACCCTACTTCTAACTACGCTTTTTCCAACCTTCTTGCTAACAGATACTCCTACCTTATTGAAACGTTCTCCATCCTTGGTAACATTCTTTCTATTAGGAAACACATAAAGTACTAAAAGATCATTAGCAATAGATTTGCCTCTTCTATAAACTGTTCTAAACTCATTGTTCTTTCTTAAACTTAGTAACATCTAAATTTGCTCTCCTTTTTTCTGCTTTTTGGTGCAGAAAAAGGCCACAAAATGCGGCCCTTATGCTGTTAATCTTTTTCTACCTTTTTGTCTTCTTCTCTTTAAAACATTTCTTCCAGATTTAGTTT
>NZ_JARIDH010000072.1 GCF_029267215.1 Clostridium sp. | reverse complement strand
TTTTGTAAATCATATTTTTTTGACTCAATTAAATTTTTTAAAATTTCCATTTTCTATTCTCCTATATTCTCTTATTCTTGTTCATCATAAATTGGTTGGCCTTGTTCATCAAAACCCAAACCATTAATTAGTTGGTTATCTATAAAGCTCTGAACATCAAAAGTTCCTAGGTCAATATTCAAGTCATCCATTAAGTAATCTATAATACCTTGGATTTGCTCAATAGTTAAATATGCTCAACTATTACTTTTTTGTTCCTTATTGTAAATTGTTATTAGTGCTGTTTCTATTAAATTAAAATTTTCATTCATATTTTTATTTCCTCTTTCTCTTTCTCTTTGTTATTTTTTATTTTTGTTGCTCTGTTAGTTCTGCTCAGATATTTCTATCTTTATCAGCTACATATATAGTGTTGTTATTTTTGACTGATATTTCTAAACTTTCAAAATCTAAGTTGTAATATTTAGCAACCTCAATAATTGATTTTATTTTAATCATTTTTATATTTCCTTTCTCTTTTGAAGCAATCTTTTTTGCTGCTTCTAATATTATTATAACACATAATTATACTATTTACAATATTTTTATATAGTATTAATAAATAGTTATATATATAAGATTTAATAAATTTATGAGTAGTTAAGAGTAGAGAGTGTAGAGTAATTAGTATATTTTATTCAATCATACATCAAGCATTAACATTTAGAGCATCAAGTTTTAACTTAGTAAGTACTTAGATTATAGCATCAAGTTTAGAACATAGAGTGTTAAGTTTAGAACACTAGATTACTAACTACCAAGTGCTTACTGCTTGCTACCATTAGAGAGCTAATATTTGCTACTTGTTGCTAACTGCTTACTGTAAAGCATAGAGTGCTAAGTGTTATATATCACTCCACTAGTGCTAAGTTTAGAGAGTTGAGATATGTTCTACTAGCAAGTGTTAGGTGTGTATGTGTTAGTACTCTACACTAGGTAGGGGTGGATAAAAAGAGTTTAGAGGGGGGTACTACTAACACTCTCTTAGTAATTCATGTTTTCACTCTCTTAGTAATTTAATCTCTTAATATTTAACAATCCTCTAACACTAGTAATTCACTTTTCTTTACTTTTTTACAAACTTGTGATATATTCTAAACTACACCAAGAAAAAAAAGGGAGAATTAACTATGGGTGACCAAGAAGTTAAGTTAAAATACACACAGGAGGACCTAGACAACATTGTTAGCAAGGTCAAGGCAAAGTATGATGAAAAATACATTAGCAGGGACACTTATGACTTGCTACAAAGTGATTACAACAAGTTGAAGGTCAAGGAAACTTTCATTACCAATGGTGGTGATAAAAGCAAGTTTGATGACTTTTACAAGTTGGAGCAGGACAATCTAACAAACTTGACTGAGAAGGGTACTGAAAAGTACTTTAATGAAGTTAAGCAGTCAAAGGGATGAGCATTTAGTTCTAGTAGCACAGACACTACTGTAAAAGAACCAAATGACACAAGTGTGGTAAAAGACTTGTTAGACACTGATGATGAATTGGTTGAAGGAACAATTTATCACAATAGCAATGTCTGGTTTAAAGAATAAAATTTTAAGGAGATTATAATGGCAGTTATTACAGGTATGTCAGGTATGGTCTTAGGTGATGGTGCTGGTGGAAAGATAGCATTAGATGTCCAAAAGAGAGTTTTAAGAATTCTTTCTAAGACTTCATTTAGTTGAAAAACAGCAACTATGATGAATCCATCAAGTGTTAAGTCTGGTACAGTTGCTTATCAAGTGCCTGAAATTCTACAAGCTGAGGATTATGGTGATGGTACAACAACTTCACAAATTCCACAAAGTGGTTTAGTTGAAATCAGCATTGATACAAGAAGGGACATCAAGTATGATGTAGAAACTTTTGACCAAACAAGATTAGGGGATATGGAATATGTTATTGGAATTATTGCTAGTGCTAGTGCCTTAGCAATCCAAAATGACTTAAATGCTCACTTCTGAGCACACATTGTTAAGTTTTTAACAACTGATGCTCAAGGTAAAAAGCAAAATATTCTAGTACCTGAATTGTTTAAAGAAGAACCAACACCTGAGGAATGTAGAAAAGCAATGAATAGAATTTCAATTGAAATTGCTAAGAAGTCAAAAACTTACAACAAGAGAACTATGGGGATTGAAAAAGCAGAGTTTATGGTGTTCTTAGACCCAGTGAGTGATGTTCACATGAGAAATGCCTTTTGAGGTGTTTTAAATGGAATGACTTATGCTATTGGAAGTGATTTAGAAGGGGTTAATTTAGGAAACTTTAAGTATGCTATTGACCCAATGCTAAAAAACTCTATTCCAGCAGGTACTTCATTTAGCAAAGACAAGGCATTAGATACAACAAAGTTTGTAGGTGTAGTAGTACATAATGAAGCAATTGCTATGCCAATGAACTTGATGCAAACAACACAAGTTATTGAACAAAACACTGCTAACCCAAGATTTATTACTAAATATCAGTTTGGTATTGGTACTCTAAGACCTGAACTAATCATTGGTTTAGTTGAGACAAAAATTGCTTAGACCATAATATTAGGGGGTGCCTAAAAACACTCTCTAATTTTTTTTATTTACAATGGCCTTTAATGAAATTTTAGAAAAGTTAATGTTATCTCATGGGGTTAAACTTTCAAAGAACACCCCAATAAATGTATGGAACTCACCAAGTCAAAAGACAAGGTTTAGAGAAATATACAAGAGATTACAGAAACAAGACCACATGATAGTTAAAACTTGGGAAAAGAAAGTACAAGTCATTTCTAAGAAAATGGGAAGAGGCATGTTGCCCTCAGTGGAAGAAAAAGAGGTTTTAAACATAGACAAGTTAAGACAAAATTTTAATACTTATCTTCCAGTGAATAGTAGTTGGATTAAAGCAGCAAGGTATAGTGATAAGAAGAAAGAATTAACACTTAAATTATCAGGGAGAAAAATTAAACCATATACCTTCTACAATGTGCCCTATTGAGTATGGGCTTATTTAACAACACTTAAAGGACATGCTGGTAAGAAGTTTTGAGATGAGAACTTTGGTATCTTATACTCTAACAATCCTTCAAGATGATTTAAATTTATAAAATAAAATTAAGGAGATTTTAAAATGAGAGAACTTTTAATTATTGATGAGTTTCTTGATGAAAGACCTGATATGATGTCCTTTGGAAAAGCAACTATCCAAAGTGCTATTAATCAGGCAAAGGTCTTACTTGATAGTGAGACAAATGGGTTAATGGTAGAAGTTTGAAATTACAACTATGCTAATGTTAATGACCCTAATGGTGGTATTGATAATCAAATGGGGGCACCTGACCCTACAAACAAACTTTATAGAACTAATTGGGAATTAGGACAAATTAAGCAGGCAATGATTTCTCAAACACAATACAACTTAAACATGGGGAATGATTTTTCAACTGGAAGTGAAAGTTTTAGTATTGGTGGTGTTAATGGAAGTTTCCAAAGACCATTAGAGAGACAAGTAATTGCCCCAGCAGTGTATAAGTTGCTTCAAAATGCTAGGGTTTATAAACTTAACTCCTATGGAATGTCTTTTAGCAATAGTGAAGAAGAAATCCAAGAGGAATGTGATTTTATTACAAGAGAAGTAGCAGACAAAAGATACTTAGCACAGTATCAACCTAATGTTAAAAAAGGGAATGTTGCTTATGTAAATAACTCTAACATGATAGATTTTGGAGACCCACAAGACCTAAACATTACAACTTACAACACAATTAACATTAAAGACCCACAGACAAATGAGTATGTACCATTAAACAAAGTTTTAGATATTTTGTTTAGAGGAAAAGACCTATATGGTCCTTACAGTGGAGTTGAGAGAGGTGAGTTGCTAAACATTGTTTCACTTGTTAATATGAATTGAAACCAAGAAATGTTTTATAGAAAAGACACCTTGTTATCTTATGCTTATGTAAATGATAAGGGTAAATGATTAATCCAAGATTTCTTAGCAAAGAGAGACAATAGAGGAAAGAACCCATTAGAAAGCCCTGAGGATTGACAAAGTTTAGGAACAGTCCAAGCAGACATTAACCAGATTGTAGAACTAACACTTACAAGGGTGAAAGAGATATATGACCCAGAGATACAATCAATCAAAGATAGTCAATCAAATTTTGAAACAAAACTTAATGGTGATTTTGATACTTTAAGACAAGACCTTACAAGTCAATTTACACAGCTACAAGAAACTATTACAAACAACTTTAATGCTTTAAAGCAAGAGATTAATACTAATCTACCAGTCCAAGTAGAGCAAGAGGTTAATAAGCAACTTGATGCTTTACCAACAATTGAATACATAAATACAATTTTCTTAAAAGGGCAAGTTGCCTTCTTTAAGTCAAATGTAGAACTTCAAGATTTTACAACAAAACATAATCTTCAAGAAAATGTAGATTACAAGTTGTTAGAACAACAAGTTATAGGTGTATCTCCAACTGGAACACCTTTTGGTGATTCATTAATTAAAATGAACCAAACACCTCAAT
>NZ_JARIDH010000055.1 GCF_029267215.1 Clostridium sp. | reverse complement strand
TAAAAATATTTAAGTTAAAAGATTTTGTAGTATCTCATAAGTATATAAATTTATCTAATGAGGAGAAAATGGTTATAGCAGAAGAATTAGATAATATTATTGAGGAACTTATAATTTTAAAAAGTTTTGTAATGAAATAGAGAGAATATATGGAACAATGTTATTTATTTAAAGAAGATAATGAATACTACACTTTTGAGAAAGATGTTAAATCATTTATAGATAATATACACATTCCAAAGGATAAAGTTATTTGGTGTCCTTTTGATAAGAAAGAGAGTGCTTTTGTAAAAGTGCTAAGTGAGAATGGTTATAAAGTTATTTATTCACATATAGATCATAATCAAGATTTTTTTGAATATGAACCACAGGAACATTATGATTTTATCATTTCTAACCCACCTTTTAAAGGTAAGGCAAATATTATTAGGAGACTTAAAGAGTTGAATAAACCTTTTGCTATGATATTTGGTATTCAATGTTTCAATAGTGGTGGGTTTGTAAGAGAGTTAAAAAGTATAGAAGACTTAAAAATGATTTTTCTAGTCAAGAGAATGAAATTTCATAAAGGGGTAGAAGACCCTAAATTACCACAACCAACTTTTCATAGTATGTGAATATGTGATTTATATGAACTACTACCATGAGAAGAAGGTAAAACATTTGAAATTTGAGAGGAGTAATTATGAGATTAAAAGAAAATTTTGAACCATGAGAAGAAAGATTAATTCAAGAAATGTTGGATTTAAAATCTAAACTTAGAAATCTAAAAAAATATTTAAAAGAGCATCCAGAGAATGAAGAACCTGATAGTAAGAAAAGACATAATTTATTTTTAATGAGATTACAATCATGGGAAATGGAAAGTTATTTAAACATTCTAATTGAAAGATTAGAAATATTAGGGATATGAGATGAGCAATGAAATTAATTTATTAAAGACTTGCCCTAACTGTGGATTTCATCATGTACCTTACAGGAAAGATTACCTTAAATGTTTATGAGATGGCAAAACTTATAAGTGTGCCATGTGTAAGATTGAATTTCAAGTTGGAGAAGAAAATGGAGAATAAAGATTGAAGAGAAGTCCAAAGATTACTTGCTTGATATGTTTTAACACCAGCAAGTAAAGAAGAGTTGGATAAGCATTTAGACATGTTGCTAAAAATGTTAATGAAAGCAAAGATTGAGAAAAATGAAACAACCAAAAAACAAAGACAAAAAAATTAATTCAATGGGTATTAATTTACTAGAAACAGACATTCCACATTGAACCAAAGAGGAAGAGGAAGAACTAAAAAAGCAGGCTTTCTACAATGAAGAAGAAGGTGAAGAAATAAAAAGAGTGTTTAAGGCACTTGCTAAAATGTAAAGATTAAAGGAGAAAAAATGGAAACAATTTTAAAAAATTATTTTATTACCCACCAAGGGCAATGAGTGAGTTATGAAGACATACAAAGGGTTTTTAAAGTAGAAATGGAACCTGGAATTATTAGAAGTATGATTTCAACATTAAGAGACCAAGAGCACATGGTTATTCTTTCAAAGAAGAGAGTAGGTTATAAGTTTATTGACTTAGACCAAAAGCAAGAGGTAAAGATTTTGCTAGACATTATTTACCAAGCAAGAAAAGAAATTAATAGTGCTAAGAAAGCATTAAGAATTTATAACAAGAACTTAGATAAAGTTACTGATTATGTTTATGAAAATTTAAATGAGGATTTTGCTGAGTACTTACAAGAAGTTAAGGTTGCTTGTGGTTTTGAAGGAGACACTGAGGACCTTGTAGATACTATTGAAAGTGAGAGAGAAGAAGTTAAATTCTTTTTAGAAGAGTTGGAAGGTAAAGAAAATGGGAAGAGCAAGTAATTGTTTTGCTTGTGGAGATATGCTGACAAAGGAAAAAACAATTAATTTTCAAAGACATTACTATTGTAAAAGCTGTGGTGAATACTGTATTAAATTCACTGCTAAACTTGAAGCAAAGAAAAATAAGAAATAGGAGATTAAAAATGAATAACAATATTTTAGAAGTTAAAAAACCAAACAATCAATTAGTAGAAGTTGATAAAAAAGAATTACAAGAAAGTGTAATTACATATTTAAAAGCAAACAATCTTAATTTAACTGAGGTTGAACTAAAACAATTTATGTTGCTTTGTATGATACATAACTTAAACCCAATTAAAAAAGAGGTTTATGCTATCAAATATAATGATAAGTTTGATATTATTACAAACTACAATGAGTACTTAAAAAGAGCAGATGCTACTGGACTATTAGCATATTACAGGGTTGAAATGATTGAAAATGAAAAGGACCCAAGATACCCATTGAAAGCTGTTTTCATTGGTAAGAGAAAGGACCAAGAACAAGAGTTTAGAACTGAGTGTAGATTTCTTGAATACACTACTGGTAAAAGTACTTGAAGTTCTAAACCTTGGTTTATGTTAGAAAAATGTGCCTTAGCAAAAGGATTAAGAATGATGTTTCCTAATGAAATTGCTAACATGCCTTATGTTAATGAGGAACTTTGATATAACAACCAAACTAACAATGATATTGTAAAAGAACACATGATTGCTAGTGGTGAGATAAAAAGTGAAAAAGAAGAAATAGATTTAGCAGGAGTGATTGATAATGAATAAATTTGAGTTTAAAGGTACTGTAAGTTTTGCTAAGGGCAAGACTAAGCAAGATTGCATAAGAAGTGGTGAAAGAAAAAATGGTGGTGGAGAGTATAAATTACTAAACTTTACACTGTTTAATAAGAAATGTGGTTATGTTGATTGCACTACTTTTGACCCAGTGATTATAGAAAACATCCAAGAAGGTCAAGCAATAGAGTTAATTAACTATATTCCTAAAAAAGAAAGTTGAACTAATCCAGTCACTGGAATTATTACTTACAAAACTACAATGAATGTTAAAGAAGTAAAGTTATGTGTGGATGTAGAAGCAACTAAATCTTCAAGTGTGAGTGGTTGAATTGATGGAAGAGTAGAAGCACCTACAATTACAGAGCAAGAGGTTGAGGCAATGCTTAAAAGAGATGAAGAGGTTAAGCAGTTAGAAGAGTTATTTGATAACTTAGGTCAAACACAAGAAGTTAATAATCAAGAAGAGGAACAAGAAGAAGAAGGACAAGATAGTGTAAATCTTGATGAAGTCTTCTTAAAACTATAATCAAGGAGAAAGTATGAGAATAGAAAAACAATTTATACCACTAATTTTAAGTGGTAAGAAAAAATATGAATTTAGAAAAACAGAAGACAAACAAAAAGTTTATAAAGTTGGTGATAAATTTTATTTTTTAAAACTTCTTGGTGAAATAGAACTTATTAGTCTTTTAACAAACACAAGGATTAAAGTTTTTGAAACTGAATTTACCAAAGAATATTTGGTGAGAATTAGAGCAAAAGACAAAGCTGTTAATGATGAATTCTATGGACTAAATGAAATAAAAATTACAAAAGAAGAGTATGTTTGATTTTTAAAACATAAAGAATATATAGGGGCACCTAATAATAAACTTCCAATTTATTTATATAAGTGGGGTAAGACAGAAGTTGAAACATTAGAAACACCTGAGGAATGGTGAGAAAAATGATTAAAATAGCATTTGATATTTCAACAACCCAAACTGGAATATGTGTTTTATGAGACAATGAAATTAAATATTCCTCTAATATCAAACTTCCAATGTTTAAGTATGAGGAAAAGACTTTAAAAGAAATTAGTAGAAAAATTAAGAGTGAGATTGTCAATGTAGTTTATGTTGTAGAACATTGTGTTTTAGAACAAGGTGAAAAAATCATTCTTGGTAGTGAGTTAAGCAATTTTGAAAATCCAGAGTTAAACCAAAAGTTTAGTTGAATTGGTAGTCAAATATTCCTTTGATTTTCAATATTCTACAAAGGTGAGTTTGAGTATAAGCAATTCAATGCTAACCAATGGCAAAGATTACTTTTAGGTTGAACCCCTAACAAAGACAAGTCCATTAGCAAGAAAGAAGCAAGACAAGCACTTAAAGATAAGAGTAGAGAATTTACTAAATCACATTGTGATAGATATATTGGGACTTGGACTGAGGACCAATGTGATGCCTTCTGTATTGCCTATATTTTAGAAAAGTTAGAGGGAAAAGAAGATTTAAAGCAAAGAATATCACTAGAACATAGGAAAAATAAAAGAATAAAGCAATTAGAGAGCAATTTAAAGAGTTTAAGGGTAAAACTACATAGAGAGAAAAAAGACCTCTTAAAAAGCAAGCAATATCAAAAATGAGAAAAAGAATTAAAAGAGTTAAAAAATGAAAAAGAAACTAAATAAAGAGGAACTTAAAAAGTTTTTAAAAGACCTTGAAGATACAGAAGAGCATGTTAAGAATATGAAGTGAGATGAAACTACTAAAATTAGTAAAGAAGATTTTGAGGAAAATAGAATATATACATTAGCACTTGCTAATGCTTTAAAAAAAGAATGTAGAGAAAAGTTGAAAAAAAAGTAAAAATGTAGTATAAATTAATTGTTGAGACAGTAATATTTCTCTTTTGAAACACTTTATCTTATTGTGCTTTTCTTTCTAAAAATATATATTGTTTTTCTCTTTACTCATTTCCTACTGTCTTAACAACAAAAGAAAATACACCTTGATTGGTGTATTTTTTTATTTTCTAAAACCTTGGGATTAACTCTATTTTAAATGTGTCTCTAAACTCTAATGGTTGATTAGCAGGAGAATAGAACCTTTCACTAATTCCCTGCACAATTACCATGTATGTTCTATAATCAACAACTTTCATTTCTAAACTTACTCCATTATTTTCTTCTACAAGTCTTACAGCTATTTTATTTACAGAACAACAATTTCTTACTTGAAACTGTGCTGGGTAGTCTGGGGTTCATGTTTCTCACTGAGTAAATACATCTTGTCCATTAGGAAGTACAATTTCATGCCACTCATTTAAGGCCCAATCTTTTATTTTAAAACCACCAAAATCATAAGTTCATGTTCTATGAAATGTTTTGTAATCAACTCCACCCCAGGGTTTAGCAAAACCAACTGGAGCATGAATAAGATTTTCATTTGAAATTCTAATATCAAGGTAGTATTTTTTAAATTGCTCAAAATTAGAAACTATATCAGTGTAATCTCATATTCTTGTTTTTTGAACCCTATTATAAAATTGCCCTTGTGATTGGTAAATATCAAAAGGTTTCCCTGCTTGATTTTCTGTCACTGAACCACTAATTTCACCACTACTAACTAGTCTCCAAAATCTCTTTTTTTCTATATCAGCATCAGGTTGGATTCTGGTTCAAACACAAGTTAAAGCATCTTTTTTGATTTTAGGAAGTTTAATATCAGCACCTAATGGAATTGGTAATTCCCTTGGATAAGGCAATGGGTCTGTAAAGAATAAGTTTTCTCTATTAAACACACTTGTATTTTTAATAGTTCATATTGACCTTAAAGAGTTAGTCCATTTTCCTTCACTTTGATAAACACCACTTCATACAACTTCATCATAAGCATCTTTAAACTCTACACTAATCTCACCATTGAAGCAAGATTGTATCATAATTCTATCAATAATAAAACCTTCATATTCTATATCATTAATGCTTCTTAACTCTTCTTCACCACTTAGTAGTAAAGGACCACCATCACTTAAAAGTTGGTTTCCTTCTTCATCCACTGTTTGACCTACATTAGCAGTGTTAAATTCCTTACCATATCTATTGCTAAAAAACTCATCAGTCAATTCAGCTTCAATCCCTGTAACCATTGTACTTCCATCAAAAAATATACTTGAAGGATTATCTTTACTTTGAGATTGTAGAATGTTAAAAGATAACTTATCACTAAAACTATTATCTTTACCATATTGGTTGTTTAGTTCTACTAAGTCAGCACTAATAAGCCCTCTAAAACTTTGAAAAGTAGGAGTTGTAGCCCATTGGATTAATGTAGCACTAATTCCAACAAAGGCAACAGTAAGCCCTAGTGCTAGTCCTAACTTTCCAGGGACTGAGGCACCTATACCAATAGCACTCTTAAAAAATCAACCAAAACCTAATGAGGAATAAGCACTCATAGGAAGTTCTTTCATAATCTTTTGAGTTCAAAAGTTGTCTCACATGTGATCATGTATAATTTTATTTCCACCAATGCTATATCCTACATCAACCCCATAACTTGCTAATCCTTTAAGTGTCTTTCTTTTAGTTTCAAACCTTCATGGTTCTCTAACAATATTACCACCTGAGGTTGTGTGAGTATTTCCATAAATAGAATGTGTAAAAGGGGCAGTGTAATTATTACTTGGGTTTGTCTTTCTTAACTCAGTCAAGTCAATTTTTAATACCCCTTGGTTTTCTCACTTGTTAATTGGAGATGCCATGCCTTTAAGGTTTTCCATCATGTCTTTAATTCCAAGGACTTGTGGTACAAACTCACCAAAATAAAAGTTTTGTGTTTCACCTTGTCCTCTTAAAAGATTAGGAGTTGTAGGAGGAATAAAGTTCATTGGAAAAATTAATTCAGGTGTTCCATACTTTTTAAAATTTTGTCCCTCTTTAACTTTTCTACCAATAAATGCTATGGTTGCTGGAATACCTGCCCCAAAATGTTTAACAACCACTTTTTTAACAGGTCTATTCATTGTCTTTTGATAATCAGCACTAATATATTTACCATTTTCAAGTTTTCAATAGTCAGTACCAGGTTTAAGTTTTTCAAACTCTTCTTTTCCTAACTTTTCAGGTCATTCAACACCATAAACTATTGGTTCTAAATAACCTTGACCTGGGGCATTAGGCATAATATTTTGTTGTCTTGCCCTGCCAGAGTTAGCATAAGTTTGATTAACACTCTTAAAAGTGATAGTACAACCTAAGTATTTATCATAAAGGTAGTTCTTATTAACACTTTCTATTCTAAACAAAGTACTTTTATAAAGTTCAGGGATTTTATAAAACATGAAATCATAAGTTTCATCAATTTCAAAGTTTTTGTTAAACCTCATACTAACAGTAATTTGACTTTCTTGTGATTTGTACTCAGTAAATGACTTATCAGTTTCAACTACAATATCTTTGGCATTCAACTCTAACTCTCCAAGTAGGTAATCACCAAGTTGATAAGATACTTCCATTTCTTTTGTTTCAGGGTTTTGTGTAGCACTAACACTACCTTTTCAAGCAATTACACAGGCATCATTTCCAGTTCATATTTGCTTAAAAGTTTCATAGTCATTTGGGTTTCTAACACCTTCTTTATAACCACTATTGGTGTAGGTTTCCATTCCACTTACTTGAAAGGGAATAACAACAAAAGTATTATTAACATTGTCTATGGTGTCTGTCTTTTCAAACCTATTAACAAAATTATCTATCTTTGCTACATTACTCATTAATTAGTTTCTCCTTTATCTTCATCAGGGTCATCTTTTGTAGGTGCTCCACCTTCTTCATCAATGGATAAGTTAGCACCACCACCAATTGATAAGCTTGTAATAATATCATTTGCTTCATTAAACTCTTTGATTTGGTTAAACTTTTCTTCTGCTTGTGTTCTTGTTAAGTTATTTTCCTTAGCAATGAAATCAACTAAGTCCATAGACCCTATTTGTACTTGCTTAATAATGTTATCAATTCTACTTGTGTTATCTTCTGCTAAGTTTCCATTGATTTTAAACATAATATCACTAATCTTACAGCTAATATTATTTGCTTTCATGTAGCAATAGATTAAGTTAGTAATTTCTCTTTCTCTATTCTTAATCTTTTGGTTCATAAACTCTATCAAGTTTGCTCTTGCTTGGGCACTTTCACTTGCTGTTTTTTGAGCACTTCCACCTTCACTAATTCTACTAGCATTACCAAATTTAAAATAGTTATCAACTAAACTATCAAGTGTATCCATGTACTTCATGTAATCACCTTGTCCCCCTTGGAAACTAACCTTTGGAGAAACCCCAGTGTCTGTTTCAATAATAAAGTCTTCTAGCATATCATCACTTAATATTCCATCACTAATTGCTTTAATAGAGTTTTTAAGTGAGTTCATTGTCTTTTGGTCAGCATTTTCAATGTATGCTCTACTATGGTTAAAATAAAGTTCTTTTTGTAAGTTCATTAGTGTTGAGTAAAAAGCATCTTCAAACTGTGTTGCTCCATATCAATCACTTAATTGTAAATAATCAAACTCATTGTAAAAGAATTGTACATAAGGAAGATTAAAGAATTCAAACAGTGGGACAAAACCTAAATTATGGTCTCACCTTTCAACAAGTCCTAACTCTTCAAACTTTTCACTAACATCCATTATTCTAACTTCTTTACCCTCTTGATTTCCTCATAACTCATTTTCTACATAAGTTGGGGTGTATTTAGACTTAACAATATAGTTGTTAGCATCAATAACAACTTTTGTATATAACACTGCTAATTGTGGGGTCATAAACACTCTTGCTACTCCATTGTAGTAGTAGGGAATAGGGGTATTAACATAAACCTTCCCATTCTTTGTTTTTTGTAGTGCTAAAATTACCCTACCATTTAAACTTAATTCTCTTTCCATGAAATAAAAAAGATTGTCAAGTTTGCTTTCAATTCTTAACTCTTCAAAAGCATTGACTACTTTCTCATTTTTTGAGGAAAATTCAAAACCTTTACCTCATATATTAGTTGCTATTCTTTTTGCTAATGAAGTTCTAAGATTGTAGATTACTTGCTCTCTTCTAACAGGTTTATTAGAATCTTTGTAGTTCCTACATTTTTGTATATTCATTTTTTTATCTCCTTAATAAAAATTTAGTATCTATATTTGCTGACTTAACCAACTTGTAAATGAAAGGTTCAACACCATATTCAAAAGCATTAAGACCATCATCATTTTTCTTTGCTCTCTTTCTTGTCTCAGTGTCTTCATAATAAGCACTTTCCATGTTAGACCTTAACTCATTTACTTGTGGTGCTAGTCTTAACATTTGCTTAGACATAACAGCAGTTGTTAAATCAATTCTATCTTCTGTTTTAAACTCTTTGCTACAAGGGACAAACTTTAATCACCTATCACACCTAAATTGTCTTGCCTTCTCATTTAGTAAAGCAATAATTCCAATGTTTTGGTAATCACACCTTACTTTCAATGGGTAAAATTGACCTGCCCCTACTTTATTACAGTAAGTAACCATTTGCTCATAAAAGAATTTAATAATATTTTCACTAACCACCTCTGTTGATTTTTGATATTGCCTATTATCACTTACATACTCTCCATAAATGTCTATTCCATTATCCATGGTAGCACCCATGAAGTAGCACACTGTTTTAGAAGAGTGGTCTTTTGTCCCTCAACCATAATCTAAACCACCAACAAGATACTCATGCTCTTGATAAACTGCTTGTCCTAAATGACCTAGCAAGTGAGTATAGATTGCTCCTTCCTCATAACCTGGTAGTCCTCAGTCAGTAGTCATTGCTCTTCTTTTATCAAAATTCCAAGTGTCTAAAATATTGTTAATATCACTTTGACCTAATACATCTTTTGCTACTCTTCAATTAGTGTAGTGGAAGATTACATTTTTAACATAACCCTCACCAAGTTTGATTTCATAACTTCCAAACTGCTCACCAGTCTCTTTAAGTAGATTAACATCTCAACTTTGATATTTTCCACAATAACTTACATATCAAGAAGATTTAGCCCATGGGTTACATATTTGAAGGTCAAGTACTGATACATTATCTTCTAACCCTCTAACTGCTTCTTTCAGTGCTAAAACATCTTGTTGTGGAAATTCAAAGATTTCTTCAAACACTCTAATAATGTGAGTAACTCCACCAACTCTTGCTAAACCACTCTTTTTTGCTTTGTTAGTCTTGTTTTGTGAGTTAAGACCAATCACTCTAATTTGATTAGCACCAACTTTAATAATTAACCTTGTCTTGTTTTCAACATAATGAACTCCAAGTAATTCAAGAGCATCAATTATTTCATCATATAACTCATTAGCATCTTTTGTTTGGTATCTAAAAAAGAAGAAAGCACATTTCTTTTTCTCTCTAATAATATCTACAAGCATTCCAATTGTTAGCTGAACACTTACACTTTTTCCACTTTTTCTACCACCAACAATGTTAATCTCATCTTTTGGAAACTTAACTTTATCTAAAACTGGTTTAATAACACAGTCATTTAAGTATCTATAACTTTTTAAAACTTTAATCAATTTGGTGCCCACTATCATTTGTTAAGTCATATTTGATTAACTTTGGACTATTGCTTTTTTCTTTTACAAGTGGTGGATTTTGTTTTTCATAAACTCATTGAAGGGTTTTATAGTCAATGTGTCTATCACCAATTTCAGGGTGAGCACTTTGATAAGTACATTTCTCTATAATATTTGCTTCAATCTTGTTTTTAAACAATTCTAAGTATCTTCAAACTTTCTTAGCATTCTTATTGCCTTGTGTTGCTTTCTCTCTTAAATCAACAATGTCTTGCTTAATTAAGCCCATGTGGTTTAACAATCCTAAAAAGGTAGGGACAGGGCAAGTAGAAACATATTCTCTTATTCTTTCTTCTACTCACTTAGGGTTAGTAATCTTTGCCTCAGCATCAAACAGAAAAGTTAAGTCCATTATTCATCCCCAGTCATTTTTGCTTTTCTACAAACTTCACTAACTTCATTAACAAGTGCTCTTAGCTGATTAACAAAGTCTTCATCATTTCTAAAATTACAGTTAGCATAAGAAATCATAATTGTCTTCTTGTAATTATAAACTTCTCATTCATTCCATTTTAAAAGGGTTTTAGCATTCTTTGGTATATTTACACTCAAAGAAACTTTTTGTTGCTTAGAAGTGCTTATTTTGCTATTTTTAAGCATTTCTTGTGGTATTTGATTAAGAATTTGTTGTACTTCCTTCTTGTGAGTATCATTTAACCACTTTTTTAGTCAAAATCCTATCAAAGTTGAAGGTGTTAAGAAACTTGAAACAAAACCAAACCAAACTCACATTCTACCATTTGGTTCAATAGTAGAATAAACAATACTTAAAATTAGAAATACAATGCTAATGATAAATAATAGCACTTGGAATGTTCTACTAATAATTCTTTTTTGATTATCATCCATATTTTTCCTCCATTATGTTATATCAATTCATTTTTTGTTAAAGATAATTACCAAACCACTCTAATATTCTTTTTCAAAGTGATTTTTTATTCTTGCTCTTTTTTTGCTTTTTCATTTATTTTCCTTAACTCTTCTATTCTTTCATTTCTTGCTTTCTCTTTTTCAATGTTTCTTTTTAATTCTTGTGTTTGTCTCACTTGGACTGCTTTAAATTTTGCTTGTCTCTTTTTTTCTAGGTTCTTATCTAAATTTTCATTGTAAGCAACTCATTGTTCTAGTGTAATAAATCCATTGTCTAATTGTTGGTCTAATTGATTTCTAACTTCTTGCTCTAACATATCATAGAAAAAGTGAGAAGTTGTAAAGCATAAGCAAGCACTTAAAAATGGTATCATAACACTTAAAACAATGTCTTGGTCTCTTCCAACATATTCACTTACATTAATCCCTCAGTAAGCACCATTGAAAATGATTAAGAAAAGTAATAGTGTAATTCCAAAAGTAATTAATATTCAATAAATGACTTTCTTTGTTTCCTTTGTTAATCTTTTAAGCATAAATTAACCTTTCTTTTCTATCTTGTCTAAAATCTTGTTTAATCTTTTTTCCTCTAAGTCTTGTTTCTTTTCAAACTGCTTGTCTTCTCTATGGTTTTTGTAAAGAAACTTAATAAATGAATAACTAATTAAGGCACCTAAACCCATAAAGAAATAAAAAATAAACTTGTTGTAGAAGTGATATTGAGGTATCCAATCATTTTTATTCTCTAAAATGTAGTAAAGTGCTTTGTTAGTTAAGCAGTCTCAGTATGATAACTCAGTGGTTTTATTTTCAATGCTTACTTCCACTGGAATAATATTCATAACCAAACAAGTTATAGTAGCAGTGTTAAAAGCAATTATTAAAAATGCTTGTAAAACTCTTCATAAAATGTTTTTTGTTTTGTTAGTCATTATTAATACCTCTCACTACACCTTTTTTTATTTCATTTATGTCTTTTAGAAATTCAACACCAATTAATGGTTTATTGATTCTTGGTGTGAATGGTTGTTGGTCTCCCACATAATTTTGAAATCTAAAATTTGCTCCACCTCAACCACCAGGTCCAATTATTCATTGGTTATATGAGGTAATAAACATATTTGAAAATCCTTCATTTGGGTTATCACTACCACCACCAATTACGTAAGCACCCCACTTTAATTGAGGTGTTTGGTTCATTTTAATTAATGAATCACCAAAAGGTGTTCCAGTTGGACTTACACCAATAATTTGTTGGTCTAATAGATTGTAATCAACATTTTCTTGTAAATTATGTTTAGTTGTAAAATCTTGAAGTTCTACATTTGACTTAAAGAAGGCAACTTGCCCTTTTAAGAAAATTGTATTTATGTATTCAATTGTTGGT
>NZ_JARIDH010000041.1 GCF_029267215.1 Clostridium sp. | reverse complement strand
CTCTCAATGTTATGCGGTATTAATCTTCCTTTCGAAAGGCTATTCCACTCTATGAGGCAGGTTACCCACGTGTTACTCACCCGTCCGCCGCTAATCCGTTTTCCGAAGAAAACTTCATCGCTCGACTTGCATGTGTTAAGCACGCCGCCAGCGTTCATCCTGAGCCAGGATCAAACTCTCAATTTAAAAGTTTAATCTATACTCATATTACTTGTTAAAAGAATTGCTGGTTTTTGTTAATATCTTCTGTTTAATTTTCAAAGACCATTTCCTCATCGCCTTCAAGCGACTAGTTTAGTATATCATCACTTTTGAACTTTGTCAACAACTTTTTTCAAAACCTTTAATTTGTTTTGTTGAGTTATTAACTTGTATCTCAGTGACGATATTCATCTTATCACTTATATTATTTCTCTGTATTAAGTATATATCTATTTATTAAATTTATTATTAATTTACTTCATATTTCATTAATATACGATATAATTCATATATTGATACGCCTGGAAAAGTTTAAATGGTTTTTTTACATATTTATTGCTATTATGTATTTTTTAGTATTTATAATTAAATACTTTATTTTTATTATGTTATATATAATTTTTTTAGTTGATTTTATATTTAGTTATATTTTTTAAAGTATTTTACTATTATATTTATTTCTATTTATTCCTTTGTTGTCTACGATTATATTAACTAAATACTTCTCTTTATTTGAATTTAATAAATTTAAATACTATAATTTTTATATAGTTCATTTGAAGGAGGCTCTATTCATGCCTAAGATAATAAAAAATGCTCGTGAAGATCTTTTAATAGAAGGAAAAAAACAATTGCTTTCTAGCGGTTATATAAATTTAAATATACGAAATATTACTAAAGAATGTAATATAGGGACTGGTACATTCTATAATTATTTTAAGAACAAAGAAAAATTAGTATTTGAAATACTAACAAATGATTGGAATATAATTTTAAATAAATCTACTCAAATAATAAATGATAATATTTCTTTTAGAGAAAAGATTTCTATAATATCTGAAAATATAAATGAGTTTTTAAGCAACTATATACTTATATTTTCTGAAATGAATAAACACACTTCAAAAAATCATCACATTATAGAACCAATGTGTAGTGTGATAAAAAATATTATTGATATTCATATAAAAAAAGGAGAAATTAACCTTAATATTTCATCAAGTAAGTTTTCTTATTTCCTATTAAATAACTTAATTCTTATCTCTAGATCAGATTTAACAATTGATGATATTTTTACATTATTAAATATTTAATATTACTTTTTAGTTTAATTAAGAATATAAAAAAGTTACAATCAATTTAAAAAGTACCCTGTATAATAGACAATTTAAAGAAGTCTATTTTATAGGGTACTTTTATGTATAATTAAATAAACGATTATTAAGAAATATTAAAATTAGTAAAAAATTATTTACAAATAAAAGAATAGCAATATTATCTTAAAATAAATATGTAAAAAAGTAAGCACCAAAATAATCACATATGATAAAAAATTTAAAATATTATTTATATTAGAAAATGAAAATGGTAAGTACCAAGGCAAATATTTGTATAATGCATCTGTTTTACAAATATTATCAATATACAAATCTGATTTTTCAAATTAAACTTAAAGAAAATTGAATATTACATTCTATATCTAGACATTGAAATTGTTTTGATAATTCCCCGTAAGAATCCTTCTTTGGACATTTAAAATATGAAACATATATTAACTTTTGAAGAACTACAAAAAGAACTAGATGATTATAATAATAACTATATACCTCAATGGAATTAAAAAAAGATGAATCCTGTTAATTACAGAAATCATCTTTTTTTATGTTGAACAGGCCTTTTTAAACTATCCCTAACAAAGGATACAATTTAATTAGCTTATAACTTTTTATATTTTCAATTTAAATTATAATTTAAAATTAAAGTAATTTCTTCATTTGACTCGCTAAAGGATCTGCTAATGTTCCCATTATAACTTGAACATTTTTTCCATCTAGCTTCATTACTCCACTAGCTCCTGCTTTCTTAAGAGCAGCTTCATCTATTATAGAAGCATCTTTTAATGTTAATCTTAATCTAGTTATACAATTGTCTAAAACTTCTATATTTTCTTTTCCACCAAGCGCAGCTAAAACAATATCTGCTTTTTCTGCTAATGTACCACCTTTTGATGGATTATTTCCTGATGCTGAAACTCTTGTACCATTAGATTCTGTTTCTTCAAAATTATCATCATCAAAATCATCTTCTCTACCTGGTGTTTTAAGATTGAATTTCTTAATAAAGAATACAAATAAAAAATAGTAAATTACAAATGCAACTGCACCCATTAACAATAACATAAATTGATTTTGACCTTTACCAAAGTATAGTATGTAGTCAATTAAGCCACCTGAAAAACTAAAAGCCAAGTGAACATTTAATACATATGCAACTGCTAATGATATACCTGTTAATACTGCATGTATGAAGTATAAAACTGGTGATAAGAACATAAATGAGAATTCAATTGGTTCCGTTATACCAGTTATTAAAGCTGTTAATGCTAATGATAAGAACATACCTCCAACAATGGCTTTATTTTTCTTTTTAGCACACATATACATTGCTAAACATGCTGCTGGTAAACCAAACATCATTATTGGATAGAAACCTGCAGTATAAACTCCTGCTGTTGGATCTCCTGCTAGATATCTTGTAATATCACCTGTGGCTATTTGTCCAGTAATAGGATCTTTAAAACTTCCTAATTGGAACCAAATTACTGTATTCATAACATGGTGTAATCCGATTGGTATTAATAATCTATTTAAGAATCCATATATTCCAGCACCTAAAGCCCCACCTGTAACCATTATATCAGCAAATCCATCTAATCCTGCTTGGAATGTTGGCCATGTATATCCAAAGAATATTCCTAAGACAACACATACTGCTGAAGTTATTATTGGAACAAATCTCTTTCCACCAAAGAATCCCAAGAATTGAGGAACTTGAATATCTTTAAACTTATTATATAAAAGCCCTCCAGTAACACCTGCTACAACACCACCGAATGCACTCATATTTATAGATGGATCAAATGCCTTTGCAACCCCGGTCATAACTAAATATCCTAAAAGACCTGCTAGACCTCCAACTCCATTATTATCTTCTGAAAGACCAAAACCAATCCCAACAGAAAAAAGCATTGCCATATTATTTCCAAAAGCAGCTCCTCCTGCAGCTTTCAACCAAGGAAGATTTAATAAATCCTTGTCTCCAAGTCTTAATAATATTCCTAATGCAGGCATTACTGCTATAGGAACCATTAATGCTTTACCTATTCTTTGTAAAAAGCCTAGGATTTTCGAACTTTTTTTACTCATTTTCATTCCTCCTTATAAGTTTCCTCGCTTATTATTAAGCTTTTGTCTGTCTTTAAAGTCTGTTTCTCTAAAAACTTTAAGGTATTCTAATTTTATCACTAATTTGATATAAATAATATTTATTTGCTCCTTTTATGAATACCTATGTAAAAATTTTTCTAAAATATTAAATAAGTATTATAAATTTATACTATTTTATATTTTTAAAATTTTTTATATAGATATTCATTATTTTATATACTAGATATTTATAACTATTTATAATCAATTTAATAATTGCTAATTTTACACATAAAAAAAGCTGAAAAGAATATAGTACTTCTTTTCAGCTAATATCCAAATTTAATGGTTATACGCTTACAATAAATTATTAATACTCTATTTAAATTGTTTACATTTACATATTACTATATATTTTTTGACATGTCAACTAAAAAAATTAAATATTTGTTAATAATAATTTTCATCCTATATAGCAAACAAAACTTATACAATATAAGTATACTTCTATAAGTCAATACTATTGTATGACAATAGTATTGACTTATAAAAGTAAAAACTATATAATATAAATATAACATGTTACTGTTAAATCAGGCATAAGTTCTACTAAACTTATGCCTGTTTTTTTATATTTGATTCTATATATAGAAAGGAAGTGAACTTCTTAACCTTAAAATAGGATAAGAAAATTAATATGTTTGGATTTTTTAAAAAAGATTTAAAATTAGTTGCTCCTGCAACTGGAAAAACTATCGATTTATCACAAGTACCAGATCAAGTTTTCGCTGAAAAAATGGCTGGTGATGGAGTTGCAATAGAAATAACTGGTGATACAATAGTTGCTCCTGCTGATGGAGAATTATCATTAATATTCAAAACTAATCATGCTTTTGCTATGACACTAAGTAATGGTATCGAATTATTAGTCCACGTTGGTATAGATACCGTATCTTTAGAAGGAGAAGGCTTTGAAAGATTAACTGAGCCAGGACAACAAGTTAAAGCTGGTACTCCAATCTTAAAAATAGATAGAGAGTTTATATTAGGGAAAGGCTTAAAATTACACACTCCTGTTTTGATAACTAACCCAGATATCATAAAAGAAATGAAACCCGTTATAGGTGAAACAGTTACTGCTGGAAATGATACTGTTTTAACTTATAAAGTTAAATAATAAAAAGCTGACCAATTGGTCAGCTTTTTATATTATAATTAAATCTTTGTATCTTATTCTTTAAAAATTAAGTTATATTAAACATATCTTAAATATACTCTAATCAATATTATCTATGTAAACATATTTAATCGCGTGATTTTCAATTTTACACTTTATACCATATATATTTACAGTAATTAGATACTAATAAAAAGCATTTTAATTAAAAATTATAATATATATGTTCTTACAAAAAAACTCTCTTAAATTAATAAGAGAGTTTTGGTGATCTGCCAGGGAATCGAACCCTGGACACCGTGATTAAAAGTCACGTGCTCTACCGACTGAGCTAGCAAATCATAAAAAACCTGGCGACCACTTACTCTCCC
>NZ_JARIDH010000012.1 GCF_029267215.1 Clostridium sp. | reverse complement strand
TAATTCTTTCATTTCTTTTTCTTTTAAAACTGGTAATTTAGCTGTATTGACTCCACATATCTCTACTTTATTTATCATCATAATTGAAATCAACCCCTTCGAAGTAATTCCCTTCCGCATTTTAATTATTACCTTTAGAGGTTAATTTTATACCATTAAACCATTTTGTTAATTTCTTTCTTTAATCTTTTTATTATTTTTTTCTCTAATCTTGAAATATAAGACTGTGATATCCCTAGCATATCTGCCACTTCTTTCTGTGTTTTTTCCTTATAACCATGTAATCCAAATCTTAATTCAACAATTTCTTTTTCTCTATTTGAAAGATTTTTCATTGCAGTAAATAAAAGCTCTTTATCAACTTCATCTTCAATCAAATTATATACAACATCCTCATCTGTTCCTAATATATCTGATAATAATAATTCATTTCCATCCCAATCTATATTTAAAGGTTCATAAAAAGAAATTTCAGCCTTGACCTTACTGTTTCTTCTTAAATACATTAATATTTCATTTTCTATACATCTTGATGCATAAGTTGCAAGTTTTATCTTTTTCTCTGGATTAAAAGTATTTACAGCCTTTATAAGCCCAATGGTTCCAACTGAAATTAGATCTTCAACTCCAACACCTGTATTTTCAAACTTTCTCGCAATATAAACAACCAACCTTAAATTTCTTTCTATAAGTATGCTCCTTATTTGTTCATCATTTTCCCCTAATTTGTTTACAAGCTCTTCCTCTTCATCCTTTGTAAGCGGAGCTGGAAGAATATCATTTCCACCAACATAGTAAATTGCTTCTCCTCCAATTTCTAATTTAGCAAACAACTTATTAAGTAAAAGTTTTATATTTAACATAACTTAATCACCCCTATATAATTCCTCTAGACAATAATGCCTCATATTCCCCTTCTTTGCTTAGCTTACTATCACAAAAACATAAAATAACATCCCTTGTCATTGCATGTTCACCATCATTACAAAGTTTAATATTGTCAAGTTTAATCCCATCCATGTATCCTGAATTACCATCAACAACTTTGTAAGGTATCTTAAACTTATCTTTTCCTCTAATGTTTATCGCTTTAAACTTTTCTCTTTCTGCTATTATTACAGGTAATGAAGTTACAGGCTCTATAAGTCCATTTCCTGTATCTAAAAAAGCTCTTAAACTTATTATTTCTGAATCAATATATATGTCCAAATCATATAAAAAATTATTTATTACTGCCCTATTACTAAAATATTTCATAACACTACTTACAAGTATATAACTTATAATTAATGAGAATAATATTGCTTTAGTTGAATAATTATTTATTATGAAGTCTTCTGAAAATTCATATTTGTTCTCTACCAAAGCAAGCATAAAACAAGTTCCACAAAAAGCAAATGTTATTACTAAAAATGAAGTAAAACCTTTAAAAATAGATTTAAAATCTCTTTTCTCATATACTATAAAAATCATAAATAAAGAAAATATTAGTTTAAAGGGCAATGTGGTTAGTTTAGTTAAACTTGGTATAAATACTAACAAAGTATATATTGCACCTAAAAAAGCTGCTAGTATTACTTTCTTATAAACTATCCTTTCTTTTAAAGCTTGTAAAGTTAAATAAAGTAGAAAAAAATTTATTAAAAAGTTTTCCAATATGACAACATCTACATATACAGTCATAAAAAGCTCAACTCCTTATATATAATTATAAAACTTATACTTTTAAAATTTTGTCATTATATATTCCTTATGCTTATTTTCTTCCACCATTTTTCAACAGAATTCACCTTTATAACTGATTAAAAACATTACAATTATTTTATTAATGTTTGTTTTTGTTGAAATTAATTGCTAATTAAATATAAGTTCACAATTTTGTTAATTTTAAAACACATTATTAAATAATAATTTTTATATAGTCATTATTTTTAAATAAAAAACACTTCTAGAATTAATACTAGAAGTGTTTTTGTTTAAAAATATTATCTTCTTCCTCTTCTTAGGAACATAGGTATTTCTAAATCATCATTATATCTACTTTCTTTTTCTACAGTTGGTGCAGCCTCTTGATTAGCTGTAGTTTCTTGAACTCTCTCTGTAACAACTTCTTGTTGTATTTGAGGTTCTCTTGAAACTGAAGCACTTTGTGAAGGCATTCCCATTCTTTGACGTTCTTTTTCAAATCCTGTAGCTATAACTGTTATTCTTATTTCATCTTTTAAGTTTTCATCTATAACAGTACCAAATATTATGTTAGCATCTGGATCTGCAGCTTCCTGAACAATTTCAGCCGCTTCATTGATTTCTAATAATCCTAATTCTGAGTCACCTGTTACGTTTAATAAAACACCAGTTGCTCCAACTATTGATGTTTCTAATAATGGAGATGATATAGCTTCTCTAGCAGCATCTTGTGCTCTGCTTTCTCCTTTACCATATCCAACACCCATATGAGCTAAACCTTTATCTAACATTACAGCTCTAACGTCTGCAAAATCTAAGTTTATTAATCCTGGATTAGTTATAAGATCTGATATACCTTGTACACCTTGTCTTAATACATCATCAGCTTTTTTAAATGACTCTAATAATGTTGTTTTCTTATCAACCATTGATAAAAGTCTTTCATTTGGTATTGTAACTAATGTATCTACTTTTTCTTTTAAATTTGCTATACCCATTTCAGCATGAGTCATTCTTCTTCTTCCTTCAAATGGGAAAGGCTTAGTTACTATACCTACTGTTAATATCCCCATTGACTTTGCTATCTCAGCAACTACTGGCGCAGCACCTGTACCAGTTCCACCACCCATACCAGCAGTTATGAATACCATGTCAGCTCCTGTAATAGCCTCTGTTATCTCATCTCTGCTCTCTTCAGCAGCTTTTTTACCTATCTCTGGATTAGCACCTGCGCCTAATCCTTTAGTAAGTTTATCACCTATTTGTATCTTATTTTGGGCATGAGATAGTGTTAAGGCTTGTTTATCTGTATTTATAGCTATGAATTCAACATCTCTTAATCCTTCTTGAATCATTCTATTAACAGCGTTTCCGCCTCCGCCTCCACATCCAATTACCTTAATATTAGTAAATGATTGTATATCTACATCAAAATCTAACAAACCAATTCCTCCTTTAGAAAAGCTCCTCTAAGAATGCTATTATTTTGGAAAGCCCTCTCTTCTTTACACTTTTATTTTCACTTTTAGTTTCTTTATCAACAATCACTTTTTTCCCTGAAAGCAACGCTTCATCACATATTAATTTTAACCTATCATATACCTCTTTAACAATACTAATTGTATTAATTATTGAAGAATTATCAAATAAAAATTGTTTTTTAGTAAAAATCTTTACATTTTTATCATTTATATACTCTAATCTTTCCTTAATATGTTCATATTGGCTAATTCCATCACCAGTTAATATTATCATATCTGTAGTATTTAAAATGTCTTTTTCAACTAATTTTTTATTAATTATATCTAACATTTCACTTAATCTTGCATCTATAATATCGTGTATTAAATAAGTATCTAATATGTGTTCCTCAAAGGAAATATTATTGTAATCCTTTCTAATACTATAATATTTTGAAGAATATTGCAATTTTAATCTTTCAGCTTCTTCTTCTGTTAATGACAAACATATAGCTAAATCCTTAGTAATATTTCGTCCTCCTAGAGGAATATATTCAATTTCTTTCAACACATTACCCTTATAACTATAAATCTGAGTTTCTTCAGCACCTACATCTAAAATTACAATATTTTTACTTTCTGTCTTATCGCTTAAAAATATGTTTTTAAAACCATATCCTAAACCTATAGTTCCACACACTTCATAACCAGCATTTAAAACTATTTTATTTAAAATACTTATCTTTTCTTTAGAGGCAACTATTAGATCTTCATCTATTTCAATTCTTTCAGTTGTCATTCCTATTGGATTTTCAATAAACCCACTCTCTTCTGTATAAAAAGAATTAATAACACTATCTGCTACACATTCCTCTTCTTCAAGATTTAAAGTTCTTCCTTCTATATAAGCTTCCTCAATATTCTCTTTAAAAACTAGCGAATCATAATTATCTGTATATGAATATCCTTTATTGGATACTATTCTACACCCTTCATTTTTTAAGCTTATATAAACACCCTGAATATTACATCCAGTTTTTTCTTCTAATTCTTTCAAACATTCTTTTACTGTTTTTACGACAGACTCCTCGTCTATTATTTTCCCCTTAGATACACCTTCTACATCTTTTACAACAAAATCTAATATTTCAAATTCTGCTTCCTCATTCTCGCTAGACATTGCAACGCAAATGCTTCTATTCCCAATTTCTAAACCAACTATGTTTTTAGCCATTTCTCTTATGTGTACCTCCCATCTAAAACCTTTATAATCTATATATTCTATTAATATAGTAAAATCCCTTTAACTTTAATACATCAATAATCTACCTAATATTTCACGGTCTATGGCTGAATTTAGTGCAGTTTCTCTACTTATAATTCCTTGTCTATAAAGATTAGCAAGTTCCATATCCATAGTTTTCATACCATATTTACTTCCTGTTTGTATTGAAGATTCTATTTGATGTGTTTTTCCTTCTCTTATAAGATTTCTTATAGCTGGTGTTGCAACCATTATCTCTAAAGCTGCCATTCTTTCACTTTCAACATTCTCAACTAATTGTTGAGAAATTATTGTTTGTATTACAGATGATAACTGTATTTTTATCTGCTCTTGCTGATGCGGAGGAAATACATCCACTATTCTATCAATAGTTTTTGCAGCACCTATTGTATGCAATGTTGAAAAAACTAAATGACCAGTTTCTGCGGCTGTTATAGCTGTAGAGATAGTTTCTAAATCTCTCATTTCTCCAATAAGTATAACATCTGGATCTTCTCTTAATGCAGCCTTTAAAGCTCTCTCATAACTTAATGTATCTTTTCCTATTTCTCTTTGATTAACGATAGATTTATTATGTTTATGGAGAAACTCTATAGGATCTTCTATGGTTATAATATGTGCTTCTCTACTATTATTTATTTCATTAATTAAAGCAGCTAGCGTAGTACTCTTTCCACTTCCTGTAGGTCCAGTAACAAGAACCAAACCTCTATTTAATTTACATGCATCTTTTAATATTTCAGGGTATCCTAAACTTTCTAAAGTAGGCATATTCAAAGAAATAACTCTTATAGCCAAGGCAGTACTATTTCTTTGTTTATATATATTAACTCTAAATCTACCTTTTCCATGCAATGAATATGATGTATCATATTCTCCTATTTCATCATATTTTTCATATGAATCTTTTAGTATTTCTCTAGCATAAGCCTCTGTATCTTCAGGGCGTAATACTTCTTCATCTAATCTTATTAGCTTTCCATTAACTTTTATTATAGGAGAAATACCTACTGTTAAATGCAAGTCAGATGCTCCTTCTTTAACTGTCAATTCTAAAAGTTCTTTCAAACTTTGCATAATATCCTCCTACTAAACCATTTTTAATAAACAATTTGTTCATTAAAGGTTTAAATGAACAAATTGTTTGTAAATAATCCATCTTTTTATCGTATAGTAACTATTATAAACTATATGATATATCAATTCCATAATTTTATAAAACTTATTTTGATTTACTTAAAATATTTAAATAAAACTTAATATTTAAATTCTTTATTCAATTTTTTTAAAGCTTTTTTTTCAATTCTAGAAACATAAGACCTTGATATTCCTAAAATTCCAGCTATTTCTCTTTGTGTTTTCACATCCCCATCTAAAAGTCCATATCTCATCTGTATAATTTCTTTTTCTCTATCACTTAATACATCAGACATTTTTTTATAAAGAGCTTTAACTTGTAAAGAACTCTCAACAGTTTCTAATACTGAATCAGATTCACTACTTAAAATATCTATTAGACAAATTTCATTTCCCTCTTTATCCACCCCTATTGGATCTTGAAGGAACACTTCTCCTTTAGTCTTCTTATTATTTCTAAATAACATTAATATTTCATTATCTATACATTTTGCTGCATATGTTGCAAGCCGAATACCTTTACTTGTATCAAAAGAATCAATAGCCTTTATAAGTCCTATTGTGCCTATTGATATTAAATCGTCAACTTCCTTTGAATTTTGATAATTAGAAGAATATTTCTTAACTATATGGGCTACTAACCTTAAATTTCGTTCCACTAATATTTTTTTAGCCTCAAAATCTCCAACCTTTAGTCTCTCAAGATACATTTTCTCTTCCTCTTCTTTTAAAGGTTTTGGAAAAGTTGAATTACCAGTAACATATCCAGTTAAAAAAATTTTACTACCAACTAATTCTAATAAATATTCTAACATGAACAATTGATGTTCCCCCTAATAATGCTTATTATTATAATATGAATTAGAAGTTAAAATCTTTCCACTTAAAGATATTTATTTTGACTTTATTTATTTTTATATCACGCCAAATTAAATATTTTTTTGTTTTTCACTTCAGATTTACATAGTTTTCTAATTACATTCATACTAATTTTTAGTAATCTCTAAGACTATATCTCTAAAAATCGGACCTGCAGTATTACCTCCAGCCGGCTTAACTCCTCCTCTATCAAGCCTTTTTATATTAGGAACCATTACACCTAAAGTGTAATACCTATCCTTATATTTAAAATATCCTAAAAACCACCCATGCAATTCATCTCTTGAAGCCTCTGCAGTACCAGTTTTAGCTCCAATTTCAACTCCATCTAATTTTGTTATCATTGAAGTCCCTTTTTCTACAGTTGATATCATAGCACTTTTTACTTCATTTGCTGTTTCTTTAGATATAACTTCCTTTCTAACATCTTTAAGTTTTTTTACCATAATACCTTCTTGATTTTCAAACCCTTTTAATATTGATGGTTTAACATATTCTCCACCATTTACAACTGGAGATATAATTCCTGCCATCTGCATCAAATTAGTTTGCATAGACTGTCCTATAGCTAAATTTATTAACTTAGCATAGTTGTCCAGTTTATTTTTTCCTTTGTCTTTTTTAGTATTTTCTCCTTCAATATTAACAAATCCACTTCCTTCCGAATCACTATCAATCCCTAAAACGCTAGAAAATACCCCTTGATTTCTAGCAAATTCAATGAATTCTTTTTCACTAATTCCATTTACTATTTCATAAAAAATATCATTACAAGAAAGCTCAAAAGCCTTTCTAACACTTAATGTTCCATGAGTTTTTTCTGGTTTACATATCTTTGATGTACATGTAAACTCATCTGAAAGATTTATGTTTTTCTTTTCCATTGCTAATTCTAAAGTTAAAATTTTAAATATAGATCCAGGTTCATAACCCTTTTCTCCTTCTCCTAAAACTATATTCTTTTCCCATTCATTTTTCTGCGCTAAAGAAAGTACCTCTCCACTTAAACTATCAACCAAAACTACTCCTATATTATCAAAGCTTTTATAATCTTCTCTTCCTAAAACTTCTCTAACAATATTTTGTAAATTCTTATCAAGTGTTAATCTTACATTCAAATTTTTTTCATAATCAACATATTCCCCTTCTTCATAAACCCCTTCGTGATTTCTCTCGAATTTAATTTTTGGGTTTTTATTTTCTATTAACTCATTCCTAATCAAAACCTCTAGAGAATCCTTTTCTTTATCAACATTAATAGTTTCAACTTTACCTTCATCATTTTTTTTATCTTGTGATTTCTTATCACTTGAAATTATATTTTCTATCTTTCCAGTATAATTATCTTTTTTTTCCTGTGATTTATAGGTATAAACTCCTTTTATACCATTTAATGATTCTATCTCTTTAAATACTTTTTCTGATACTTCATAATAAATTTTCCCTCTACTTTTAACTATAGAGTCAAGATTAAAGGTTTTATCTTCAGATTGCATAATATAATTTAAAGTAATAATATTGTGCATATTATTATTTAAATTATTTAGCCTAAAGGCCATAGAATCAAATACAACATTATATTTTATATCATAATCAAACAAATTAATTCCATTTCTATCTAAAAGCAAATAATTATTTTCACTCACCTTTTCATATTGCTTATGATTGCCCTTAACTCCCCCTATCTCTCTTGTACTATACTTTTTTTGAACATAGTATAATCTAAAATTAAGTATTAGTAAAATTAATAATATTGTTGATACTAGTCCAGTCAATCTATTTTTAATCTGAATTTTTTTCTTTCTATTAAACATAAAAATACCCCTCCTTGGCTAAATTCTAACCAAGTAAGGGGTATTTTATTCATAGATATCTTATTAGTTTACTTAATTCAAAAACAATAAAACATTTTAATTTAAAGGTCATACAACTAATATATTATTGGTATTGTCCTAAAACCTCTTTAATTTTTGCAACTATAATATCTATAGCAACTTTATTTTGACCACCTGCTGGAATTATTATATCTGCATATTTTTTTGTAGGCTCTGTAAATTTGTTATGCATAGGCTTAACTACATTTAAGTACTGCTTTATAACAGACTCTATAGTTCTTCCTCTTTCATTTATATCTCTGACCATTCTTCTTATGATTCTAACATCATCATCTGTATCAACGTAAATTTTTATATCTAGAAGTTCTCTTATTCTTGGGTCTTCTAGTACTAATATTCCTTCTACAATAACAATCTCTTTAGCACAAACTTTAGTTGTTTCTTCAACTCTATTATGTATTGAAAAATCATATCTAGGTTTTTCTATAGACTCTCCATTTAAAAGTGCTTCTAAATGAGCAACTAAAAGGTCATTATCAAAAGCATTTGGATGATCATAGTTAGTTTTAACTCTCTCCTCCATTGATAAATGACTTTGATCCTTGTAATATGAATCCTGCTCTATCATAGCAATACACTCTTCGCCAAATTGTCTGTATATTTCCTTTGCTATTGTAGTTTTACCTGATGCAGTTCCTCCTGTTATTCCTATAAAAATTGGTCTCTTCATTAGCTGTTTGCCTCCTTGCACTTAATTAACATATCATTTATCTTAACAGGTCTATCAATTTTAACCTTAAATATCATTTGAGCTCTGTTAGCAACATCTATTTTTTCATCATTTTCATTTTTCATATCATTCATCTGGATTTCATAGTAGTCTCCAACTGGTGATAAAACTTCTACTTTGTCCCCTTCAAATAATCTATTTCTTTGCTCTATTGTTGCAACTTTAGTCTCTTCGTTGTAATCTCTAACAACTCCTACAATATCATAATCTCTTATATATGATGATGATTCATAAACTTGCTCTCCTGATTTTCCAAAGTAAAATCCTGTGTGATATCTTCTATGACTAACTTTTAATAAGTTATCCATTAATTTTTGATCAAATTTGTATTCTTCTGGATTTTCCCAATACTTATCTAAAGCTTCTCTATAAGCTTTGACAATAGCTGCAACATAATATGGACTCTTCATTCTTCCTTCTATCTTGAATGAGTATATACCACTCTTAACAAGTTCTGGAATATATTCTATCATACATAAATCCTTTGAATTCATTATGTATGTACCCTTATCATCCTCTATAACTTGGAAATACTCTCCTGGTCTTTTCTCTTCCATTAAATAGTACTTATATCTACATGCTTGTGAACAAGCCCCTCTATTTGAATCTCTTCCTGTCATATAGTTTGAAATCAAACATCTTCCTGAATAAGCCATACACATAGAACCATGTACGAATGCTTCTAAGTCACAATCTTCTGGTAGGTTATCATGAATTTTTTCAATTTCATTAAAGCTAAGTTCTCTTGCTAAAACTATTCTCTTAACTCCCATACTATGCCAAAATTTAGCTGATTTCCAGTTTACATTATTAGCTTGTGTACTTAAATGTATTTCTAAATCTGGTGCAACTTCTTTTGCAGTCATTATAATTGATGGATCTGATACTATAATTGCATCAACATTTAATTCATTTAATCCAATTATATATTCTTCTAATCCTTCTAAATCTGAATTATGTGGAAACACATTCATAGTAACATAAACATATTTTCCTCTATCATGTGCATATTTTACTCCCTCAGCTATCTGCTCGTTAGTAAAATTATCAGCGAAAGCTCTTAAATTAAGTTTACTTCCTCCAATATAAACTGCATCTGCTCCAAAATCTATTGCTGTTTTTAATTTTTCTAAATTACCTGCTGGTGCTAGTATTTCTGGTTTTCTCATGTTTGCTACCTCCTCTTAGTTAACGCAATTCCATCTCCCATAGGAATAACAGTTGTTATTAAATTTTCATCCTTTGAGACCATATCTAAATACTTTCTCATTCTCTTAACAATAGTTATTTTTCTTCTCTTTACTAAGTCATCAGAAGCAACCATTCCTCTAAACAAAACATTATCTGCTATTATAATTCCATCCTGTTTAAGAAGTCTTAAACATTCTGGTAAAAAATGATTATAATGTCCTTTTCCTGCATCCATGAATATCATATCAAATTCTTCATCAAGACTTTCTAATACCTCTAGGCACTCTCCCTGTAAAATCTTGATTTTATCATCATAACCAAATCTTTTTATGTTTTCTGTGGCATATTTTATCATATTCTCATCTCTCTCAATTGTAGTAATATGACACTCACCATTTGTAGCCTTATTCATAAGTATTGAAGAATATCCTATAGCTGTTCCAAGTTCTAAAATTTTCTTCGGCTTATTCATGGCTACCATAAATTCAAGAAACTTAGCACCCTCTTTTTGTATTATAGGCACCTTATTTTCCTTTGCAAAGTCTTCTAACTCTTTTAATTCATCATTTCTATCTGGAATCAATCCTCTAAGATAAGTTTCCATATAGTCAAAGGTTACTCCACTCATTTAATCCTCCAAACTTTAGTATCCAAACTTTTTCTTCTTCTCTGAAAAATTTTCATAACTATTAGTAAAATAATGCTTACTATTCTTAGGATTTAATAAATAATATATGTAGTCTGTCTTAGCAGGTTTTATAGCTGCTACTAATGACGGTTTTCCTGGATTACATATAGGTCCAACTGGAAGCCCTTTAATTTTATATGTATTATATGGTGAGTCCACCTTTAAATCTTTATAAAGAACCACATCTTTATGTTTTCCTAAAGCATATAAAACAGTTGCATCAATTTGCATTGGCATGCCCTTTTCTAATCTATTATATATAACAGAAGAAATATCTGCACGCTCACTATTATCTCTAGCTTCTTTTTCAATCATAGAAGCTATAGTTACATATTTTTCATACTCTTCATTTGGAATTTTAATACCTAATTTACTCTGTATATCCTTCATAACCATTTCAAATCTATCAAGCATCATACCAACTATCTGATTTGGTGTTGTTCCTTTAGGGAAAGAATATGTATCTGGGAATAAGAAACCTTCTAATTCATATCTTCTTTCACTATTTGGCTTAATAAATGATGGTAAAGGATATTCTTTTACTGCTTTTATAAACTCATCTTTAGTACACACTCCACTTTCACCCAATTTATCGGCTATATCTTCAACTGTATATCCTTCTGGGAATGTCACCTTAACTTCTGACATTTTTCCCTTAGTCAACATATCAATAAAATCAGGAAAGCTTATATCACTTGAAACATTATATGTACCTGGTTTTATACTTCCTTCTACTGAATTTAATTTAACATAAATTTTTGAAAAGAAAGAACTTCTTAAAAGATTTTCGTTATTTAATCTTCCAAAAAGACCATTTAAGGATTCACCATTTTTAACCTTAAACGTTATGTTTTCTTTATTAGATTCAAGCGGTTTATTTTTTATCGAGTTATATTTTACTACAAATACAGCTAAGTTAATCACAAGTAAAATTAAAAATATGGCTATTATTACCATACCTTTAGAGCCTTTTAGCTTCTTCACAGTAGTACCCCCTAATATTTAAAGATAAATGGCCCGTAAGCCATTTATCTAATTATAAAACTTTTTTTCTCAAAAACAAACTTATTTTATTAAATTTTATCCCAATCCAATTAAATTTATAAATTCTTATAATTATTTTCTATTTCTTGCTCTTTTTCTCTCTGCACTATCTAAGATTCTTTTTCTCATTCTTACATTTACAGGAGTAACTTCAACTAACTCATCATTATTTATGAATTCTAAACATTGTTCTAATGACATTTGTCTTACTGGAGTTAATTTTAATGCATCGTCAGCACCTGATGATCTTGTGTTTGTTAATTGTTTTTTCTTACATATGTTAACATCTATATCCTCAGCTCTTGAACATTCTCCACAAACCATACCAGCATATACTTCTGTACCAGGTTCTATGAATAAAGTTCCTCTTTCTTGAGCATTGAATAATCCATATGTAACAGCTTCTCCTGATTCAAATACTACGATTGATCCTCTACTTCTTCCTGGAATCTCACCTTTGTATTTCTCAAAGCCATCAAATACATGGTTCATTATTCCGTTACCTTTAGTATCAGTCATAAATTCATTTCTGAATCCTATAAGTCCTCTTGCAGGTATTCTAAACTCTAATCTTGAATATCCATTAACTGCTGATGTCATATTTACCATTTCAGCTTTTCTTGGTCCTAATTTTTCCATAACAGGTCCCATGAATTCTTCTGGAACATCAATTGTTAAATGCTCAATTGGCTCGACCTTAACACCATTTTCATCAATTTTAGTTATAACATTTGGTTTTGAAACTTGGAACTCATATCCTTCTCTTCTCATAGTTTCTATAAGTATTGAAAGATGTAATTCTCCTCTACCACTTACTTCAAAGCAATCTGGAGTTAACTCATTAACTTTTAAACTTACGTTAGTTTCTAACTCTTTTAATAATCTATCTCTTAAGTGTCTTGAAGTTACGAAATCTCCTTCTTTACCAGCAAATGGTGAATCATTAACCATGAAGTTCATGTTTAATGTAGGCTCGTCTATTTTAACAAATGGTAATCCTTCTGGATTTTGTGCATCAGTTATAGTTTCTCCAATATTTATATCTGATATACCACTTATTGCAACTATATCTCCTAATTGAGCTTCTTCAACTTCCACTCTCTTTAATCCATCATGAGTGTAGAGACTTGAAATTTTGAACTTAGTTACTGTTCCATCTTGTCTTACAACAGCAGCTTGTTGATTTTTCTTAGCTATTCCTCTTGTTATTTTACCTATAGCTATTTTACCAACATATTCACTTGAATCTAAAGTTGTAACAAGCATTTGTAAACTTTCCTCTAAAGATCCTTTTGGTGCTTCAACCTTTTCGATTATAGTATCGAATAAATCTTTCATGTTATCCTTTGGCTCATCTATGTCAATAGTAGCTACTCCATCTCTTGCTGAAGCATAAACTATTGGGAAATCTAATTGCTCATCGTCAGCTCCTAATTCTAAGAATAGTTCAAATATTTCGTCTATAACTTCTTCTGGTCTAGCATCTGGCTTATCAATCTTGTTTATAACAACTATTGGTTTTAATCCTAACTCAAGAGCTTTTCTTAAAACGAACTTAGTCTGTGGCATAGCTCCTTCATATGAGTCTACTACAAGTAAAACACTCTCAACCATTTTAAGTACACGTTCAACTTCTCCACCGAAATCAGCGTGTCCTGGTGTATCTATAATATTTATTTTAACTCCGTTATAATGAACCGCAGTATTTTTTGAAAGAATTGTAATTCCTCTTTCTTTCTCTAAATCATTTGAGTCCATTACTCTTTCTTCAACCTTTTCGTTTGTTCTAAAAACGTTACTTTGTCTTAATAGCGCATCAACTAAAGTAGTTTTACCATGGTCAACGTGGGCTATTATTGCTATATTTCTAATATCATCTCTTACAAATTCGTTACTCATTATTATTCCTCCAATTTTATGTGCATAAAAAATTGGATACTTTTGAAGTACCCAATTTTCTTTACCTTATTAGATTCTACTGTTAAGCTTGCAAAAAGTCAATAAAACATTTTTTACTTAAACAGTTACATTATACATTCTATATAAAAAATTTATATTTCCATTATTATTGGTAATATCATTGGCTTTCTCTTTGTTTTTTCATAAAGGAAACTTCTAAGTCCATCTCTTATATTAGATTTCATAGTCGCCCAATCACAAATTCCTTTTTTCTCACACTCTCTTAAAACATCTTTTACTATTTGCTTAGCTTCATCCATCAAGTCCTCAGACTCTCTCACGTAAACAAAACCTCTTGATATAATATCAGGCCCTGCTACAACAGATGCAGTTTCTTTAGAAATAGTAACAACTACTGTAAGTATTCCATCCTGTGAAAGATGCTTTCTATCTCTTAGAACTATATTTCCTACATCACCCACACCAAGACCATCTACAAAGATTTGTCCTGAAGTTACAGATCCATTTTTCTTAATTGAATCTCTAGTGATTTCTATAACATCTCCATTTTCAGCTATCATAAAATTCTTATCTGATAGTCCTACATCAACAGCAAGTTCTGCGTGTTGTTTAAGATGTCTATATTCTCCATGAACAGGTATAAAGAATTTTGGCTTAACAAGTGCTTGCATAAGTTTCAACTCTTCTTGACAAGCATGACCTGAAACATGGACATCTGCTAATTTACCATATATAACATCTGCTCCTTTTTTGAAAAGCTGATTAATAACCTTAGAAACTAATTTCTCATTTCCAGGTATTGGAGTAGCAGATAATATTACAGTATCCCCTTCAATGATATTAACTTTTTTATGCTCTGAGGATGCCATTCTAGCTAAGGCTGACATTGGCTCTCCTTGACTTCCTGTAGTTATTATTGTTACTTGTTCACTTGGATACTTATTTATAGCATCTATGCTAACAAAAGAATCCTTGTCTATTGTTAAATAACCAAGTTCTATAGCAACTTGAACTATATTTTCCATACTTCTTCCTGACACAGCAATCTTTCTGCCTGTCATTTGTGCAGCTTCTACGATTTGCTGTATTCTGTGTATGTTTGAAGCAAATGTTGCTATGATTATTCTTCCTTTTGCCCCTGTAAATATTTTTTTAAGATTTTCTCCTACAGCTCTTTCTGACATTGTATATCCTGTTCTCTCTACATTTGTAGAATCAGCCATCAATGCAAGAACTCCTTTTCTTCCTAGTTCTGCAAATCTTGCAAAATCCATTACTTCTCCATCAGTTGGAGTATAGTCTACTTTGAAATCACCAGTATGAAGTATAACACCTAATGGTGTATGCACAGCTATTGCAACTGAGTCAGCTATACTATGATTAGTTTTTACAAACTCAACTGATGATGACTTTAATTTAATGATATCTCTTGGCTTAACTCTAATAAGCTCAGTTGTACTTAATAAGCCATGTTCTTTTAATTTAGTTTCAACTATACCTAAAGTAAGTTTTGTTCCGTAAACAGGCACATTTAAATTCTTTAAAACATATGGTAAAGCACCTATATGGTCCTCATGTCCATGAGTTAAGAATATTCCTCTAACTTTCTCAGCGTTCTTTATTAAATATGACACATCTGGAATAACTATATCTATACCAAACATATCTTCATCTGGGAACTTAAGACCACAATCAACTATGATTATATCGTCTTTGAACTCGATAACTGTTAGGTTTTTACCTATCTCGTTTAACCCACCTAAAGGTATAATTTTAACCTTTAGTTTCTCACGCTTCATATTTTCCCTCCTCTTTTTTGTTATATTACGCTTATGTATAAAAGAGGTTTCCTCCTTGGAGAAAATTTCTCTATTCATTTTTACAATTCCTACATATTCCGAAAAATTTAACTGTATGATCTAATATTTCAAATCCGTACTTAGTTTCAATTTCTTCTTCTAGTTCATCCAATAAATCTGCTTCAACCTCAAAAACTTTTCCGCATTTATTACAAACTAAATGGTGGTGTCTATGTTCTTCATCATCATGAGCAAGCTCATATCTACTACATCCATCTTCTAAATCTAATTTATAGATTACACCCATCTCTTCTAAAAGAATTATTGTTCTATATACAGTAGCTAATCCTATTTCTGGACAATTCCTTTTAACCTCGTCATAAATTTCCTCAGCTGTTAAGTGCTTACCCTCATTTTGTATTATAGTATCAACTATTGCTCTTCTTTGAGGAGTTAATTTATATCCTTTTTTTTTCAAATCCTCTTTTAAAGCATCAAAATCTACTGAAGCTATATTTGCCATATTAAAACCTCACTTTACCGTTATTCTTCTTCTGCGAATAAAGTTGCATAAGCTTCTTCTATCATTTCAATTTCAAAGTCATTCTCAACTGGAGCTAAAGTTTCTTCTCCACCTTCATCTTGAACAACTTGCATTGCTATAACTACATCTTCTTCATTTTCTGGTGATAATAAGAAATATTCTTTCTCTTCTATATCTAATTTTGTTACTACATTGAATGTTGTTTCTATTCCTTCTTCATCAACTAAAACTATTGGTTGTAAATCATTATTCATATTTTTTCTCCTTTTACTTTGATATTCTATCTAAGTATCCTTGTAATATATAAGTAGCCGCTATTTTATCAACTATTTTCTTTCTTTTTGCTCTTGATAAATCCGCCTCAAGCATAGCTCTATGTGCTGCTACTGTTGTAAGTCTTTCATCCCAAAACTCTATTTTTCCATCAAAAGATTTAGCTATTTGTTCACATAATCCCTTAACCATTTCTCCTGATGGACCTATTGTTCCATTCATGTTTTTAGGCATACCTGCAACTATAGTTTCAACATTATATTCCTTGCATATTTTCATAACTGCTTCAACATCTTTAGTATAGCAGTCTCTTTTAATTGTTGTTACCCCCTGCGCTGTCCATCCTAGTGGATCACTTACTGCAACACCTATTGTCTTACTTCCGATATCTAATCCTAAAATTCTCATTGAATCTCCTTATATAAACGAAAGAGCACCCTAACGGGCACTCTTTGTTATTTTATCTCTAGATAAGATTTTATAACTTCTTCAAGTATTTCATCTCTTTCCAGTTTCCTTACTAAAGCTCTTGCCCCGTTGTAATTAGTGATGTAAGTAGGGTCACCTGA
>NZ_JARIDH010000005.1 GCF_029267215.1 Clostridium sp. | reverse complement strand
GACTGAAAATCCTCGTGTCGCTGGTTCGATTCCTGCTCGAGCCACCAGTGTGGCGCTATAGCCAAGTGGTAAGGCAGAGGTCTGCAAAACCTTTATTCCCCGGTTCAAATCCGGGTGGCGCCTCCATGAAAAACCTCAGTAATTCTACTGAGGTTTTTGCTTTGTAGAAAATTTACATATACACACTAAATTTTATTCCAAACACTAAGGATTAAGTGAATTTGTCTTTGATAAATTCACTTTTTTCTTATTTAGTATAAATAAAAACACCTGTTATGTGGGTGGCTAATAAATGCTTATAGCAATAAGAAGAAATCTCTATCTTAAAAAATAGTTTTAAATTTAAAAATATATTTTTTAAGGTAATTAAAAATAAATAGAAAGTTTTAATGAAAAAACAAATCTATTTATTTTGGGGGCTTATAGTCTTAGTGCAAGCCACCCGTTTTACGGGTAGTTATGACTTATAGATTAATTAGTATATATTAGATAATTTATTTATTAACTTGTAAATTACATCTAGTTCTTCACAATATTTTCTCTACTTTTTGAGAGGTTTCTTGATTATCTTTCAATTTATATCTAGTAGTATTTTTATATTAAGAAAGAAGTAGTTTCTTAACAAACGTGTATTTTAAATAAATTATTTAATATAAATGTATAATAGACTGGAAAGAATAATTATAATATAAATAAATTTCTTATAAGTTATTTAATATAAATGGATAATAGCCTATTATTTAAGTTTTCTATTATAAAATTTTCTAAGTTCATGATATTAACTCTAGTTCTTTATTTAAGGTTTATATTGGCTTGTTATGAATTTAATAAATCTCTGATGATATTTTATAAACATAATTAAATTAGATTTTAATATTTGGCTCTGTTTTAAACTAGTGTTGATTTTAGATAGAACTTTAAGACCACCTTAATAAGTAGTTTAGAGTTTCATTGAATATGGAAGAATAATAGTGTTAAAAAGCGAAGTTGTTTGACCAAAGGGAGTTTCTTAGCTTTAGCTATTATTCTGAAATGTTTAAACTTAAATAAAATGTTCAAACTTAAATAAAAAGTACAATCTCATATTCATTGGAAGGTGTAAGTTTAAAATACAAAATTCAAAATTTTGATTTTCACTTAAAATTAAGTAGGTCTTATGGGATAGCTAAAATCAACACCATCTTAAAACAGAACCTAATATTTTAACTTCAATTCTTCAGTATTAGGATTAAAGCTTATTGTAGATCCCAATGGAAGGGTTAGATTAGGATAATCGTGTCCAAATGGAATACCACATATTATTGGCTTGTTATAAGGTTTTAGTATTGAGAGTATTACATTTAAAGTTTTAGGATTATATGGAGTAAAATGACCTATTAAAAAGCCTTTGCAAGAGCTAAGTTTGCCAGAAAACTTTAATTGAGTTAATAATCTATCTATAGAATAGTTTTCTTCGTTTATATCTTCAATCATTAATATTTTATTTCTAGTATTTATTTCATAGGGCGTTCCAATGGAACTACATAATACTGTTAAATTTCCACCACAAAGTGTTCCTTTGAAATGAAGTGGATTTATTATTTTTAAATTTTTAGTTTGAATATTTATAGAATTATTTTCTTTTGTTAGCATTGATAGAAGACTTTCTTTAGTTATTTTATCTGATGATATTTTAGAATTTATCATAGGTCCATGAAATGTAGGTATTCCTGTTTTTTGGGTTATATGATTTAAGAGTATTGTTAAATCACTATATCCACATAATATCTTGGGATTCTTTTTTATTGTATTAAAATCTAGGTAAGGTATAATTCTTATTGAGCCATAACCACCTCTATAAGCAAATATAGCTTTTACATCTTTATCTTTAATCATGTTCATAAAGTCTTCTGCACGCTCTTTATCAGAAGCTGAAAGGTAATCTTGTTTATTTCTAATATATTTTCCTTCTTTTACTTTGAAACCTAAGTTTTTAAATGATGATATGTTATAATCAATTACTTCATTTTTGTCTCCACTTGCTGGAGCTATTATACCTATTGTATCTCCTAACTTTAATTTTTTAATTTTCATAAAATCCTCCTAAAAAAATAGAGAGCTTATACGCTCTCATTAGTTCTTTTTATTATATGATTTTATATTTTTAAATTAATACTATTTAATATATGTTTAGTTTTATTTAGAACATATCTTTTCTATATAATATGAATGCAATTAATCCACATAAAAGTATTGATATAAACATTATTATATAAAATCCATATGGATGAGTAAGTAATGGCATATGTGTAAAGTTCATTCCATATATACCAGATATTACTGTAAGTGTAGACATTAGTATTGTAACTGAAGCTAATACTTTCATAACTATATTTAAGTTGTTTGAAATTACTGATGCAAAGAAATCCATTGTACTACCTAAAATATTACTATATATATCAGTCATTTCTATGGCTTGTTTATTTTCTATGATAACATCCTCTAATATATCTTTATCCTCTTCATATCTTTGAATAACGTCTAATTTAAGCATTTTTTCTAAGGTTATTTCATTTGATTTTAATGATGTTGAGAAATAAACCAGTGATTTGCTTAAAGAGTGTAATTGAACTAATTCTCTGTTTTTCATAGATTTATGAAGTCGTTTTTCTATCATAACACTTTTTTTATCTATTTGTCTTAAATATAAAAGATAATATGTAGAAACTCTATTTAGAATTTGTAGAATGAATCTTGATTTCTTAAATGAATAGAAATTACGGATTCTATTTGAGGAGAAATCAGTTAATACCTTACTATTTTTTAAACATACAGTAATAAGTTCATTTTTAGTATGAATTATTGCTAGTGGATAAGTATCATATGTTAAAGAGTTGTCCTCCATTTCTGTAAAAGGAATATCGACTATAATTAATATGACATCACCTTCTATATCAATACGAGATGTTTCTTCATCATCTAATGGAGCTTTTAGAAAATCTATTGGTACTCCTGTTTTCTTTGATATGAGAAGAAGTTCTTCTTGTGAAGGTGCTATTATATTAACCCAACAACCTGGTTCAAGGGAGTCAATTTTCTTTAAAGAACCATCATTTTCGCTTAAAGATTTATATATCTGAATCATTTTACCCCTCCCAAAGTATTAAGTTATATTTTTATTCTATTACAATTAAACAAGTTATTAAGGATAAAATCAAGGTTAATTTAATAAAAAAATTATATATTTTTAAGTAACTTGTAGAAAAAGAGAGATAGGAGTAATATGTTTCGTATAAACTTGTATTATGGAGAATTAAGAATAAAATTTTGATTTGAATCTAGTAGATTTAATTTATGAAACTTAGTATAATGTGTTTTGTTTGTAATATAAAAGTCGGGGGATTTTTAAAATGGGCACTATGCACAAGGAAGTAGTAACAAAAAGAAGAGACATAGCTATAGTTGTAAGCATAATTTGTATGAGTTTAACTATTAGTCTATCAAACTTAATTGGAAATATTAAGTTTGATTCATTTAATGCAGAGGTTATAACTGATCCAATATTTGTGATATTAACATTAGTAATCTTCTTTAGAGAATATAGAAAATGTAAGACAAGCTATAAGTATTCAATTGTAGCTAATCAATTAATGATCCATAAAATGAAAGGTAATGAACAGGAAATTTTAGAAAATGCTAAATTAAATAATATAGTTTATTTAGGTAAAGAGGATTCTAAGAAAGCAAGAGTGTTTAAAACTGATTCTTGCAAAAAGTATGTTTGTAGTTTACTAGACAGAACTGGTCATTATTGTTGTATATATAAAAAGAATGATAAATATCATAAGTTTTATTTCAAACCAAGTAAAGAGTTAGTTTGTAAGTTAGAGAAAAACTTAGCGTATTAGCAAAAAAGAAGGGCATGTATCAAAATAAGTTTTATTATTATATTTTGATACAGCCCCTTTGTTTTATATAATAAATTTTTATTATAAGATATATATAATTAATTTAGCTTTATAATTATTTTAAGCTAAATTATTAGGTAAACTATTTATATAATTCTTCTTTTGAGAGATTAAAAGTTTCTTTTATTTCAGAAAGAAGGAACTTGCTTTCTATTAAATCTAAAGCTGTAGATATTAATGAATATGAAGCTGAGAGTGCTTGTTTTTGGGCAAATGGTTTTATTGTTGCATCTGCAAATTCTTTTGTTCCATATTCTATGTTTAAATCATCAATTATGTTTATATAAGGATGGATACAAGGTACCTTATGACTTACAGCACCTAAAGAAAGTCCTGCATCTATATCACGAGGTTTTCCTATATTTATGATTCCATTTTCTTTTAGATTATGTGAATATAATCTATTTAGAATTTGGTTTGATAAAAGTTCTTCACTTGGTGGTTCATATAAACAAATCTTACTATCTAAATTCATTGAATCTGCCACGCAACAAACTATATTTCTAATTTTATTTTCTAAACATTTTGCTATCTCTGTATTTTTGGCTCTTATATATAACTTTCCTTCTGATTCTGTAGGTCTTAGTAGTGGAGTTACTCCTCCTTGAGAAAGTATTGAGTTTATACTAGCTTTATTGCAAAGACCTTTTGATAGAGTATTTATTATGTTGAAAGTTAGCATTATTCCATCTAATGAGGTGAAATTATCAAAATCTAAAAAGCTTAATCCATCTTTTCCTTTAAAAGAAACTTTTAATGGAATAATTGCTTTGGATGTTCCACTTTCTGATGTAACTAAGTCAGGGTGGGCTACTAAGACAGCATCTATATCATCAAATACACCTTGTCTAACAAAAGTAGATTTTGTTCCACCTAAGTATTCTCCAGGACACCCTATTAAAACTACAGTACCACCAGATTTTTCTATAACTTTACCTAATCCTAATGCACTGGTAACAGATATAGTGGTAAGAAGATTATGACCTGTTATATGTCCACCTTTAGATTTTATAGCATCATATTCACATAAAAAACATATTTTAGGGTAACCGGTTCCTTTTTCTGCATAGAAAGCAGTATCTAAGTCTAAGAATTTTTCTTGAACTTCAAAATCTCTTTCTCTTAGAAAATTACTTATATATTTGCAAGCATCATATTCTTTGTAACTTTCTTCAGGGTTATCATGGAGAAACTTGCATAGGTTATATAAGTTTTCTTTTTCTGTAGATAAATAAGAAATAACTTCTTGTCTCATTGAAAAAACCTCCTAAATTTTTATATGTTTAGTTTGTGCTACAATAAGAAAAATATTTATTTTTTATTTACTTTAATATTTTTACAGCATAGTATGTATAGAAAGCTACTATTTGGAAAGAAATATAGAAAACAAGAATTATAAGGAGTGTTATCTATGAGTAAGTCAGTTTGTATAATTTGTGGAAAAGAAGGCTGTGGTATAATGATATGTGGTAAATTAATTTGTACTGAGTGTGAGAAAAAAGCCATAGATTGTGATATAAATAGTGACTTTTATGAATTCTATAAGAATAGACTAAAAGAAGAGATTTATAAGAAAAAATTAGGATAAATTTAGGGGGGATAAGTTTGAATAATATTCCAATGATAAATGGGATAGTTAAGTACTTAAATGAAGAAATAGTTCCTTTTTCAATGCCAGGACATAAAATGGGAAGAGGATTTGAGAGTATAAAAGATATACTTATAAATGGTGATTTAACAGAGGTTGATGGATTAGATAATCTTCAACATCCTGAAGGAATAATAAAAGATGCTGAAGATAAGCTTTCTAAGTTATATAAAAGTAAAAAAAGTTATTTCTTAGTTAATGGAAGTACATGTGGTAATTTAATAATGATTTTTTCTTTATTTAAAGAGGGAGACAAAATCTTAGTAGAAAGAAATTGTCATAAAAGTATAATGAATGGAATAATAATGAGAAAACTTAAGCCAGTTTTTATAAATAATATATTTCATTCAAAATTAAAAGCACCAATTGGAATAGATTTAAATCATTTAAAAAAACAAATTGAAAATAATGATGATTTAAAAGGAATTATATTAACATATCCAAATTATTATGGTGTTGGAATAAATATTGAGGAAACAGTTAAGATTGCAAGAGAATCAAATCTTAAAGTTGGAATAGATTCGGCACATGGTGCACATTTTGGCTTTAGTAAATATCTTCCTAAAAGTGTACAAGAACTAAAGGCTGATATAGTAGTAATGAGTGCACATAAAACTTTACCAAGTTTAACACAGACTGCTTGGCTTCATTTAAATAATGAGAAATTTATTGAAGAAGTTGAGTTTTATAAAAATATATTTATGAGTACAAGTCCTTCTTATATTTTTATGATGAGTCTTGATTATTCAAGAAACTTTTTAGAGCTTTATGGAGAAGAGGCTTATGAAAGGTTAGATAAAATAATAAAAGGTTTTAAGAATGAAGTGGAAAAATTGGATTATTTTACTATTTTAGATGAAGGATTACTTTTAGATGGATTAGAAAAAAACATTGAAATTAATGATGTTAAGATAGATAAAAGTAGAATTGTTATTAATTTAGAAGAAGGTTTAAATGGAAACAAGCTTTTAGAGTATTTAAGAGAAAAGAAAGTTCAATGCGAAATGAGTGATAATAAGAATGTAGTTTTAATTCCATCACCATTTAATACAGAAGATGATTTTAAAATTTTAGCTAAGGCATTACAAGAGTGTAATATAGAAGTTTTAAGAGATGAGGAAGTTGACTTTTATCTTACTGAAATACCTAAAAAGGGTTTAGAGCCCTTTGAAGTTTTGGATTGTGAATATGAAAGAATTAATTTTGAAGAATCTAAAGGAAAAATAGTTTCTGAAAGTGTAGTTCCATATCCACCTGGAGTGCCTATGCTTATTATGGGAGAGATTATTGAAGAAAAGCATATAAGTCTTATTAAAGAATATATGAAAAATGGTGTTGATATAATAGGATTAAAAGATGGAAAGATAAAAGTTGTTAAATAATATTTTGAAAATGTGGGAATCCAACTAGTTTTCTAGTTGGATTTTGTCATTAAATATATGGGATGTTAAGCAAATTTGATATAATATCCTTGTTATACAGAGATTTATTTAAATTAAGGTCTGTTTTAAGCTAATGATGATTTTAGATTTTCTTTAGACCTACTTAATTTAAAAGAACTTAAGAGAAAAATAGTAATATAATTTTTTATATACTTTAGGAAAAATAATGTTTTATATAGATTGGAGTAATTATGGGTAAGATATTTTGCATAATGGGAAAGAGTGGTTCTGGAAAGGATACTATTTTAAAAGAAATAAATAATATAGAAGGATTAAATCTTAAAACTATAGTTACATATACAACTAGACCAAAAAGGAATAATGAAACTGATGGAGTGGAATATTTCTTTATAGATAAGGAAAAACTCGATTATTTCCATAAATGTGGAAAAATAATCGAGTGTAGAGTTTATAATACTGTTCATGGGAAATGGTATTATTCAACAATAGATGATGGACAGATAGACTTAGACAATAATAATTATATAGTTATTGTTACATTAGAAGCTTATTCTGACTTTAGAAAATATTTTGGTGATGAAAAGTTAGTTCCTATATACATAAATATAGATGATGGAGTTAGACTTGAGAGGGCTTTAGCTAGGGAAAGAGGGCAGAAGATTCCTAATTATAGTGAAATGTGTAGAAGATTTTTAGCTGACAGTGAAGATTTTAGTGAAAAAAATTTAGAGGCTAATAATATTAAAAAATTTTATAATAACTATGATTTAAAAGAATGTATAGATGAAGTTGTTTCAACAATAAAAAATATGAGATAGTTTTAAATAAAAAGTTAATTCCATAAGTTATATCAAGAAACATTTCATAAGGTTTGGTTTAGAGTGATAAATAATGATATAATTATCTAAAATATATTTTTGAAATTAGGGTAAAGAGTAAGGAGGGGTAATTGTGAAATTAGTAATTTCTATAGTTCAAGATGATGATGCTTTAGATTTAGTAGATGCTTTGAATGAAAAAGGGTATAGTGTAACAAAATTAGCTACTACTGGTGGATTTTTAAAATCAGGAAATACTACACTTTTAGCGGGAGTACAAAAGGAAAAGGTTGATTATGTAATAGATATAATAAAAGAGGTATGTGAAACAAGAAAAGGTGTTGTTAGTGCACCTACAAGTGTTTCAGAGCCTTCAGGAGTTTATATTCCATATCCAATGGAAGTTCAAATTGGTGGAGCTACAATATTTGTTGTTGATGTAGATAAATTTGTGAAGATTTAAGATAGGAAGGAAAGTGCAAAAATGATAGGTCACAATAAAGTTAGAGAAAGATTTAATAAGAGTGTAAGCAAAAATGCACTTTCCCATGCTCATTTAATTATTGGGGAGGATGGAATAGGAAAAAGTCTTTTAGCTGATGAATTTGCTTATAAGATTTTAGAAATACCATCTCAAAAAGAACATGTTGATGTTGTTCATTATAAATCAGAAAAGGCTTCTTTTGGTGTTGATTTAGTTAGAAGTATTATTTCAGAGGCTAATAAGAAACCTTATGAATGTGATAGGAAGGTAATTATAATTCATAACGGAGAAAAATTAACAATTGCTGCGCAAAATGCCTTGCTAAAAACAATAGAAGAACCTCCAACTGGAATTTTCATAATAATTCTAAGTAAAGATATAGATTCAATACTTGAAACTATAAGATCTAGATGTCAAATACATAGATTAGCACCTTTAAACAGACAAGAAATTAATCTTTATATTAATGAAAAATATAATAATGTTAATGAAAAATTAAATAGAACACTCATATCATTTAGTGAAGGAATACCAGGTAGAGTAGATAAATTCATGAGTGATGAAATTTTTAGGGATATAAGAAATACAGTAATAGAAATGCTTAAGGATATTGGAAATGGAAATATTAATGTTCCAATAAAATATTCAGATAAGTTTTATAGTATGAAAGGAAATGAAAGCGAAATATTAGAGACCATAACTATTTTTGCAAGAGATTCCATTGTATTTAAAGAAATAGAAAATAATTTATCCATTATAAATGGAGATAAGATAGAGGATATTAGAGAAATTGCAAATAATTTATCTTATAAGAAGTTAAATAAGATAATTAAAGCAGTTAATGAAGCCAGAAATAATTTAAAAAGTAATACTAATTTATGGCTTACTTTAGATAGTATGCTTATTGGTATATTGGAGGAATAAAGATGATTGAAGTAATTGGGGTCAGATTTAAAAAAGCTGGTAAGATATATTACTTTGGACCTAATGGTATAGAGATTAAAAAGGGTCAAAATGTAATTGTTGAAACTGCGAGAGGCATTGAGTTTGGAGAATGTGTAATAGGTATTAGAAAAATTGAGGAAGAAGATATTGTTGCACCTTTAAAATCAGTGCTTAGATTGGCCACTGAAGAGGATATACAAAAACATAAAGATAATAAATCTAAGGAAAAAGAAGCTTTTGATATATGCTTAAAGAAAATAGAAGAGCATAAACTTATTATGAAGTTAATAGATGTTGAATATACTTTTGATAATAATAAAGTAATTTTTTATTTCACAGCAGAAGGAAGAGTAGATTTTAGAGAATTAGTAAAAGATTTAGCAACAATATTTAAAACAAGAATAGAACTTAGACAAATAGGAGTTAGAGATGAAGCTAAGATGATAGGTGGACTTGGCCCATGTGGAAGACCACTTTGTTGTTCAACTTTCCTAGGCGATTTTGCATCTGTTTCTATAAAAATGGCTAAGGAACAGAGCTTATCACTCAATCCAACTAAGATTTCAGGAATTTGTGGAAGACTTATGTGTTGTTTAAATTATGAACAATCAACATATGAAGAAATAAGAAAGGAACTTCCAAGAGTTGGTTCAATTGTAGAAACAGAACTTGGAAAGGGAGAAGTTATTTCTAATAATGTTTTAAAAGAATTAGTTAGAGTTAAATTATCAAGAAAGAATGAAGAGTTTATTCAAGATTTTAAGATGTATGATGTTAAATTGATTTCAGGAAATTATGAAGGAGAAATTGAGGAGACAAATATAAGACTTGAGGTTACTGATGAAAGTGATAAAGCTTTAATTAAAAATTTAATTAGAGAAAATTAAATAATTTTATATTTTTAATAGTATAAATGTATTTAATTTAGTATTAATATTATTTTGAGTACAATAATTTAAATATATCTAAATAAAATATTAAATACTTTAAAAATAAATAAAAGTATGGTACTATAAATATGGTATTTTTATACTAAACATTTTAGGAGGTGTTTTATTATGGCATACAAAATATTAGACACATGTGTAAGCTGTGGAGCATGCGCTGCTGAGTGTCCTGTAGAAGCAATATCACAAGGAGATACTCAATTCGTTATAGATGCTGATACTTGCATCGATTGCGGAAACTGCGCTAATGTTTGTCCAGTAGGATCACCAGTTGCTGAGTAATATTTAATTAAGATCATCTTCGGATGGTCTTTTTTTGAGTAGTCTTATGACTACTCTTTTTTTTTGTCTAAAAATAAATTTATAAGAAATTTATTGAATAAAATAAGGAAAGTCATGGGAAAATATATATTAGCAATGGTAGGAAGGGTGAAATATTTTGAAACTTATAGATTTAAAATTACTAGAAGGAAGAAATATTAAAGGTGAGGAGCGACTAATATATATAAATATAGGAGAGGCAGAGAGAAAAAAACTTTATTGGCTTATAAGTGATTATGAGTTTATTTGTAGACAAATGAATATAGAAGGAACACTTAGAGATGTCATATATGATGAATATGGAGGAAAAGCATGGTTAACTTATTTACATAAGGAACTTGCTTTATTTATTATTGAGAACTTGATAGATGGAGTTAATGCTGATGACTTATTGAAAGAAGCTGTGAGTAAGAGGGGGGAACTTTGGGAATATAACCTTTTACATGAATGTTCAAAGAAGGATATTGATTTCTTTGTAGATGAGGATTCAGTAGTTATTGGATATGGAGTTAACTCAAAGAGAATAAATCAAAAGGAATTTGAAAGTGGGGATTATGATTTTACATTAAAGGAAGATGGAAGAATACCTATAATATCTATTACCGGAACTAATGGAAAAACATCTACCTCAAGATTAATATATAAGGCCTTAAATAATATTGGTTATTATACAGGATTAGCTAGTACAGGTTCTATTATTATCAATGATGAGGTAATTAAAAAGGGGGATACTACTGGATTTTATAGCGCAAAAACTGTTCTTACTAATCCTAAGGTTGAAATGGCTGTTTTAGAAACCGCTAGAGGAGGGATATTAAGAAAAGGATTAGGATTTAAAGGGTCAAAAGTTGCCATTATAACTTCTTTAAGTGAAGATCATATTGGGGCAGAAGGTATTAACTCTCTTGATGATTTAATGGATATAAAACTTGTAACTACTAGGGAAGTACGTGATGATGGTAAGGTTATTATTAAAGCTGATCATAAACTTTATAAAATACTTCAAACAAAGCATAATTTAGTTTTATTTAATAATGAAAAGAATGAATGTATAAAAAGGCATATTAAAAATGGTAAAGAAGCTTGGTATGTGGAGAATGGTAATGTTATTTTTTTTGATGGAGAATGTGAAAAGGTTATTTTAAATATATGTGATTTTAAATTTACTCACGAAGGTAAATCTAAAACTAATGTAAACAATATTTTATCTGCTTTAGCAGCCCTTTTTACTGTACATCCTAAATTAGAGGAAGTAATAAACTCTTTAAAAGATATTGAGTGTGATATTAATTCAAATTTGGGAAGACAAAATGTATTAGATATAAATGAATTTAAGGTTATATTAGATTATGGACATAATCCAGAGGCTTTTGAAGAGGTATTTTTACTGGCTAGTTCTTTAAAAGAGAATAAAATCATATCAATAATTTCTTCTCCAGGTGATAGATTGGATGATTACATAAAAAAACTTGGAGAAATAGCTGGAAAGAGTTCAGATATAATATTTATAAAAGAAACCTTTGATAGAAGAGGAAGAAATCCTTTAGAAATAACTAATTTATTGACAGAGGGTATAAAAGAGAGTGCAAATAAGGATGTTGATATTTTTCCTATATTGGATGAGAAAGAAGCTGTTGAAAAAGCTTTAGCAATTGCAGAAAAAGGAGATATAATTGTTGATTTCACTCAACATTTAGAAGTTGTTATTCCAGTTATAAATGAATATTTAGATAAGACAAAAGGAAAGTTAATAGAATTAAATTTAGATTCTTTGCACTAAAAGAAAAACTTATTAAGCTTAAAACTTAATAAGTTTTTTTATATTAAATCTGAATGGGAAATATCTAGTATATGCACCTCTTTTTCGGAAGGTAGGTTATGGCTATATAAAGAAAATACAGAAGAGCGCTTAAGCTTAAATCCTCTTATTTTCATAAGAAATCCATCTAATGAATTTAAATGCAAATTAATTTTTTCTGTTTTATAATGCATTGGAATAACAACTCTAGGATTAATATCATCTATAACTTTAATAACTTCTTCTATAGGTAAAGTTATTTGTTCACCAACTGGGATAAATAAAACATCTACATAACCAATTTTACTTAATACTCTGTGAGAGAGTGTATGACCTAAATCACCTAGATGACAAAGTGAGATTCCATCGCATATTATTTTGAAAATAAAGTTTTTATCTCTTTTAAGACCCATACAATTATCGTGAAATGAATGAAAGGAGGTTATTTTGCAATAATCATTTTCATAATTAACTAAGTCTTTGAATATTTTTGCTTCTTTGTTTATGTAATTTGTACAATTGTGATCAAAGTGCATATGACTTATGGTCACTATATCTACATCATTTTTATAAGGAGTGTATCCAATATCTATATCAAAAGGATCCATGAGAATTCTTTTCCCTAATTTAGTTTTTATTAAAAAACAAGAATGTCCAAACCAATAAATATTCATTTTATTTCCTCCAATATAAAATTATTTATATTATTGACACATATGTATAAAATAAACCATAAAATATAAGAATAATTTATTTTAATAATTTTAGTGAAATAACCTTATTACATTGAATAAGTAGGTGAAATGTATTAATATAGATTGTATATAAAGGTCAGAAAAGGTCAAATTTAAGGAGTGATATATATGGCTAAGTTATCTGATTCAATAGAAGTTTTTTTAAAAGACTCTTTAGAAAAGACAGATGATAAAAATTTGAGAATAAGAAGAAATGAGTTAGCAGATAAATTTAATTGTGCACCTTCACAGATAAATTATGTATTAACAACAAGATTTACTTATGAAAAAGGCTATCTTATAGAAAGTAGAAGAGGTGGTGGTGGATATATTATTATTAAAAAAATAATACACGAAGTCCATGCTGATAGAAGAGAACTTATATATGATGAAATAGGTTCTAAAATTACATATCATAATGCAGTAGCTATTATAGATAATTTGTTTGAACATAATATTATAGATGAAAAAACATCTAATCTTACTAAAATTGCTATAAATGATAGAACTCTTCAAAATTCTAAGAATATAAATGAAACAAGGGCAGATATTTTTAAAGCTATGCTTATGGTATTGTTAAAGTAATTTTTATGGGGGTTTAGAGTTTTGCTTTGTGAGATATGTAATAAAAATGAGGCAACAATACAATTTATAAATCAAAATAGCTCAGGAGATAAGAATAGTATAATGCTTTGTGAGACTTGTGCTATTGATATAATGAAATCTTATTTTGATAAAGAGAATATAGATTTGAATGATTATATATTAGATGATGAACTTTTAGAAATTGATTATGAGGCTTGTAAAAATTGTGGTACAGAGTATATTGATTTTGAGGAAAATAAAGTTCTTGGATGTGAGAGGTGTTATGAAAATTTTAGACCTAAAATAAGAGAGTATTTAGAATGGAAAGGTTATGGAAAACACACTGGAAAAAGACCAAATAGTTTGGAAAAATATTTTAGAGGAAAAGAAATATTACAATTAGAAGAACAACTTAAAATGAATATATTAAATGAGGAATATGATAAAGCTATTCTTACTAAAGAAAAAATAGATAATATGAAAAAAAATATTTAGGAGGATAGTAAGAATGGTAAAATGGGTTAATCCTCAAAATAATAGAGATATTATTATTGCATCAAAAGTTAAGATTTTTAGAAATATAAAGGGATTTAAATTTGCATCTCTTTTAAAAGAAGAGGAATGTAAGGAAATAATAAATAAAGTTCTAAGAGTATTAGATGAAAGTAGTATTTCGGAAAATATATATAGAGTAAATATAAAGTGTGATTATGAATTAGTGGATTATGAAAAAGAGAGTTTTGGAATATCTAAGGACTTCTTAAGTAGTGATAATACAGCATTAATTATGAGTAAAAATGAAGAATTTAATATATTATTGAATGAAGAAGAGCATATTGGGATAGAATCTACAAAGAGTGGCTTAGATTTAAGAGGTGCATTTAAAGTAGTAAATGAATTAGATGATTTGTTAGATGGAAAATTTGAATATTCTTTTGATGATGAATTTGGATATTTAACTTCTAATATTAAAAATTTAGGGACTGCATTAATTGGAAAAGTTATTTTACATTTACCAGCTTTAAATCTAAGTGGAAGTATGAGAGATATAAAAGAAAATTTATCAGAATTTGGAATAAACATAAGAAGTATGTACAGACTAGGTAGTAGAGATATTGGAAATATATATAACATTTCCAATGTCAAAACAATTGGGTTATCAGAGGAAGATATACTAGATTCATTACTATCTATAGCAAATAAACTTGTTATAAATGAGAAAAGAGAACGAGATAAGCTTTTAGATGAAGGAGAGGTTGAACTTAAAGACACTATATATAGGGCTTTAGGAACATTGAAAAATGCATATATCATAGATATAAGTGAGGGGCTAAAACTATTATCTTATGTAAGGCTTGGTATTGAGTTAGGTATTATCAATGATATTAGTTTAAAGGCAGTAAATGAAGCTATGATAAATATACAACCAAGTATAATAAACAAAACTTTAAAAACTAAGTTAAATATACAAAATATAAAACTAGAGAGGGCTAAAATTATTAGAAATGCTTTGAACACATAAATAGGGTATTGGGAGGTAAATTATGCGTCTTGATAATTTAAATGAAAATTCCAAAATAGTAATTAATAAGGGGAAAGAAAGTTCTTTAATACTAAAGCATGGGTATATGGGAACAGAACATTTATTAATTGGATTAATTAATGAAGCTGGACAATGTTCTAGGATTTTGGAAGAAAATAATGTAACTGAGGAAAAGGTACTGAGTTTTATTAAACTATATGTTGGAATTGGAGAAGTTAATTATAGTTTAGACGAGGTACCTTTTACTCCTAGATGTAAAAAGGTTCTAGATAAAAGTTTAGATTTAGCTAAGGATCTAGGTCATAGTATTGTTAGACCAGAACATATATTATGGGCATTAATAAAAGAAAATGACGGAGTAGCAAACTTAATACTAAATAAAATATTAAAAGGTGAAACTAAAGGTATAAGTGAAAAGTTAAATATTATATTAAGTAAAATACCAAGTAGGGATAGTAAGAATATTAAAGAAAAAGAAAAACCAAAAAGAAAAGATACTCCAACATTAAATACTTATGGTATTAACTTAATAGAAAAGGCTGAAAAAGAAGGTTTAGATCCTGTAATAGGAAGAGAAGATGAAACTCAAAGGCTTTTAGAAATTTTATGTAGAAGAATGAAAAATAATCCTTGTTTAATTGGAGAACCTGGTGTTGGAAAAACAGCCGTTGTTGAAGGATTAGCACAAAAAATAGTATTAGGCGAAGTTCCAGATATATTAAAGGATAAAATACTATACACTTTAGATATTACAGCTATGCTTGCTGGTGCAAAGTATAGAGGTGAGTTTGAGGAACGTTTAAAGAAGGTTTTAAATGAGGTTAAAGAGTCTGATGACATAATACTTTTCATAGATGAAATGCATAATATTGTTGGAGCAGGTGGTGCAGAGGGGGCTATAGATGCCTCTAATATTTTAAAACCAGCCTTAGCAAGAGGCGAGATTCAATGTATTGGGGCAACAACAACTGATGAATATAGAAAAAATATAGAAAAAGATTCTGCTTTAGAGAGAAGATTCCAACCTATTGTTGTTAATGAACCAAGTAAAGAAGATGCTATTTTAATATTAAATGGAATAAAAGAAAAGTATGAAAAGCATCATAATGTCAAATTAACCGATGAAGCTATAGAGGCGTCTGTTAATTTATCACATAGATATATAACAGATAGATATTTACCAGATAAAGCTATAGATTTAATAGACGAGGCATCAGCTAAGGTTAGAATAGAAAAAATGATTACACCGAATTATTTGGTTGAAAAAGAAGAAGAAATATTAGAAGTAAAAAGAGAAAAAGAAGAGTCTATAAAAAATCAGGATTTTGAATTAGCTGCAAAACTTAGAGATGATGAAATTCTATTAAAAGAAGAATTAGAATATGAAAGAGAAATTTGGAGAAATGAAAATTCCTCAAAGGTTTATATAGTTGATAAGGAGCATATTGCAAAAGTTGTTTCAAAGTGGACTCAGATTCCAGTTGAAAGTTTAACGGAGAAAGAATCATTAAGATTACTGAAACTTGAAAGTAAATTAAGTGAAAGAGTAATAGGTCAGCTTGAAGCTATAAAAACAATATCAAAAGCTGTTAGAAGATCTAGAGTTGGACTTAAAGATCCGAAAAGACCTATTGGTTCATTTGCTTTTTTAGGACCAACAGGAGTGGGAAAAACAGAACTTTGTAAAGCTTTGGCTGAAGCTATGTTTGGGGATGAAAATAAATTTATAAGATTAGATATGTCAGAGTATATGGAAAAGCATGGTGTAGCAAGGCTTATAGGGGCTCCTCCTGGATATATTGGATATGAAGAAGGAGGACAATTAACAGAAAAAGTTAGAAGAAACCCTTATTCAGTAATACTTTTTGATGAAATTGAGAAGGCTCATCCAGATATATTCAATATATTACTTCAAATATTGGAAGATGGTGTTTTAACTGATGGTAAAGGAAGAACCGTTGATTTTAAAAATACCATAATAATAATGACATCTAATATTGGAGCTGACAAATTAGATAAGAAAAATGCTGTTGGATTTAGTGCTATTGAAGACAAAGAAAGAAATTATGAAAGTATGAAAGCTTTAATGTTAGAAGAATTAAAAAATAGTTTTAAGCCAGAATTTATTAATAGATTAGATGATATTGTAGTTTTTCATAGTTTAGAGAAAGAACATCTTATAAAAATAGTTGATTTAATGATAGGTTCTTTAAAAGATAGATTAAATGCATTAGAACTTTCACTTCACTTCAGTGATGAGTGTAAAGAATTTTTAGTTAAAAAAGGAACTGAATTAAAATATGGAGCAAGACCACTAAGAAGAGTTATTACTAAGTATATAGAAGATAAATTAAGTGAGGAATTACTAAGTGGTAATATACTAAAGGGAAGCGAAGTTGATGTATTTTTAGAAGATAATATTGTAAAATTCAAGAAAATTGTTTAAATATAATGGGTAATAAGGTTGTATATGGTGGTATATATAGCCTTATTTTTATGTAAATATATATTAAAATGAGTAATTTATATTATTAAGGAGAGGAGTTTATATGCAAGTTTTATGTATTATTCTAGGAATAATATCTTTTGGGGTGTCTTTTTTTGTTTGGAAAAAGGATGTATTGTCTAAGTTTAAAATTGAAGAGGCTGCATTATTAAGCATGACAGAGAAAGATAAAACTGACACTAGTAAAAGCTTAGCTTCGCCAATAGCTTTGCTTGGAGTTTTATTTATATCTATATCATTAAATATAGATAAATGGGGAAATTCATTTATATTTCTTTTAATAGGAGCTATAGCATTATTTATATATGTTGAAAAAAGAATTATAAACGGAATAAATACTCTTTTTAAATCCAAGAAGAAGATTAAAGTTAATAGAAAAAGAAAATAGCTTATATTAAATAAATTGAGTCTTAGTGTAGTTTAAATCACATAATACACTAGGACTTTTTTGGTAAAATTAATATAAAATTTAATCCTCTAAAATAAATAATAACAATTATTATTGAAAAGTAATTAAATAAGAGTTATAATTATAAAAAAAGATGTACCCTTAGGGGGTATAATGAATAATATGATTATATGGTAGAAATAATAAAATTAACTGCATATAAGGATGTGTTAGTATGGGAAAAGAATTTAAAGAGATTGATGTTATAGTAATTGGAGCTGGCCCTGCTGGATTAACAGCAGCAATATACGCTTCGAGAGCAAATTTAAGTACTTTAGTTTTAGAAGATAATATAATTGGAGGTCAAGTAAGATCAACATATACTGTTGAGAACTATCCTGGCTTTAAAGAGATAACAGGAAATGACCTAGCAGATAAAATACAAGAACAAGCTGAGGATTGTGGTGCAATAATAGATGAATTTGATTTTATAGAAAGTTTAAATTTAAAAGATGATGAAAAAATAGTTGAAACTTCAGATTATATATATAAACCAAAGGTTGTAATTATAGCTACAGGTGCCACACCAAAAAAATTACCTATTCCAAGTGAAAAAAAATATTTAGGTAAAGGCATTCATTATTGTGCAGTATGTGATGGTGCTGTTTATCAGGATGAAATTGTTGGAGTAGTAGGTGGAGGAAATGCAGCTTTAGAGGAAGCTTTATATCTATCTAATATTGCTAAAAAAGTAATTCTTATAAGAAGATATGATTATTTTAAAGCAGAAGCAAAAACATTGGAAGCTGCTTTAAAAAAAGAAAACATTGAAATAATGTACAACTGGGATTTAATTGATGTTATTGGTGGAGATTTTGTTAAAGCTGCCAAAATAAAAAATACAAAAACAGGTGAAGAAAAAGAAATTGATTTAAGTGGTGTTTTTGGATATATAGGAACAGAACCAAAAACAGCTATGTTTAAGGAATTTATAAATATTAAAGATAACGGATATATAGTAGCAGATGAAAATATGAGAACCAATATTAAGGGTGTGTATGTGGCAGGAGATGTGAGAGAAAAAATGTTTAGACAAATAACAACTGCCGTATCAGATGGAACAATAGCAGCCTTAAGTGCAGAAAAATATATTGCAGATATAAAGGAGAGATAATTATGGTAAAAGTATATTCAGTAGAATGGTGTGGACCTTGTAATAAATTAAAAAAATATTTAGAAAAATTAGGTGTTCAATATGAAACAATAACAGTGGCTGATGGAAAAGAAGATAGAAATGAAGTTTTAGAGGTTTCAGGACAAAGATCAGTTCCAGTGGCAGTTATTGGTGAAGAAGTTATCGTTGGCTTTGATAAGCAAAAAATTGATTCTGCTATAGAAAAGATTAAATAAGAAGGTGTTAATATGAATATAAAAGCGAATGTTTTTTATAATTTTATGGATGGAAACTTCTATAAAAATGAAGCAGATAAATTTATAGATATAAAATCACCAATAGATGGAAGTTTAGTTGGAAGAATTCAAAGCCTTTCACAAGAAGATGTTGATATTATAATAAATAATGCTGAGAAGGCTCAAAAAGATTGGAATAAGGTTCCTCTAAATGAGAGGGCACAACTTCTTTATAAAACTGCTGATTTGTTAGAGGAACATAAGGATGAATTAGCAGAAATAATGATAAGAGAAGTAGCTAAAGATAGAAAAAGTGCATTATCAGAAGTTACAAGAACTGCCGATTATATAAGATTTACAGCAGATGCGGCTAAGAGTATGGATGGAGAAAGCATTCCATCAGATAATTTCCCAGGATTTAATAGAAGTAAGATATCAGTTGTAACAAGAGAGCCATTAGGTGTGGTTTTAGCTATATCACCATTTAACTATCCTGTTAATCTTTCAGCTTCTAAAATAGCACCTGCTTTGGTTGCAGGTAATAGTGTTGTATTAAAACCAGCTACTCAAGGAAGTTTATCAGCTTTATACTTAGCTAAAATATTCCATGAAGCAGGTCTTCCAGGTGGAGTTTTAAATACTATTACTGGTAGAGGAAGCGAAATTGGAGATTATTGTGTAACTCATAAGAAAATTGATTTTATAAATTTCACAGGAAGTACAGAGGTTGGTCAAAGAATATCACAGATAACAGTGATGAAACCATTACTTATGGAACTAGGTGGAAAAGATGCTGCCATAGTTTTAGAAGATGCTGATTTAGATTTAACTGTAAGCAATATAATTGCAGGTGGATATTCATATTCAGGACAAAGATGTACAGCTGTTAAGAGAATTTTAGTTATGAATTCTATTGCAGATAAATTAGTTGAAAAGCTAAAAGAAAAAATAAGTAAATTAAAAATGGGTAATCCATTAGAAATAGAAGATGCTACAATAGTTCCTCTTATAGATAATAAGTCAGCTGATTTTGTTATGGGACTTATAGAAGATGCAAAAGAAAAAGGAGCTAAACTTATCTGTGGTGGTGGAAGAAATGGTAATTTAGTAGAACCAACATTATTTGATAATGTTACTACAGATATGAGATTAGCATGGGAAGAACCATTTGGACCAGTATTACCTATAATAAGAGTTGAAAGCAAAGATGAAGCTATAAAAATAGCTAATGCTTCAAAATATGGATTACAGTCTTCAGTATTTACCAATGATATAAATGAAGCATTCTATATTGCAGATAAACTAGAAGTTGGGACAGTTCACGTTAATAATAAGACAGAGAGGGGTCCAGACCATTTCCCATTCTTAGGAGTTAAAGCTTCAGGTATGGGAACTCAGGGTATAAGATATTCAATAGAGGCTATGTCTAGACCTAAGGCTACAGTAATTACAATAAGATAGTAATAATTTAATACATAAACATAAAACTCCATTAAAAGTATAAAACTTTCATGGAGTTTTTTTATTTTTAGCATAAATAAAACTACTTGCTATGCGGGTGCTTAATAAATGCTTATAGCTTTAATGCAAGCCGCCCGTTTTATGGTTGGTTATGACTAAGAATAATGCTAGTTTTAGAAAAGGGTATTTTAAATAATAAAAAAGAGAGATGAAAATCATCTCTCTTTTTTATTATTCATTTAATGCTGTATCTATGGCATTTTTATCAAAACCTATTATTATAGTTCCATTTATATCTAAAACAGGAACTCCCATTTGTTTGCTTTTCTTAAGCATATCTTCTCTAGCTTCCATATCTGTTTGGACATTTAAATCTTCAAATTCAACATTTTTTGATTTTAAGTATTGTTTTGCTTTTACGCACCATGGACAAGAGTTTGTTGAATAAACTTTAACCATTTATATCATCTCCTATGTAAATAATCTTCATAAATTATTAAATTCATTTCTATATTCATATTGTAATTAAAAAATATGTACAAAATATGTGATTTAAATCAATAAATTAAATTTTGTGCAATTATTTTATTTGGTTATCATATAAATGATCATTAAATATTAAATTATCTAGGGTGCTTTGGTTATGATTGTTCATAAATGAAGATAAATTGCTTAATACTGTTGTTGAAGAATGAAGTGGGTTTTCTGAAATAATATTATTACTAATAAACTTGTATTTAATATTCAATAGAATCCCTCCTAGCTTTTTTCTATTAGTATTAGATAAAAAAAGAATTAATATTCAATATTTTTGATAAAAGTGGAAAAAAATTAATAATAAATGATAGAATAGAACATAGACTAAATATGAAATTATTGAAAAGAATGTATAGTGGTCTAGACAAGTAAAAACCATTTTAGTATAATGCAATTAGGAGGAGAAATCATGATAGATAAAAATAGTCCAATACCTGTTTATTACCAACTTAAAGAGATGATAAAAGAAAAAATATCAGAAGGTATTTGGCAAGTAGGGCAGTGTATAGCAAGCGAAAGAGAGTTAACAGAAACTTATGGAGTAAGCAGAATGACTGTCAGACAGGCTTTAGGAGAGTTAGTACAAGAAGGACTTCTTGTTAGAGAAAAAGGAAAGGGAACTTTCGTATGTGAACCTAAAGTAAAACAAGAAGATATGATGAGTTTCTCAGACATTATAAAAAAAGCAGGTAGAAAGTTAATAACAAGAGTTATAGAATTCGAAATTATTAACACTCCAGAAGAATTAGCTGATACCTTTGAAAGTGAAAAAATCTATAAGATAAATAGATTAAGAATAGTTGATGAGGAGGCTGTTGCAAATGAAGTTGTGTATATTCCATGTGAATATTGTGGCTTTGTAAATCAGATTGATTTAGAAGGATCTTTATTTAAATTACTAGAAGATAAAGGTTATGTAGTAGAAAGTACTGAATCATCTTTAGCGGCAGTAATAATGGATGATGAATTAAAGAGATTGTTTAATGTAGATAAACAAGTTCCACTTTTAAAAAGTCATAATACAGCATTAGATTCTGATGGGAAAATAATTTATGTTGAAGACGCAATTTATAGATCAGATAAATATATCTTAGAAATTAATATTTCTAAAAGAGAGGGGAAATTGAAATGAGATTAATGGTTACTAAAACTTATGATGAAATGAGTAAAGTTGCAGCAAATGAGATGGCTGATAGTATAAAATCAAATCCAGAAATAATTTTAGGATTAGCTACTGGTGGTACTCCAATAGGAATGTATAAAAACTTAATTAAAATGTACAATGATGGAGAATTAGATTTTTCAAAAGTTACAAGCATAAACTTAGATGAGTATGTTGGATTATCAGGGGAGCATGATCAAAGTTATAGATACTTCATGAACACAAACTTATTTAATCATATAAACATAGATAAGAGTAAAACTTTTGTTCCTAACGGATTAGCTAAAAACATAGAAGAAGAATGTAAATCATATGATGCTAGAATTGAAAATATGGGAGGAATAGACCTTCAATTATTAGGATTAGGAGCTAATGGGCATATTGGATTTAATGAACCTGGTGAAGTATTAAGTGTAGGCACTCACTTAACAGATCTTAAAGAATCAACTATAGAGGCTAATGCTAGATTCTTTGAATCAATAGAGGATGTTCCAAGAAAAGCTGTAACAATGGGTCTTGGTGGAATAATGAAAGCTAAGAAAATCATGGTTATAGCTAGTGGAGAAGGAAAAGCTGAGGTTGTTAAAGCCATGATGAGTGGAAAAATAACAACTGAAATTCCTGCAACTATGTTACAAATGCATAATAATGTTGTATTAATAGTTGATGAGGCAGCTGCTTCATTATTATAGTTATTATTATCTCATGAATTAATATATAACTGCTTTTAGAGAAGAGAGGAAATACCAATCTTTTCTTAAGCAGTTTTTTTGTTTTATAAATAATTTAAGTATTAAATCTTTTATATAAACTTATTTAAGAAAATAGTAATAAATAGGTATGTGATTAGTTATAATGATATGATATGATTATCTAAGGATATATTAGGAAATAATTAAAATTGAAAGAAAAACAAAGATATATGGAGTTGGTATAGTGGCAAAGGTCAAAAGTGTATATGTATGTCAGAAATGTGGATATGAGTCACCAAAATGGATGGGAAAATGTCCAGAGTGTAATAATTGGAATTCAATGGTTGAGGAAATTAGAGATACTAAGTCTACTCAAGTCGCTCAAAAAGTTGAAAGACAGATTGGTGAACTTAAAAAAATAAAAGATATAAAATCTGGTGAAAAAGAGAGATATGACACTGGAATAGGAGAACTTAATAGAGTATTAGGTGGAGGGCTTGTAAAAGGCTCATTAACACTTATATCTGGAGATCCTGGAATAGGTAAATCAACTCTTCTTTTACAAACAGCTAATAATATTTCAAAAAAATATGGGAAGGTTTTATATGTATCAGGAGAGGAATCAGAAGAACAGATAAAAATAAGAGGTGATAGATTAGGTGTTGATGCTGAAGATCTTTATATAGTTTCAGAGACTAATCTAGACATAATAGAAGCTTATATTGATAAACTTACACCAGCTTTCATAATTATAGATTCAATACAAACTATTTATAGAGATACTGTTTCTTCTGCTCCAGGAAGTGTTTCTCAGGTAAAAGAGTGTTCAAATGCTGTAATGAGAATTGCAAAAGGAAAGAATATCCCTTTATTTATAGTTGCTCATGTAACTAAGCAAGGAGATTTAGCAGGACCAAGAGTTTTAGAGCATATGGTAGATACTGTTTTATCTTTTGAAGGGGAAAGAACAGAGGAATTTAGAATATTAAGAACAATGAAAAATAGATTTGGAACAACCTCTGAAATTGGTGTTTTTGAAATGAGAGGAGAAGGATTAATGCAAGTTTATGATCCTTCAAGTATGTTCCTAGAAGATACTAGTTTTAATCAAGAAGGGTCAGTTGTTATTGGAATAATGGAGGGAACTAGACCTATTCTTGTAGAAATACAATCATTAGCATCAGAAACGAAGGCAGTTATGCCTAGAAGAACGGCAGTTGGTGTTGAAAATTCAAGGCTAAGTCTTATATTAGCTGTATTAGAGAAGAAATTAAGAGTACCTTTTTATAATACTGATGTATATGTCAACGTTGTTGGAGGGCTTGAAATTGAAGGAACAACAGCAGATTTAGGTATTGCTATATCGTTAGTATCATCTGTTAAGGGAACTCCAACTAAGTTAGAAAAACTTTTAGTTATTGGAGAAGTTGGACTAACAGGTGAGATAAGACCTATAGCAAACTGTGACAGAATATTAAATGAAGCTGAAAAAATGGGATTTATGAATGCGGTTGTTCCATACAGAAGCTTAGAAAAATTAAAGGGAAGTAAACTTAATCTTATAGGAGTTAAAACTGTAAGAGAGGCAATAGGAAAGATATTTTAGAGGGATAGGTGTAGGTAGATGAGAACTTTACATGATGATGAGTTAAAGAAAATATTAAAATTGATGAGCCCTGGTACTTCATTAAGAGAGGGTTTAGACAATATATTAAGAGCAAAAACTGGAGGGCTTATAGTTTTAGGAGATAATGAAGAAATCTTAGACTTAGTAGATGGTGGTTTTAACATAAATTCTGAGTATAGTCCAGCTTATATATATGAACTTGCTAAGATGGATGGTGCATTAGTAATAAGTTCAGATAGAAAAAAAATACTTTATGCAAATGCTCAACTTATGCCAAATCAATCTATAAGTACTTTTGAAACTGGAACAAGACATAGAACGGCTCAGAGAGTTGCAAAACAAACAAATAAAATTGCAATTGCAATATCTCAAAGAAGAAATATAATCACTGTATATAAAGGTGATATAAAATATGTTTTAAGAGATAGTGGGGTCATACTTAGCAAAGCAAATCAAGCAATACAGACTTTAGAAAAATACGTAGCTGTTCTTGAAAGAGTAACTAATAATTTAAATGTATTAGAATTTCAAGATTTGGCAACACTTTTTGATGTAGCTACTGCAATTCAAAGAACAGAGATGGTTATGAGAATTGTAGAGGAAATAGAAGGATATATTATTGAGTTAGGTAACGAAGGAAGACTTATATCAATGCAGTTAAATGAATTAGTGAGAAGTATAGAACAAGATGGAGTACTTCTTATAAGAGATTACTGTTACGATATAATGGGCTATAAAGATGTATATAAAGAAATACAAGAGTTATCATCAGAAGATTTATTGGATTTAGATATAATAGCTAAAGAATTAGGCTATTTAGGAAAATCTTTAATTGACACATTGGTGTCACCTAGAGGGTATAGAATTACAAACAAGGTACCTAGAATACCATCAAGTGTAATAGAAAATCTGGTTGGACATTTTGGAAAACTTAAATATATTCTTGAAGCAGGCAACGAAGATTTAGATCAAGTTGAAGGAATTGGAGAAGCGAGAGCAAGAGCTATCAAGAACGGTCTTAGAAGAATAAGGGAACAAGTATCTTTAAATAAAAATTTATAAAAAAAGAAGTGCCATTAATTTGGCACTTAAGAGTATTATCTAAAGGTGAATTTACCTAAAGTATCAATCTTATTATATTCTTTTAATAAGATATCAAACAGGTTTAAATCCAATGCATTACATAGAGAGGTTAAATAGAAAATGTTATTTCCAAGTTCTCTTTCTATAACTTCTCTGCAGTTTTCACATAAGCTTCCTGAAATATGGGAGCTTAGATTTGGATTAAGTTCATCTAATGATATATCATCATCGTTTAATATACTTTGTTTTTTAGCACAAATCTCTATACAGCCACAATTTGTAACAGCCTTACATATTGCTCTACTAGCTCGCGCCTGTGATTCTTCATACTTGCTTAATATATCTAATATGCTTTTGTGTCTTAGTAAAGAATTATTAACGCTATTTTGAAAATCGTCAAAAATTACGTCTTTCATAGTGTTTCACTCCTTATATACCAATCTTTGACCCTATAATAATTATAGAATTTTTTGGTTATATTTGTCAAATTATTTAGGTTGCAAAACCAAATATATGTTAAAAACTAATTAGCTTGTTAACTTGAGTATAATATAAATCAAATTTAAAAATATTTATAGGGGGTAATTTTCTTAATTGTTATATCAAAGAAGATTTTATAATTAATAATATGACTTAATATGGTATAATTAAGTAAAAATATTATAAAGTTTTACAAAGGTGAATTATAACTTTTAAACATGTCAATAATTATATAGGAGGTGAGTTTGTGATAAAGAAACTTTTTAGAGTAATTTTTACTATTTTAGGAGTATTAGTTGGTTATGTTTTAGCAGACGGAATAAAGCATAGTTCGCTAGGAAAGGAATATTTAACAAATATTTTCTTACAGGTATCATTTTATTTAATTTTAATTGCTATTTTTGGATTTATACTATTTTTACTTTCTCCTTATATTTATAAGTACATAAGAAAACTTATAACATTTATTGAGAAAAGTATATCAAAATTATCACCAAGCGAAATAATTTTTGGGGCTATAGGGGCTATAGTAGCTTTAATATTAGCATTAGTTATAACATTGCCTTTAAGTAGCTTCTTAAGTGGATCAATAAACGAAATATTAGGTCCAATAGTTTCAGTAATTATAAATATAATTGCAATGGTTATTGGAGCTGATATAGCAGTTAAGAAAAGAGATGATATAGCTGGATATTTTGAAAACTTTAGAAAAAATCAATCTAAGGAGAAAAAATCTAAAACTAGTCAACCTAAGAAAAGTGGTGCAACACCAAAGGTTTTAGATACATCAGTAATAATAGATGGAAGAATATTTGATTTATGCCAAACTGGATTTATTGAAGGTTCTTTAGTAATACCTACCTTTGTTCTTGATGAATTAAGACATATATCAGATTGTTCAGATTCATTAAAGAGAACAAGAGGAAGAAGAGGATTAGATATACTTAATAAGATTCAGAAAGAACTTTCAATTGAAGTTCAAATGTGGGAAGGAGATTTTCCAGAAATTGCAGAGGTTGATATTAAATTACTTAAATTAGCACAAAAATTGAATGGTAAGGTTGTAACAAATGACTACAATCTAAATAAAGTAGCAGAGTTTCAGGGAGTTCCTGTACTAAATATAAATGAATTAGCAAATGCTATAAAACCTGTAGTATTACCAGGAGAAGAGATGACACTTACAGTTGTTAAGGATGGAAAAGAAGCTGGACAAGGGGTTGCTTATCTTGATGATGGTACTATGATTGTTGTAGAAAGTGGAAGAAAATACATGGGTAAAGAAATTACAGTTGTTGTTACTTCGGTGCTTCAAACAGCGGCAGGTAGAATGATATTTGCTAAGTCTAAATCTTAAGAAGGAGATTTAGTTATGGGAAAGATAGTTAGTATAATATTAGCAGGTGGAAAAGGAAAGAGAATGGGTGCTGATGTCAGCAAACAATTCATAGAAATAAACGAAAAACCAATAATATACTATACTTTAAAAACTTTTGAAGAATGTAAAGAAATTGATGAAATTGTTCTTGTTTTACCTAAAGATGAAATAGAGTATTTTAAAAATGAAATTCAATCAAAATTTAATTTTAAAATATCAAAAATAGTTGAAGGTGGCAAAGAAAGACAAGATTCAGTTTATAATGCATTAAAAATATTAGAAGATTGTGATATTGTTCTAATTCATGATGGAGCAAGATCTTTTGTAAGTAAAAGAATAATTAAAGATGGTATAAAGTATGCTAAGGAATTTGGTGCAGCAGCACCAGGGGTAATGCCTAAGGATACTATAAAAGTAAAAGATTCAAGAGGTTTTTCACTTGATACACCCGATAGATCAACATTAGTAGCAGTTCAAACTCCTCAGTGTTTTAATTATGATTTAATTAAAAAAGGTCATGATAAAGTTAAAAGTGAGGGGATTGTTGTTACTGATGACACTATGATAATAGATATATTAGGAAAAGATGTTTATCTTTTTGATGGAGATTACAAAAATATTAAAGTAACAACTCCAGAAGATTTAATATTAGCTCAGGCATTTATTAAATAAGAAATATAAGATAAGAAGACAGTATATTGACATGTTATTTTTATAAGGATATAATTTTATAAGATTTAGAAAATTTAATAGTTTTTAAAGACTGTGAAAAAGATTAGTAGAAACGCTTTATACAGAGAGAAAATCCTAGGCTGAGAGATTTTCATCAAGTTTTGAACCTACTTTGGAGTCGTAGCAAAAAACTAACCGGGTTTAATACCGTTAACAATGATGAGAGTACAAATTTAGGTGGTACCGCGAAATATAAGCTCGCCCTAATATTTTTTTAGGGTAGAGCTTTTTTATTTTTTTGCTAGCTAAAATCAACACTCTCTTAAAACAAATCATTTTAATAAGTCAATAAATATTAAGATTATATAGAGCTTAATGAGGAGGTAATATAATATGAAAATGTCAAAAATGTTAGTAGGAACATTAAGAGAAGTTCCAGCAGATGCTGAGATAGAAAGTCATAAGCTTATGTTAAGAGCAGGTCTTATGAGAAAGATGACTGCCGGTGTTTATAACTACATGCCTTTAGGATTAAAAGTTATAGAAAATGTTAAAAATATAATAAGAGAAGAGATGAGTGAAGCAGATGCTCAAGAATTTTTAGCTTCAGCTTTAGTACCAGCAGAATTATGGCAAGAATCAGGAAGATGGGATGCTTATGGGGCTGAGATGTTTAGATTAAAAGATAGACATAATAGAGATTTCTGTTTAGGGCCAACTCATGAAGAAGTATTCACTGATCTAGTTAGAAATGAAATTAAATCATATAAGCAGTTACCATTAAATCTTTATCAAATTCAAACTAAATATAGAGATGAGAGAAGACCAAGATTTGGAGTTATGAGATCAAGAGAATTCCTAATGAAAGATGGATATAGCTTCGATAGAAATCAAGAAGGATTAGATGAAGCATATGAAAAAATGAGAAAAGCATATACTAATATATTTAACAGATGTGGATTAGATGCTAAGGCTGTTGCTGCTGACTCTGGAGCTATAGGTGGATCAGGATCAGCTGAATTCATGGTTAAATCAGAAGTAGGAGAAGATGATGTAGTATTCTGTACATCTTGTGATTATGCAGCTAATATAGAAAAAGCTCCATCAACTCCAGAAAAAGCTGAAGAAGAAGTTTTAATGGAAGTAGAAAAAGTTGAAACACCTGCTGTTAGGTCAATAGATGATTTAGCTAAATTCTTTGAATGTTCTCCTAAGAAAATAGCAAAAACTTTAATATTCCAAGCTGATGATAAAGTTGTAGCTGTAGTATTAAGGGGAGATAGAGAAGCTAATGAAGTTAAAATATCAAATGCTATAGGTGAGGTTACAGAATTAGAAATGGCTAGTGAAGAAGTAGTTAAGGAAGCTACTGGTGCTGCGGTTGGATTTGCAGGTCCTATAGGAATAAAAGTTGATATGTTATTAGTAGATCAAGAGGTAGCTAATATGTATAATTTCATAGTTGGTGCTAACGAAACTGATATGCACTTAAAAAATGTAAACTATGGAAGAGATTTTGAAGGAATAGTTGGAGATTTCAGAAATGTAACTATAGGAGAAAAATGCCCTGTATGTGGAGAAGAAATAACTATTTCAAGAGGAACTGAGGTTGGACATATATTCAAACTTGGAACTAAATACTCAGAATCAATGGGTGCAACATTCATAGATGAAGATGGAAAAGCTAAACCATTTATAATGGGATGTTATGGAATTGGTGTTACAAGAACAGTTGCTTCAATAATTGAACAACATAACGATGAAAATGGAATAATATGGCCATTAGAAGTTGCACCATATCATGTATCAGTTATACCAGCTAATGTTAAGAATGAAGAACAAGCAACTAAAGCGGAAGAAATATACAATGAATTAAGAAAAATGGGTGTTGAAGTATTGCTTGATGATAGAAAAGAAAGAGCTGGAGTTAAATTTAAGGATTCAGAATTAATGGGAATTCCAATGAGAATTACAGTTGGAAAACTTATTGGAGAAGGGCAAGTTGAATTCAAATTAAGAAATGGTGGAGAAGTTGAAACTTTAACTATAGAAGAAGCATACAACAGAGTACAAGATGAATTCAAAAAAGCAGGTTTAACTTTATAATTTTTAATATAGAATAATTTATAAGAAAGAAAAATTTGTATATAATTAGAATATAATATTTAAAACTCACCTTATTTAATAATAAGGTGAGTTACTAATAATTTAAGGTAGGAGGATTAATTAGTGATTAAGGTTTATAATACTTTAAACAAGAAAAAAGAAGAATTCATTCCATTAACTCCAGGAGAAGTTAAAATGTATGTTTGTGGTCCTACTGTATATAATTTTTTCCATATAGGAAATGGAAGAACTTTTATAGTTTTTGATACTATAAGAAGATACTTTGAGTACAGAGGATTTAAAGTAGATTTTGTTCAAAACTTTACAGATATAGATGACAAGATGATAAAAAAAGCAAATGAAGAAGGAACTACTGTAAAGAAAATTGGAGATACTTATATAAAAGAGTATTATCAAGATGCAGATACTTTAAATATAGAGAGAGCTACAGTTAATCCACGAGCTACAGAGTTTATTGGAGAAATAATAAAGTTTGTTAAAGGATTAATTGATAAAGGATATGCTTACGAGGTAGATGGAGATGTCTATTTTTCAACTAAGAAATTTGAAGGCTATGGAAAATTATCAGGTCAAAATATAGAAGATCTACAGTCAGGTGTTAGAATAAGAGTTGATGAGAGAAAGAAAGATCCAATGGATTTCGCTATATGGAAAGCTCAAAAACCAGGGGAACCAGCTTGGAACAGTCCATGGGGAATGGGAAGACCAGGATGGCATATAGAATGTTCATGCATGGCTAAAAAACTTTTAGGTGAAACTATAGATATTCATGCTGGTGGAGCGGATTTAACATTCCCACATCATGAAAATGAAGTTGCGCAAAGTGAAGCATTAACAGGAAAACCATTTGCAAGATATTGGTTGCATTCAGCTTTTGTTAATGTAAATAATGAAAAAATGTCTAAATCATTAAATAACTTCTTTACGGCAAGAGAAATATTAGAGAGATATGATGCTGATGTTATAAGATTTTTAATGTTATCAGCTCATTACAGACAACAATTAAACTTTAGCGAAGATTTATTAGATTCAGCTAAGGCTTCTGTTGAAAGAATATATAATGCTATAGGAAATTTAGAAAACTTAATTGATGAAGTTTCAAGAGAAGAAATGAATGAAGAAGAGAAAGTTTACTTAGAATCATTAAATCAATATAGAGACAAGTACATTGAAAAAATGGATGATGACTTCAATACTGCTGATGCAATAACTGCTATATTTGACTTAATAAGAGATACTAATACAAATATAACAATAAATTCTTCAAAAGAGTTATCTGAAAAGGCTTTAGATTTAATAAGAGAATTAGGAGCACCATTAGGTATGTTACAAAAATCAACTAAGGGTGATATTGCTGAAGAAGTTGAAGCTTTGATAGCTGAAAGACAAGAAGCAAGAAAGAATAGAGATTTCGCTTTAGCCGATAAAATAAGGGATGATCTTAAAGATAGAGGGATAGTTTTAGAAGATACTCCTCAGGGTGTAAGATGGAAGCAAATATAGTTTGAATAATAACTTGCAGAAGAATTTCTTTTGCAAGTTATTATTTTAGTTAATTTTAATTTGTAAGTGTTAAAATTAAAGTGTAATATTAAGTAACTAGAACTTTCAAGTTAAATAAATTTATATATAAGGAATTTTGTAATTAGAATTTGGTTTAAATTTGTTTAGTAATAGTTTAAAATGATTAATTATATATTGATTTTATGAAAGTAGAAACAAAAGGAGATATAATATTGAAGAATTTATTGAACAGAGAGTTTTCAGAAAAGGAAGCTAGAATGCTTAATCCACTTCAGTTGGCTTTAATTGGAGATGGAGTTTATGAGATTTTTATAAGAAACTATATATTAAGTGAAAATGTTGGTTTATCTGCACATAAAATACATGTGAAAGCTATACAATATGTAAAAGCTAAGGCACAAAGCGATATAATAAATGCTTTAGAAAGTGAACTTACAGAAGATGAACTTTACATATTTAAAAGAGGAAGAAATGCTAAGTCAGCAACAGTTCCTAAAAATGCAGATGTAAGAGATTATAGAAATGCAACTGGATTTGAAGCTTTAGTAGGATATTTATATTTAAGTGGACAGGAAGAAAGATTAAATAATTTCCTAGTGAAGTGTATAGAAGTAGAACTTTAGAGGGGAGAATTATAAATGTTGAAAGTTAAATTATTACAATACACACCAGAGCCAGAAAAAACAATAGCTGCGGCAGCTAAGTTATGTTATAGTGCAGTAGGTGTTGATGATATATTAGAAAATTCAACTGATGAAAGTACAGATAAATTTTTAAATATGCTTATGTCATATGGACATATGTCACCAATAGAACATGTTTCATTTACTTTTGCTGTAGAAGGGGTTTCAAGAAGTTTAACTCATCAATTAGTTAGACATAGAATTGCATCTTATTCTCAACAATCTCAAAGATATGTTAAATTAGATCAGTTTGAATACATAGTTCCACCTGCAATAGAAGCAGATGATGTGGCTAAAAATCTATTTGTAGAACAGATGGAAGGTGCTCAAAAAGTATATGATGAAATTGTTGAAAGATTAAAATACAAGTACATAGAAGATGGTATGAATGAAAAACCAGCTGAAAAAAAGGCTATAGAGGATGCTAGATATGTATTTCCGAATGCTTGTGAAACAAAAGTTGTTTTCACAATGAATGCTAGAAGTTTGATGAACTTTTTCCATCATAGATGCTGTGATAGAGCTCAGTGGGAAATAAGAAATATGGCAGAACAAATGGTTCATGAAGTTAAAAAAGTAGCACCTATTTTATTTAAAAATGCAGGTCCAAGTTGTGTAGTAGGACCTTGTCCAGAAGGTAAGATGTGCTGTGGAAAACTTAAAGAAATGAGAGAATTATATTTAGGAAAATAGAAAATTTAAGGAGAGAAAAAAATGACAAAATCAGAAAATAAATATAGACAATTAACTCGTAAGCAAAAGTATGCTTTAGAAAGAGAACAAAGAGCAAGAGAAGAAAAATACGCTAGAAATAACAGTAGAAATGAATTTCAAGAAACAGAATTAAAAGGAAGAGAAGATTTAGTTGAAGGAAGAAATGCTGTTATTGAATTATTAAAATCAGATAAGACAATAGAACAAATATTCATAGCTAATGGAAAAATGGAAGGCTCAATAAATAAGATACTAGGATTAGCTAAAGAAAAGAAAATAGTTGTAAAAGAAGTTGATAGAAAGAAACTAGATTTAATGAGTGAAACAAGAGCACACCAAGGAGTAATAGCTCAAATAACGCCATTTAAATATAGCACAGTGGAAGAAATATTAGATTTAGCTAAAAGTAAGAATGAAGACCCATTCATAGTTATACTTGATGAATTAGAAGATCCTCATAACCTAGGTTCAATAGTAAGAACAGCAGAATTATGTGGAGCTCATGGTATTATAATTCCAAAAAGAAGAAATGTTGGAGTAACTGGGACTGTGTACAAAGCATCGGTTGGTGCTATAGAACATATGAAAATAGCAAAAGTTACGAATATTAACAATACAATAGAAGAATTAAAAGCTAAGAATATATGGATATATGGTGCTGATATAGATGGAGATTCATACAGTTATGAAACAAACTTTAGTGGTGCTTGTGGAATAATAGTAGGTAGTGAAGGAAGAGGTATGTCTAATTTAACTAAAAAGAAATGCGACAAGTTGGTTAAAATACCAATGGTTGGTAAAATAAACTCTTTAAACGCTTCAGTTGCAGGTGGTATAATGATGTATGAGGTATTAAAATCAAGGCTAAAATAATAGAAAAAGAGTGATAAGATGAGAGTTATATTTATAGATGGTTATAATGTTATAAATAGTTGGCCAAATTTAAAAAAGTCAAAAAATTATAGCTACGACATAGCAAGAACAGAACTTACTGAAATGCTTGAAAATTATGCCTCTTTTAACTCTTGTAGAATATATTTGGTTTTTGATGCGCATAAAGTTGCTGGAAATATAGAAAGTAAAGAGGCATCTGGAAATAATATATTTACTGTCTTTACCAAAGAAGGCGAAATTGCTGATGCATATATTGAGAGAATGGTAGATGAATTAGGAAGAAAAGTTGAAGTTGTTGTTGTAACCTCTGATAGGTTAGAACAACAAACTATCTTTCAAAGAGGGGCAGTCAGAATGTCATCTATTGAATTCTACAATGAGGTATTAAAAGTTCAAGATAATATCAGAAAAAAGGCGGAAAAGAATAGAAGTGAATTGGGTAAGAATCTCTTAGGAGATACATTAGAAGAAAGTGTATTTGAAAAATTAGAAAAAATGAGAAGAGGGTAATATTGACTAAGTCAAATATAAATCTTATAATTTAATTTGTAATTTATTGGAATGCAAGGTTTTTATCTGGGGGTGTAGAGAATATGGGGATTACTTATGATTTAGCCAAGCTTGATAATTGCGAAGAATTTAAGGAATTATTAGACAAAGAAATTGTTTTACTAGCTAAAAGTGGAAATGGTAGAGCCCAAGAATATATAATAAGTAAGTATGAACAGTTTGTAAAAGCTAAATCAAAATCATATTTTCTTATAGGGGCAGATAAAGAGGATATATATCAAGAAGGTATGATTGGATTATATAAAGCTATAAGAGACTTTAATCCGGATAAATTTGTATCTTTTAAAAGTTTTGCTGAATTATGTGTAACGAGGCAAATAATAACAGCTATAAAAACTGCAACAAGGCAGAAACATATTCCATTAAATACCTATGTTTCTTTAAGTAAACCTATATATGAAGAGGAATCAGATAGGACATTATTGGATACAGTTGTTGGTATAACAATAACCGATCCTGAATCTTTAGTTATAGGTCAAGAAGAGGTTGAAAATATAGAAAATGCAATTAACAGCGTGCTTTCAGAATTAGAACTAGAAGTTTTAAATTCTTATCTTGATGGAAAGTCATATCAAGAAATTGCTTGCGATTTAGATAGAGAAGCAAAGTCTATAGATAATGCTTTACAAAGGGTTAAAAGAAAGCTAGAAAAATGTTTAGATATTAAATAATGCAATTATTCAAAAGTATTGACAAAGAATTTTATTAGTAGTAAAATTTTTATGGCATAGGTAAATTAAATGAATGTAAGGTGCTCACATAGCTCAGTCGGTAGAGCGTCGCCTTGGTAAGGCGGAGGTCGTCGGTTCAATCCCGATTGTGAGCTCCATCCAAAATAAGGAAAACACAACACGCTAGGTAGAGTTTATTTGAATTTAAAAGGAGGAATTTGCAATGTCAAAAGCAAAATTTGAAAGAAGCAAACCACACGTTAACATTGGAACAATCGGTCACGTAGACCACGGTAAAACAACATTAACAGCTGCTATAACAACTGTTTTAG
>NZ_JARIDH010000001.1 GCF_029267215.1 Clostridium sp. | reverse complement strand
AACAAAAATTGTTAAGGAGGGAAGAAAAGTGCCAAGAAAAGGACATATTGCAAAAAGAGATGTATTACCAGATCCAGTGTACAATTCAAAAGTTGTTACTAAGTTAATAAATAACGTAATGGAAGATGGTAAAAAAGGAGTAGCACAAAAAATATGCTACGATGCTTTCCAAATAATCAGTGAGAAAACTGGTAAAGATGCTATAGAAGTATTCGAGGAAGCAATGACCAACATAATGCCTTTAGTAGAGGTTAAAGCTAGAAGAATAGGTGGTGCTAACTACCAAGTTCCAATAGAAGTAAGACCTGAAAGAAGACAGACATTAGGTTTAAGATGGCTTCTTGCAGCTTCAAGAAAAAGAGGCGAGAAGTACATGAGAGAAAGATTAGCTGGAGAATTAATGGATGCAGCTAATAATACTGGAGCAGCTGTTAAGAAGAGAGAAGATACTCACAAAATGGCTGAAGCTAACAAAGCATTTGCTCATTACAGATATTAATATAATGGAACTGTTTTGGCTTAGAGCCAAAACAGTTTTGTTGAATTTAAAAACACTATACGTTGAGAGGAGGAGTCACAATGGCTAGACAATATCCATTAGAGAAATTCCGTAACTTCGGAATAATGGCACACATAGATGCTGGGAAAACAACAACTACTGAGCGTATTCTTTTCTACACAGGAAGAAACCACAAAATAGGTGAAACTCACGATGGAGCTTCAACTATGGACTGGATGGCTCAAGAGCAAGAAAGAGGTATAACAATAACTTCTGCTGCTACAACTTGTTTCTGGAAAGGTTATGAGTTAAACATAATCGATACTCCAGGACACGTAGACTTCACTGTTGAGGTTGAAAGATCATTAAGAGTACTTGATGGAACAGTTACTGTTCTTGATGCTAAGAGTGGGGTTGAGCCACAAACTGAAACTGTTTGGAGACAGGCAGATAAGTATAGCGTTCCAAGAATGATATATGTAAATAAAATGGATGCTACAGGAGCTGACTACTACAACTGTATAAACACAGTTAGAGAAAGATTACAAGCTAATGCTGTTGCAATTCAAATTCCAATAGGTCAAGAAGATCAATTCCAAGGAATGATTGACTTATTAGAGAATAAAGCAATCATTTTTAAAGATGATTTAGGAAAAGAAATGGATATAACTGATATTCCAACTGATTTAGCTGATAAAGCTGAAGAGTACAGATCTGCTATGATAGAAGCTATAGCTGAAACTGATGAAGAGTTAATGATGAAATACCTAGAAGGTGAAGAGTTAACTTTAGAAGAATTAAAAGTTGCTTTAAGAAAAGCTACTATAAATAATGAAATAATACCAGTTATTTGTGGATCATCATATAAAAATAAAGGTGTTCAACAAATGATAGATGGTGTTGTTGATTACTTACCATCTCCTTTAGATATACCTGCTGTTAAAGGTACTAACTTAGATGGAGAAGAAGAAACTAGAGAAGCTTCAGATGACGCTCCAATGTCAGCTTTAGCATTCAAAATCGCTACTGATCCGTTCGTTGGAAGATTAGCGTTCACAAGAGTTTACTCAGGAGTTTTAGAAAGTGGTTCATATGTATTAAACTCAACTAAGGGTAAAAAAGAAAGAATTGGAAGACTTGTTAAAATGCATGCTAATTCAAGAGAAGAAGTAGAATCACTAGAAGCTGCTGAATTAGGAGCTGTAATAGGTCTTAAGAATACAACTACTGGAGATACTTTATGTGCAGAATCAGCTCCAATAATACTTGAAAAAATGGAATTCCCAGAACCAGTTATATCTATAGCTATAGAGCCTAAGACTAAGGCTGGTCAAGAAAAAATGGGTATAGCTTTATCAAAGCTAGCTGAAGAGGATCCAACTTTCAAAACTTGGACTGATCAAGAAACAGGTCAAACTATCATAGCTGGTATGGGTGAGCTTCATTTAGATATCATAGTTGATAGATTACAAAGAGAATTTAAAGTTGAGTGTAACGTAGGTGCTCCTCAAGTTGCTTATAAAGAAACTATCAAGAAAGCTGTTGAAGCTGAAGCTAAGTTCGCTAGACAGTCTGGTGGTAGAGGACAATACGGACACTGTAAGATAGAAATGATACCAACTGAAGGAGAGTATGAATTCGAAAATGCTATCGTTGGAGGAGCTATTCCAAGAGAATATATACCTGCAGTTGATAACGGAATTAGAGAAGCTTCAGAAAGTGGGATAATCGCTGGATACCCAGTTATAAACTTCAAAGTAAGATTATTTGATGGATCATACCATGATGTTGACTCATCTGAGATGGCATTCAAAATAGCTGGATCTATGGCATTCAAGAACGCTATGGCTAAAGCTGATGCCGTATTACTTGAGCCTATAATGAAAGTTGAGATAACTGTACCGGAAGAGTACATGGGAGATGTTATAGGTGATGTAAACTCAAGAAGAGGTAGAATGGAAGGAATGGACTCTAGAAATGGTGCACAAATTATAAGAGCATTTATACCACTATCAGAAATGTTTGGATATGCAACTGCATTAAGATCAAGAACTCAAGGTAGAGGAACTTATGCGATGGAATTTGATCACTATGATGATGTTCCAAAGAGTATTCAAGAAGAAGTTGCTGGCAAAAAGAACAAGTAATTAAATTGGAAATTAAAGAAGCTTTTTTATTAGGGCTTCTTTAATAGATAAATTTGTATATAATATTTTAAATAAAAGGAGGAATTTGCAATGTCAAAAGCAAAATTTGAAAGAAGCAAACCACACGTTAACATTGGAACAATCGGTCACGTAGACCACGGTAAAACAACATTAACAGCTGCTATAACAACTGTTTTAG
>NZ_JARIDH010000004.1:0-27500 GCF_029267215.1 Clostridium sp. | reverse complement strand
ATACGCTACTAATCCTCTTTCTGCTAATATATTCATTAAAGTACTTTTACCTACTCCAACAACTCCATCTACAACTATCATTTCCCAACTTCCTCTCCTATCTATTCTATTTAATATCTCTCTGTAAAGATTTGTTTTTGTGTTTAGAGACAATTTTGTTCCTCCTTAAGTTTTATAAGCTTTCGTTTATCTTATAAAATATTTTGTGATCTCTCCATTCTCCGTTAATGTATAAATATTTCCTACTTACACCTAATTCTTCAAAATCACATGCTTTTAAAACACTTTGAGATCTTTCATTTTCCAATAAAGTTGATGCTTCTAATCTATGTAAACCCATTTCTTCAAAAGCGTAGTTACATACTTTTCTAAGCACTTCTTTCATATATCCCTTACCTTGATGGTCTTTATCTATTGAATATCCTACAAATGCACTTCTTAATATTCCATAAACTATATTTGATAATTTAATCTTTCCTATAAGTTTTTCATCCTTAAATATTCCTAAATCTATTGATGTCCCATCTATAAACTGTCTAAAACTTTCTGTTAGAATTTCCTTTTGTCCTTCATAAGTGTAAAAACTACTATCTCTAGTAGGCTCAAATTGCTTTAAATGATTTTCATTTTTGATATAGTAATCAAGCATTTCTTGTGTATGCTCTGGTGTTAAATTTCTAAGTACTAATCTTCTCGTATTTAATTGAAATTGAACTATTTTAACCTTATCTGTGAAATCATTTATGTTTATACCCATAATGTATTCATCTTTTTGATTTCCATTAGAACATACATTATCAGATATTATACCTTCAAGCATAAAACCTAAATCTAAGTAGGCGTTAAAATTATTTATGTCTGAAACATACATATTAACCTTATATATATCCTTCTTAGCAAATAAAACTTTTAGTATTTTACTTAAAGTTTCTTTCATTAGCTTATAATTATCTTCTTTGTAAAACTTAAACTTAACATCAGCTTTTTTATTTTTAGAATCTATTTCTTTTAAATAGAATCTTCCAAGTATTATGCCAACCTTATCTTTTACAACGTACTCTCTATCATTTCCCCTTGTAGCTTCTATTAATATATTCTTATCAAAAGACATAATTTACTCTCCAATTTAATTATTGATTTTACCTGATAATTTATTTTTAGTATTTACATATAAATATAACATTAAAGCTGCAGATAAAATTGCACTGGCTGGTATTATATAGAAAGCTTTATCAACACCAATACTTTCGTTTAATATTCCTATTGCTTTATTTAGAATCATTCCAACTAAACTAGCTGCTGTTATTACTATTCCTGTTATATAAGCTACATGTTTATCAAAGACTTTGCTTATACTTAAAACAGTTGTTGGGAATGTTATTGAGAAAAATAAACCTGATAAAGATATTATTACCATACCACTTCCACCTAGTAATAAACCAATTATACACAATATAGAACCTATTAATAATGTCTTGTATAAAATGTTGAAATATCCTCTTTTTTCTACAACAAATCCACCAAATAATCTTCCTATTGTAAAAATTGCGAAGAATAAGGATAAGTATATTCCTGCTTTTTGTTCATTAATATCGTAGCCAAACTTCATATAGTTTACAAACCAATTTGATATTCCTTGCTCTGTAAATACGTATAATCCTAAAGCAAGCATATAAGCCACTATTAATTTATTTCCTAAAGCTTCTTTCAAACTCAATTTTTCTTCTTTTTTAACAATTTCAGTTCTTGGTATTCTAACAAATATAAAACATATAAATACAACTAAATAAATTATTCCTACAAATAAATATATTGTTCTCCAATCTACCCCTCTTGAAGTTAGGGCTCCAAATAGTCCTTGTCCAATAGATGAACCTAATCCATAGCAAGCATGCATTACATTCATAATTACGTTTTGAGCTGTCAATGCTATTATAGGAAGTATTGTATTACATGATATTGCCACCATGGCTATCCCTGCACTACTTGCCACCATTCCAGTGTATAACATTAAATAATTCTTTGTAAAAGACAAAAATACAAGTGATAAAGCTATCACCATTAATCCAATAAGAAATACTTTCTTTTGTCCAATTTTTTCACATAATGTCCCACCTATAAATGTTAATACCATGTATGCAGCAGAAGTTGAAATAAGCATATTACTTATTGTATTATCATTTACTCCAAATTCTTGTTTAAATACAGGAATGAATATTCCTTTTGTATTTTCAACAATTGCTGCTAATATCATCATTATAAATAGGAATGCTAATGCAATATAATTTTGTTTTTTTCTACTCATTATTATTCCTCCTTATTTTTCAATAAACAGAGTATAAAAAATTATACCATAAAAAAGAGAGATTAGTCCGTAATAATCCCTCTTAAAATCTTACTTTCCAAGATTTCATCTTTAGTTCATATTTATATATTTTTATAGCTAATTTGAATATCTGCTAAGAAAAAACACCTAAGAATTACTTAGATGTTTTTCATATATATTTTATAACTTATTTTCTATTAATTAAAGATATTCTTTTATTAAATCTTTTACTACTTCTGATGCAATTATCATACCTGCAACTGGTGGTACAAATGATATACTTCCTGGAATTTGTCTTTTTTCTGCACATTTCTTAGTTCCCCCTGTACAAACACATCCAGTTTTACAAGTAATAACATCCTCAACTTTTGGTTTTCTTGGCATTTCTTCTGAATAAACTACCTTTAATTTTTTAACTCCTCTTTTTCTAAGTTCGTATCTCATAACCTTAGCAAGTGGACAAACTTTAGTTTTATATATATCAGTTACTTTAAATTCTGCTGGATTTAATTTATTTCCTGTTCCCATTGAACTCATAAGCTTTATTCCTTTTTTTTCACAATAAACAGCAAGTGCTATCTTAGCTGATACTGTGTCTATTGCATCTACCACATAATCAACATCATCAGGTATTATTTCTTCTAAATTATCTGGTGTAACGAAAACTTGTATTGTTTCCACATTACATTTTCTATTTACTGAAAGAACTCTATCTTTCATAACCTCTACTTTGTCTTTGCTTATAGTACTATATGTAGCATGTATTTGTCTATTTAAGTTTGTTAAACACACAGTATCATCATCTACTAAAATTAGATTTCCTACTCCTGCTCTTGCTAAAGCTTCAACTGTGAAGCTTCCTACTCCACCTACTCCAAATACCATTACTTTGCTCTTAGCTAATTTATCCAATGCATCTTTACCTATAAGTAACTCTGTTCTTGATAGCGAATGTTGTAACATAAAATTCCTCTCCTTTGTAAATTATAAATTTCCCCTATGTTAATCTTCCAATAATATTATCAATTAAATATGTAATTCTTGTGATTTACCTACACACAAATCCATTATTTATTATATGCATTCTACTAAGTATAAATAAAGTTTTTATGTAGAATAACATATAACATCTTATTTTATCAACAAATACTCATAAAATCTTCTTTTTTATTCTAAAATATTATTAATATTTTTTCATGATTAATTTTTTAAACATTAAATTCCTATGATATGAAGTTTTTTTAATATATAATAGCCTTATGAATTTTATTTTGAGGAGGATTTAGAAATGACTTTAGGAATAATTGCTGCTATGAGCGAAGAATTAGAAATACTTCTACAAGATATGGAGGTAAAATCTAAAGATAATAAAGCTAACATGACTTTCCACCAAGGAAATCTTTGGGGACAAGAAGTTGTAGCTGTAGTTTGCGGTATAGGTAAGGTTAACGCTGCTATATGCACACAAATATTAATAAGTGAATATAAAGTTGATAAGGTTATAAACGTAGGTGTTGCTGGTGGAATAGGTATGGAAATACTTCCTGGTAACGTAGTTATAGCTGATTCATTAGTTCAATATGATATGGATACAACAGCTTTTGGAGATCCTATGGGACAAATTCCAAGATTAGATACATTTGATTTCAAATGTGATAAAGGATTAGTTGAACTTTGTGAAAAAGCTTGTAAAGAAAATGAAGAAATAAAAAGTTTTAAAGGAAGAATAGTTACTGGAGACCAATTCGTTGCTAGCGTAGAAAAAGTTAAATGGTTAGAAGAAGAATTTGGTGCTGCAGCTTGTGAAATGGAAGGTGGAAGTATAGCTCACGTTTGCTACTTAAACAATATTCCATTCGTTGTTATAAGATCAATCTCTGATAACGCAAATAATGGAGCACATATGGACTTTGCTGAGTTTACTGCTATCGGAGTTAAAAACTCAACTTCTATCTTAAAATCAATGATTTTAAAAATGGCTTAATAAAAAATTTTCTCATTTTTATAAAAAAGGTGCTATATCACTCATTTTAAGTAATATAGCACCTTAAATTACCTCTAAACTATAAACATATTTAAAATTTTATATTTTATAAAAGTATATTTCTGTTTAAATCATATCTTGTAAAAGATTAAACTTATTTTCCATCTCTATTTCACAAGTTCCACTATGAAACTTAATACAATTTAAACAACTCTTGCAAGAATTCATTGAAGATATAGCTTCTCTATATCTAGATGTATATGAATCACAATTTTCTGCCATATCTATAAACTCTTCACTCATAGCCATAAGAATTCTCCTTTCTTAGAAAATACTATATATCTTTAGTATTTTCTAAGAAAGGATTTTTATACTAATTATTCTTCATCATCATTCCAAAATAAAACTGATTCTGTTTCTCTGCAATACTTAACACATATACATTGTCCTAAATTTCTAGGACAAAGTCTACAAAGACAAGTTTGCTCAGTCCCATCACACTTATTGTTTTTAAAATCTATACAATACTTACAATTAATACTTGTTCCTACTGCCATAATAACACTTCCTCCTACCTATATTCACATACTTTTAAGTATATCACTTTTAGAAGAAGCTTAAAATTGCTAACTTAATTCCTCTTCAACGAAAATTTTTATTATTTCATCCGATCCATCATCTACATTAAATTTTTCTTCTGTTATTTCAACTATATCATCTATATCTTTTACTTCAAGTTGTTCTAAATGATTTTTTATACTTATTTCAGATATATCAAATTCTTCTTTTATTTCTTCATAATTTACTATATCATCAAGATTAACACTCACTTCAACTAATTCTGGTGTTTTTATTTCTTCATATACTTTTTCTTCTATATTTTTTTCAACTTCATTGCCATTAGCTACTACATTGCTTTTATCTGACTTATACTCTAAATTCTCATATTTTTCATCAAAGAATTCCTGCTCTACTTTATAATCTGCTTCATAACTTAGCTTATAATCTTCTTTATAATCTACTTTTAAAGTGGCTTTTTCAAAAGCTTCTAAACTTTCTGAATCATCTTCTAAAACTCCAAATTTTTCCTCTTCACCAATATTATAAATTAGTCCAGAAATTTCATTTATACCTTCTTTTTCATTCCTATTGCTATTCTCAAATACTTTTAAATCCTCTTCTTTTTCTAATTTATTTTCTTTCAAACACTCTGTTATCATAAATTTAGATCTATATAATGATTCTAAGAACCAATAAATTATAAAAGCAAAAATTAATGAAGCAATGTTCACATAAAAAGTCCCATCAACATAGGTAATGCTAGGCATAAACATTATGGAGAAATATCCAACTGCTGATACAAAACAAAAACTTACCAATAAACTCATAAATATATATATTATATATCTTGGTATTTCAAAGAAGTAATGTCTATTCAAACTCTTTTCATCTATAATATTAACTGAAATATAAGTCAAATAAATCAACAAAACAGTTATTGCTAATAATATAGAAATAACTATTACTTGCCTTCCTATTGAAAAATTAACTGAATTAAAATTTAAATCAATAAAACTAAAAACTCTTAAAATATTTCTCCCAATACTCCATAATATATCTCTAATAAAAGCTAATCTATCACTTATTAAAAGATTACTAACACCAAAAAATATTATTAATCCTTCTGTGAAAAATATAGGAACTATCCCTGCTAAAAATCTATCATTAATCAATATGTTCATAAAGAAAACTACTGTTGAAAATAAAATACCAATTACAAAAAAATAAAAACAACTTAATACTAATTGAGAGTAAGTAAATATATCATCATAAAAAAAATAACAACTCACTTTTATTACTATGTTAATAGCCATAGGTATAATAATTAATCCATAAACACATATGACTTTATTAAAAAAATATTTTTTTCTTCCCTCATCACCTAATTTTATAGCTTCTCTAATTTCATCCTTCTTATTCTTAAACAACAATCCTATAAAAATAATGCACATTAAAAATAAAATACTTCTATCTAAATAAGTCGCAGAAAAACATTTTTTTATTATAACATCTTCAACTATTCCATCTGTACCTTTAAACTTCATCTTTATCATTTCATAATTTCCTGTAATAAAAAATAAACCTATACTTAAAATAACCCATCCAATAATCATCCTTAGTTTATATTTTTTAAACCACAAATTGCTTATTAACTTTCCCATAAAACTCTCCATTCTTAAAAGTAAATATAAACTCTTTACAATATACTTTCTCAAATAGATTTTTATGATTTTATTCTCTAAAATAAGTAGCAAATTATCTTTTAATACATATATTAATATAAAGAATGTTTAATTACTTCTTCAATTTTGACTACTCCTCTCCTTAAAATAGAAGAAGTTTTTATGCATTTCTTGTTTACTTTGCAAGTTTCCTCCCATCTAAAAATTAAAAAAACAGGTGAAAAAAACACCTGTTTTTTTATTATATAAACATTTGAAATAATACAATCAAAATTACACCTGGAATCCCTAACACTCCAGCTATCAAAGCTGTTAAAATGTTTATTCCTACAGTTATTCCAAAATAAGATCCAAAGTAATTAACAATCATAAGAAGTATTGCACCAAAAATACTATTAATAACTAGACCTATTATTTTCTTAATTGATCCAAATATTAATCTTAAAAGAAATATTGCCACAAAAACTGCAACAACTAAAAGAATTATATCATCTAATGTTAATGCATTAGAATTCATAAGATCACCCTTTTCAAAATTAAATTATACTTAAAGTAGTATTTTTAAATATATGCTCTAAGCCAACTTTTATACCTCTTTTCTTAGCCTCTCTTATAAGATATTCATATCTTGCATTGATATCCTGTTCTTTATAAATCAATGAATCTATAAGTTTATCATCACAAGCATTCTGAAAAGCAGATCTAGCAACTTCAAGCTCTAACATAGTTTCTTCTATAGCTTTTACTATAGCCTCATCCTCATTGGTATAATCTATCTTTCGTACTAAAAAATCTTTAATTCTCTTTTTATCCATGACTACACCTCCAACTTATATACTTGGAATTATTGACCAAATTTCTAAGTTGTATTCATAGATAACAAGATTTATATTACAGTTCTACCTTCTAATGCCTTTGATAAAGTTACTTCATCAGCATACTCTAAATCTCCCCCAACTGGGATACCTGCTGCTATTCTAGTAACCTTAACGTCTAAAGGTTTTAAAATTTTAGAAATATACATTGCTGTGGCCTCCCCTTCAATTGTAGGGTTAGTTGCAACTATAACTTCTTTAATATCTCCACTCATTCTAGCAACTAATTCTCTAATTCTTATATCTTGTGGTCCTCTTCCTTGCATTGGAGAAATAGTTCCATGTAAAACATGGTATAATCCATTAAACTCTTTAACCTTCTCCATAGTCATAATATCCTTAGGCTGTTCAACAACACAAATTATATCTTTCTCTCTATTTGGATTTGCACATATTGCACAAGGATCTGAGTCAGTAAAATTACCACACACTGAACAATATTTTATTGTTCCTCTCGCCTTTATTAAAGCATTGGCAAATTCCTCAACCTCATCCTTTGGTAAATTTAATATATGTAAAGTTAATCTTTGTGCAGATTTCTTACCTATACTAGGTAATTTTGCAAACTCTTCTATTAACTTCTCTATAGCTACTGGATAAAATTCCATCCTAAATGCCTCCTTTTCTTAATTTTACTTTTATTTATTGTTTATATTTTAAACTAGTGTTGATTTTATAAAGAATTTAAGTAAGTCTGAAAAGATATCTAAAATCAACATTCAATTAAAACATAGCCTAAAAAATATCTATATCTATAAAAAACTCCGCTGAATTATATCAGCAGAGTTTTAACATTCATAAGTATTTTATTATTCTTTAAATTAGAATAATCCTGGCATACCCATTCCACCAGTTAATTTGCCCATCTTTTCTGTAGTTTCTTCATTAGCTTTTTCTAAAGCTTGCTTAACAGCTGAAAAAACTAAATCTTCTAACATTTCAACATCATCTGGATCTACAACTTCTGGTTTTATATTAAGTGCGATTAACTCTTTCTTTCCGTTAACTTTTGCAACAACTGCTCCGCCGCCAGCTGAACCTTCGAATTCTGATGCTTCGATTTCCTCTTGCATTGATTGCATTTGTTTTTGAAGCATTTGAGCTTGCTTCATTAAGTTATTCATATTACCCATTCCACCTGGGAATCCACCTCTTGCCATACTTACATCCTCCTTAAAAATTAACTACTTAATATTATATAGTATTTTTGAAAAATTTACTATAATATTAGATTATATGATTAATTGTTCTTTGGTTACTATTTTTTATTACTATTCTTCAATTATTTCTAAGCCATCTCCCATTAATCCTGAAAGTCTAGCCTCTAAATCAGCTTCATATGCTTTTTCTTCCTCAGACCCATGTTCAACACTATAAACAACTCTAACAGGTTCTCTTAAAACTTCTGAAAAAACTTCATTTACTATCTTAGAAAAATCAGGTTTTTCAAGTCTTTCCTTATTATGTTTAAAATCATAAGTATATCTAAACTCAACAACACCTTTATTACAAGACACATTACTTATACCCTTTGCTAAGGCCATATAAACCATATACTTTCCTCTACTCTTGAAAGTTTCAAGTATATCCTTCCAAACCTTTCTTAAATACTCTGGTGTTAAAGTAGAATTTTCATTTACTGGTTCATAATTATTAGTTTTTATTGGTTGATTAGATTTACTATCTAATTTTCCTTTATTGGAAGTGCCTCCAATTTGAACATCTGATTTAACATCCTCTAAGTTAGTATTTACTTTTATATTACCACTCTTTATCATGTTTTCTAATTTATTTATTCTAGATAACATAACTTCTTTAGATGTATCATACTCTATTTTACACATTTTTATTACTGCAAGTTCTAAGTAAACTCTTGCTTGCTTACTAACCTTAGCTTCCTCATCACATTCCTGTACAATTCTTATACATCTCATGATTTCTTCAACCTTCAGTTTAGCCCCTTGAACCTTTAACTTTTCTATATTTTCCTCAGCTGTATCTAAAACATCTTCTGGATTTGAAGTTACCTTTATCATAAGAAGATTTCTATAATGAACAATTAAGTCCTTTATAAAAAGAGTCATATCCTTTCCTGTAAGAACTAATTCCTCTATGATTTCCATAGCACTTTCAATATCTCTTTTTATAATAGAATCAACTATCTTAAATAAATTATCATTAGTTACAAGTCCAAGCATAGAAACAAGTTCATCATAATCAACTTTTCCATCACCTATTGAAATAGCTTGATCTAAAATACTTAAAGAATCCCTCATTGCCCCATCAGAAACTCTTGCAACAAGATCTAGACTTCTATCATCACAAAATACACCTTGTTCTGTAACAATCTTTCTAAGTCTTCCTGTTATATCTTTTCTACTAATTCTTTTAAAATCAAATCTTTGACATCTTGATAATATAGTTATAGGCAATTTTTGAGGATCAGTAGTTGCTAATATGAATACCACGTTCTTAGGTGGTTCTTCTAATGTTTTTAGAAAAGCATTAACTGCCCCTATTGATAACATATGAACCTCATCCATTATATAAACTTTAAATTTAGCTTCCTGTGGTGGGTATTGAACGTCATCAATAATATCTCTAATATTATCAACACCATTATTTGAAGCTGCATCTAATTCTGTTATATCTATTGCCAAACCTTCATTTATCTTTTTGCACATCTCACACTTATTACAAGGCTCACCATCTCTTAAATCTAGACAGTTTAAAGCCTTAGCCATTACTTTCGCAGTAGAAGTTTTACCAGTACCTCTAGTTCCACAGAATAAATAGGCATGAGCTGTTCTTCCATTTATAATCTGATTTTTTAATGTAGTGGTTATATGTTCTTGACCAACAACATCATTAAAAGTTTGTGGTCTCCACTCTCTATACAAAGCTTTATATGCCAAATTCTTCACCTCTCTAAGCTTGCATTAACATATAATTATTATACATCAAAATAGACTTCTATACCTATTTACATAATTTATATTTTGTAAGTTATGAATTTCTTTATAATTCTAAAAAACTTTATTAGTTAAAACCCATGTAACAGATACCTTTGTAAAAGAGTCTATAATACTTATAAAGATTTTATTATTTAAGTTATATAAACTTTTGTGACTATTTCTTTAAACTATAATACTTGTAAAGATTTTATTAGTTAACATATTTAATATTTCAAGTTCATCTAATCTTACAATGTTTACTTACCTAAGTTTAATACTTTCTTAAACTGTCAATTTATCTCTATTATTAATACCATTCAAACCTTTACTTTTGTATTTATGATAATAAATAATATTTACTTTACCTATATTATTTATTATCATAAAGTACGAAATTATCCCAATTTACAAAATAGTATAAAATTCAAATATTAATGTTAAAATTAACTCATAACATTAATATTAAACTTAAAAATTAACCAATCAAACTCTAATGAATTCTATTAAAGAAAGGAAATTTATATGTTTTCTATAATTGTTGCCAAAAGTATTGATAATATCATAGGAAAAGAAGGCTCTCTTCCTTGGAATATACCTTCTGACCTTAAAAGATTTAAAGAAATAACAATAGGAAAGAAAATATTAATGGGAAGAAAAACTTTTGAATCACTCCCATTTCTATTACCAAAGAGAACTCATTTAGTTTTAACTAAAAATAAAGATTTTTCTTATAATAATGAAAATGTAATTATATATAATAATTTAGAAAAACTAATTGAAGAATTTAAGGATAGTGAAGAGGAGGTTTTTATTATTGGCGGTGGCAAAATTTACTCTCAATTCTTAGGTTTATCATCAAAACTCTATATAACAGAAGTTTTAAAAGAAGTTTCTGGAGATACCTATTTTCCTAAAATAAATTATTCAAAGTGGAATATAACTTATGAAAGCAAAGTTTACGAAGAAAATAATACTAAATTCAAATTTGTAAATTACGAAGTAAAGTCATATTAAATATGTTTAATATGACTTTACTAAAAAAGCAAAAATAAAAGCCACCATATATTTAATTATAAAGTGACTTATTCTAATTACACATTTTGTAAATTAATAGTTATGTACTATCTTTTTATATAAAATTACTTTCTCTTAAACAAAGATTTTACTCCTCGTTTTACAACATCCCAAAAGCTTAAAGACCTAACTATACGACTTGAATCAACATAATTTCTAACAACACGAAGCACCTTCTTTGGCTCTTTAGATGCAAAGGAATATGTTCCATTTCTCTTAGTTTTAATTGCATATCGTGGAATCCACTTTCCCTTAAATATTATAGAAGCAATTACATAATCAACTTCTTCCCAAGGTATTTGAATAAACTTTAAAGCATTACTAGAATTATAAAATTCAAAACCCTTATCACCAATCATTATTTTTCCATAATCAGCAAGCCCTGTAAAAGCTGTTGCATCAACAACTAAATCTACCTTTGTATTTAGTGATTGAATCATACGTTCTACCCCTTTCTAATAATTATAAATATCCATCTTATTCATAAACAAATTAATTAACATATTTATTAAATTTGGTGCTAATTATATTTATTCTTATTTCCAATTAAGTATTTGTGATACTACTTCCATAATATCATAAAACTTATTTACTTTAATTTATTTATGTAAAAAGCCTAGGCCAAGTAAAAATATTACCCTAACCTAGGCTAAATAAACAATATTACATTAATCCTATTACATGGAATAAAATTCCGATTACGAATAAAGCAAGTATAATAACAATTGGAGATACTTTCTTTTTAAGTAACCACATACATAAGAATGTTAATAATAATCCTGCAAGTCCAGGAATTAATGAATCTAAGTTACCTTGTAATGTTGTAACCTTCTGAGAAGTTAATGATAATCCAGATGCTTGTTGTAATAAGGCTTGTTTAACACCTTCTGCCCCTGCAGGAAGGCTATTCCAATCTATATAAGCACCTTTACTTAAATTAACTGATGATACTACTGGTGTAAACTTAATTGATACCCATCTATTAACCAATGATCCTAAAATGAACATACCAAGTATAGATGCACCTTTTGTAATATCTTGTAATAAGTTACCTGATAAATCTTCTGTAATACGAGAACCAGCTTTATATCCAAGTTCTTGAGTGTACCAAGTGAATGCCATACGTATAATATTCCATCCAAAGAAGAATATAATTGGACCTAATATATTACCAGCCATAGCAAGTGAAGCACCTAATGCTCCTAATATAGGTCTAACAGTAAACCAGAAAACTGGATCTCCGATACCAGCTAAAGGTCCCATCATACCAACTTTAACCCCTTGAATAGTTACATCATCAACTGCTGCTCCATTTGCACGATCTTCTTCTAATGCTAATGTTACACCAATAATAGGTGATGCTACATATGGGTGAGTATTAAAGAATTCTAAGTGACGTGTTAATGCCGCTGATCTTTCTTCTTTAGTTTTGTATAATTTCTTTATTGCTGGAATTAATGAAAATGCCCAACCACCATTTTGCATTCTCTCATAGTTCCATGATCCTTGAATGAAAGTTGAACGCCACCAAATAGAAAGACGATCTTTTTTTGTTAACTTTAATTTATTTTCCATTTTAGTCCTATCTCCTTTCTTAGTAATTATCGATAATATCGCCTACAGGATCTCCTATATTTGATCCACCATTACCTGAGCCACCTTTTTTACTAAGTGTTAAGTAAATAAGAGCTAAAGCTACACCAATTGCACCTAATCCCATAAGTGTAATTTGAGGGATAGTTGCTAATACAAAACCAATTGCGAAGAATGGCCATACTTCTTTTGTTGCCATCATGTTAATTACCATTGCATAACCAACTGCTACAACCATTCCTCCACCTACAGCTAATCCATCTGTTAACCATGCTGGCATAGAATTAAGTAATGCACGAATAGGCTCAGCACCAATTAATAATATTAATGCTGCTGGTATTGCTATACGAATACCTTGCATGCAAATAGCAATAACATGCCACATTTCAACTTTTCTTATATTTCCTTCTTTAGCAGCAGCATCCATAAAATGTACAAATGCTGTAGCTATTGTACGACAAATTATTGTTAATAATAACCCTGCAACTGCTAGTGGAATAGCTATAGCTATAGATGAAGAAATTCCTAATTGATTTGTTTCTCCACTTAAAACTAGAATAATTGCAGCTGCAACAGATGCTAAAGCTGCATCTGGTGCTACGGCAGCCCCTATATTTGCCCAACCTAAAGCAATCATTTGAAGACTACCGCCTAAGATTAGACATGGAATTAAATTACCTGTAACTAATCCAATTAAAGTACAAGCAACTAAAGGTTGATGAAATTGGAATTCATCTAAAATACCTTCCATACCGGCTAAAAATGCTATAATAATAACTAATATTATTTGAATTATATTTAGATCCACTATGTAATCCTCCTTTTTCTATTAAAATAATTTATACTATTTTAATTTATTTAATTCTTCTTGTGCTTTTTTAATTATTTCATCCATGTTTCCTTTTGAATCATTTGGAACTTTACGAACATCAAATTCTAATCCAAAATCTTTAAGTTTACTAAAAGTATCTATATCTTCTTGACTGAAGGCAAGTACTTTATTTGGTTGAACTTTACCTGGAGAGTGAGCCATTGAACCAACATTAACTACTTTTAAAGGTACTCCCCCTTCTACAGCTCTTAATACATCTTCTGGATTTTCAAAAAGAAGTAATGCACGTTGTCCACCAAAATGCTCGTTATCTTTTGCAAGTTTAATCATTTGATTAACTGGCACAATATGAGCTTTAACTCCTGGAGGAGCTGCTTGCTGAATTAATTTTTTACGAAGTTCATCTCTAGCTACATCATCTGATACAACAATAATTCTTGTTGGTCTAACAGTTTTTGTCCAAGCTGTTGCTACTTGTCCATGAAGTAAACGTGAGTCAATACGTGCTAAAACGTATTCAAAACTTCCAGGTGAACCCGCATTATTAGTCTGTTTGATAGAATCTGTTGAAGGTTTATCAGTCTCCTCTGGTTCTAATGACTCAGGTTTGACTTTAACTCCTTCTCTTGCTGATTTTAGAATACTAGCTGCAATTTCTTGTGCTGATTCCATTGAAAAACGTGAAGCATAGGCTTCAATTACCATTGGTAAATTCATACCAGCTACAATTGCCCATTTATCCGGATGCTCTTCAACTAAACTATTAGCTTGGTTAAATGGTGTACCGCCCCAAAGATCAACTAAAAATAAAACTTCATCTTGGTTTTCAAAAGATGCAATTGCTTCTTTCATTTTTGCTTTAATGTCATCAGGACCTTCACTAGGCATCAATGTAACAGCACTTACATTTTCTTGTTCACCAAAAATCATTGAGCCAGATTGCAATATTCCCTTAGCAAACTCCCCGTGACTAGCAAGAATAATTCCTACCATGTGTATACCTCCTATTTTTTATTTTTACATCTTGTTATTAATTCTACACCCAAATTAATCTTATCACAAAGTTAATAATTTGGACATAATTAGATAAAATTATAAAATTTTATGCTATATTATTAATTTAACTCTTATTCTTTTATTTATCAATAATTTTTTTAATTATAATAAATCTCTTTTAAAAAAATAATAAGTAGATACCTTTTTATCTCCTTATCGTTTTCATTATATGTATTTTTAACACCCACTAAAATAAAGCAATACTTTATCTATTCTATTAGAAATTTCTTTATTATTATCTATAAATTTATTTGCTTCTTTTTTTATATCTTCCCTAGAGACCACTTGTTGAAGATTTTCTAAAGATTTCTTAGCATTTTTCATATAAACTAATATTTCATCATTATATTCTTCAAATTTTTTTGGTACATTATAATTTTCAAATTCATTAATTAACCCTTGAAAAAAAATTTTTGATTTTTTTAATTCTTCTTTCATATCCTCTGAAAATTCTCCAGTTTCAGCAACCGTTCTCATTTGTCTTAGTGAACCATCTAAACTTATGTTAACTATTGTTGATGATATTTTATCTAAATATTCACCCTCATCTTCTTTCTCAGTGCTTTTTTCTAGAGGAATAATTTTTCCTTTTAATTCAGCATTTGCACTACTACATCCAAATATAAATACTGATAAAGAAGTAGTTAATATACCTAAAAAAATTTTTTTCCTCATAAATTCCTCCGTAAAATTATATTTACATACTTAGTTTATATAATAATTATACTAATAACAAACAAATTTTTTATTAAGTATTTGTAAAGATATAGCAAACATAGTTTTACCAAAAAATAAAAAGCCTTTAACAATTTAGTTAAAAGCTTAAAAAATACAAAATAAAACCGTGCACCTCAATTCGACAATAGTTTATGGACGTTACCTACGCAGTTAGCTCAAGCCAGACTGATCCACGGCACATGAAAATGACTGCTTATCGCTGCTTCCTTCCGGACCTGACGAGGTTCACAGGTTTCCATTGCGTGGGGCCCAACTCTCAACACCACTTACGTAGGGCAGACTCCACAAACTAGAGCCTCCAAGAGGACTTCGATCCTGCTATAGCGGATTGCAGGTTACAGGGCACCGCTAACTCCCCATCTAGCACGGCATGGCGGAGAGAGAGGGATTTGAACCCTCGATAGAGTTTCCCCTATACACGCGTTCCAGGCGTGCTCCTTCGACCACTCGGACATCTCTCCATAACAAATATTAACTTATAATACTTTTTAATTCTAACATATAAGTGTAATCAATTCAATACTGAAAATTTAATTATAAATGTTACTTTTTTTAGTATAATCATAAGTTATTCTTTTTATAACAGTAAAAATTAGGTAGAGTTTTCCTTTTCTCTACCTTTAAATTTTTTTATTTTTCTTTCTTACTCTAATAACTATAATGATAATAGCAATTAATCCACCCACTATTCCTATTAAACTTATTAACTGAGCCACCCTTATATTCATAAAATATAAACTATCTGTTCTTAATCCTTCTATAAATAATCTTCCTAATGAATACAAAGTTATATACGCTGAAGTTACAATACCTTTATAATTACTAGTTATGTTATAAAGTATTATCATAAGAATTATGGCAATACTAATGTCCCATATGCTTTCGTATAAAAAAGTTGGATGATAGTAAGTTCCATCTATAAACATTCCATTTTGAATAAACTTAGGAAATTTATTTATAAATTCCTTTGAAACTTGGCTACCATGTGCTTCTTGATTAAAAAAATTTCCCCATCTTCCTATTCCTTGAGCAAGTATAAAAGCTGGTGCAACAATATCTGCATATGCTATAAAATCTATCTTCTTAACCTTGCAATAAATAAATGCAGTTAAAAATGCACCTATTATTCCTCCATGTATTGCAAGACCCCCTTCTCTTATATTTATCATATCTATTATGCTATGATAATTTTCAAACTCAAATAATACATAGTAAGCTCTTGCCCCTATAATGGCCATTGGAAAACACCATAAAAATAAATCTAATATAATATCAAAATTTAAATTCTTCTTCTTGGCATTAAAATTAACCAACATCATTGCTATTAATATGCCTAATGAAATCATAATGCCATACCATCTAATATTAAAATTTCCTATTGAAAAGGCTACTGGATTCATAACTTTCTTCCTTTCATTATATTTTTTATTATAATGATACATTAAAATTATAAAGTAAATGTGTATTATTTTCTTAAATTTCAATATTTTATGGAAGTTAAGTTTACTATGTGAATTAAATAATAAATTTTTAATTATATTATTTAGCTACTTTAAGGTATCAACATAGAATATATTTATATAAGGAATTTTAACCTCTTTTCCTGAGGAATTCTTTATTATTTTTGATTGAACAATTCCTTTTACCTTAACCTCTTCTCCATTATTTATATTAGGCATATCACCACTACAAAGAACTCCTAAATAAGTTGAATCAACTATACAACAATTCATTTCTATTTGTGTTATTGCAAATTCATTCTTTTCATAGTGATTGCTTTTATAAAATAAACCTTCTATGGAAATCTCTTTTCCAATTAATCCATCTAAATGAATTATTAATTCTTCTATAGAGTTATGAAAATTCCTTTCACTTAAAACAAGAGCTTCTAATTCATTTAAATCATAATTAGATTTATAATGTTTATGTTGGTGTATTTCATGGTTTTCATGATAAAACTTAACACCTTTTAAATTCAAAGATACCTCATTGATATTTAAACTGTTAGTTAGGAAAAGTAGTAATAATGCAAATATAAATATTAAGTATCCTTTTTTAAATATCCTCCTAGAAGAAACTTTAAAAATATTAAAAAACTGTATTATGATTAATAAAAGTAAAATAAATAAAGCTAACCAAATATATTTTTTCATATTACTTGATATTATTAAAAATATCTTTTCACTAATTAGCATTTTAAAGAATAATCCTTCAAAGCATACTAAGATAAGAAACCATATGAACTCACTAAAATTAAACTTTCTCATATAATCTCCCCCCTTAAACTATTAAGCATGATGCTATGAAGCACAATGAAAATACTACAAATAATAGTTTAATAACAAAAGATTTTTTAAATACGGAAAATAACATTATTGTGTTTTTTAAATCTATCATTGGTCCAATAATCAAAAATCCTGTTATTGCCCCTAAAGAAAATCTATTCATAAACGTACTTGCAACAAAAGCATCAGCCTCTGAACAAAGAGAAATTAAGAATGAAAATACCATAAGCATTATGATTGATAAAATTGTACTATTTTCAAAATAAAATATACTCTCTCTTGGAATAACCGTCTGAAACAAAGAAGCTAAGGTAGCCCCCACAATAAAATATTTTCCTATTTCATAAAATTCTATGGATGTGTGTTTAAGAAGTCTTATAGGCTTTTTTGAGATATCATCAATTTCTGAACATCCACAAAGGCAAATTCCTTCTTGAAAACTTGTCCCATCTTTCAATATGTTTCCTTCCCCTGATAAGTAAAGCATTAATATTCCTGCAATAACTGAAATAATAAGACCAATTCCTACTCTTAACAAAACTACTTTTATGTTTCCATGAAAAGCATAGTAAGTTGAAAGAATTACAAGTGGATTCACAATAGGTGCCGCTAACATATAAGTAATAGCAACATTTATAGGTACTCTTTTACTTATTAATCCCTTTGTTATTGGAACTGTTGCACATTCACAAATTGGTAGAAAAAAACCTATTATTCCAGATTGAAGTGATCCTATAACCTTATTTCTTGATATTATCTTATTGAATAAATCTGTTGAAAAATAAACTTGCATAAAGGATGATAGCACAGCCCCTATTAATATAAAGGGCAATGCTTCTATTACTATACTTGAAAAAATTATAGAAAATTTATTTAAAAATTCCATACCTATCCCATGATCCTTTTTATAAGTCTTTCTTTATTGAACTTCAAATTTTCTTCTTCCTTACCTATGCAATTTACTATATGAGCATTAGAATTAAACTTTCCTATCATTTCAACATATTCATTTAAAGTTTCATTACTCACTTTTTCACATTTATTCAATACAATAAGATTACTTAGTGATAAATTAGGGATTATCATTGAAGGTATATTTTTTAGAAACATATTTAAGGTTGTAATATCAAGTAAATTAACTATAAGTCCTAATTTAACATACTCTTTAAGTTTTCCTTTCCTTATATTATCTATAAGCTTCTTAGTTTCAGAAACACCATTACATTCAATAATCAATCTTTTAGGAGCGTAGAATTTTAAACTTCTTATTAGTTCCTCTTCACTTATTTCTTCGTTGCTAGAAAAATGCTTAGAATTAATATTATAAGTCATTTTTCCGCATCGTAATTCTTCAATTCCTTTTTCACATTGTGTTATTAAAACTTCTTCTTTTTTATAATCATTTAAAATATGATTTATAAATGTTGTTTTACCTGATCCTAAAAAACCTGTAATTAAGTCAACTGAACACTTTCTCAATATTATCCCTCCTCATTTCAAGCTAAAATTTAGTAAATTCTCTTAACTCTTTACAAAATGGAAATGAATCTCTGAAAGCTTTAGATAAGCACAAAATATCACCCTGCATTTTGGGATTAAACTTCTATAATACAGAGAATAACTTCCCTATACTCTCCTTATTTAAATTTCTTCCTATAACACATACTCTCCCTGTATAATCACTTTTATAATCAACTATTGATATGTCATTAGGAACAAAATCAAACTTAATCCAAGAATCATCTTTAGACCTAACAATTCCTTTAGCTCTCAAAATCTCTCCATGCTTATGCTCATTAAAAGAGTTAAGTATTTTTAAAATCTCTCCATATTCAAAAGCTTTAGGTGTTTCAACTCCCCAATTTTCAAAGATTTCTGTTGCCATTATCCTTCTAAACCCAATTCCTCTAGGTCTTTTTATAGAATGATTTTCTATAAGATCCTCAACTTTTTTTTCTGAAACTTGGATTATCCTCTCTGCACTCAACTTTTCTAACTCAGTAGTTATTAAATTAACTTTTTTATTTATCCTTCTTATTTTATTGCAAACTTCTGTAATTTCTTTATTTGATAGCTTTTCTACTCTAGTAAGAATTATGGTATTTGCATTAATAAGCTGACTTCTATAAAAATCGCCAAAGTTTCCTAAATACATATCTATATTTTGAGCATCAACCATTGTAATCTTCATATTAATTCTTAACCCCTCAATATTAGCTTCATTTATGGATTGTAATACTTGTGAAAAATCAGCTACTCCAGAGGGCTCTATAATTATTCTATCTGGCCTATAATTAGACATTATATCCAGTATATTCTGCTTAAAATCTCCCTTTATTGTGCAACAAATACATCCTGAATTAATTTCCTTAACTTCTATTCTTCTATCCTTAAATAAATCTCCATCAATTCCAACTTCTCCATATTCATTTTCAACAATTGCAATCTTCTCTTTTTTCACTAAAGCATCTAAAAGCTTTTTTATTAAAGTAGTTTTACCAGCTCCTAAGAATCCAGAAATTATATCTACTTTCATTTATAATCCTCCCAATGTGATTACCATATTCTTATTGATTATATTCTAAAAACAAAAAGATTATTACTTACTAAAATAATCAAGCATATATAGAAACCTTTAAAAAATAAAAAGTCCAAACTAGACTTTTTACTTAAATCTAGTTTAGACTTTCTTTATTGTTTAAATATCACTTAAATTATTTTATGTTAAAAGTTGAATTTCCTGAAATCCATTGATTTATATCCTTATCAACTTCAACCTTTCCATTAGCTATAACCTTTATATTTTCAGGCTTATATGCATCAGAGAAAGATGTAAACTTGCTTTTTCTAATCCACATATTTTCTATATCAGCATACTTAACTCCTTTTTCTCCTAATTTTAAAGTGTAAGTGTCATGACTTCCTTCCATAAAATCATTGCCAGGGTTGTCCATTTTCCACTCTTGAGTTTTTCCACTTTTTGTTTTTATTCCAAAATACATATAGTCATCTGTCCCAGCATCTTTTTCTTTGCTAGTTGTTATGTAAACTACTAATTCTTTTACTTCTTTATTAGGAGATGATTCATTCCCCTCTGAAACATCATGTAAGAATCTATATAAATAACCAGCTGTTCCTATTTGGGAATTTCTTAAAGTTACTTTAGCTGCATAATCCCAATCTTTCCAACTATGATTCATACTAGCATATTTATAATAAATTTCTTTTCCTATCTTAGCAAAGTGAGTTGCAAAACCTTTTGACCATGTTGCAAAGTCTTTCTCTTTTAAGATATCAGTATAGAATTTTTCATTCGTTTTGCTTCCAGTTGTAGTTATTTTATACTGTTCTTTTCTTTCCTCTGCAAAAGTTTCAAATTTAACATGACCTATACTATCAACAGCTGTCACATTAGCAGGATGATAAGGAGTATCTATATCACCAAAATAATGCATTGCTTCTCCAAGATAAAAAGTAGCTTGTTTATAATTTCCTTTTTTCCACTCATATCTTGCTAAAGCACTAAATTTTCTTATTTGTGATTCTCCAGTATCTGGTATTGAATAAGCTAAGTACCACTTATTATCCTTAGAAAAATTATTTTGAGTATCAGGATCCCAAAAATGATCTTGATATAATTCATAGGCGTTTTTATCATAATCTGGATAAGTTGATCCTAATTGCAATTCGTGTAAGTTTTTATTAAGGATTTCTAAGTTTTTTCTTACTGAACTTGGCTCATTTTTTGATAAATCGTTTTCTAAAATAGTAATACCTTGAGTTACTATCATAGCATGAGTACCTGTTCCATCTGGCTTACCATCCCATGCGTAAACCTTTGTACTCATTCCTGCAAAAGTGCAAGTTGTTATAGCTGCACATATAAGTGCTTTACAAATTTTCTTCTTCATATTTTTTATCCCCCGTCATTGTTCAAAGTAATAATATTTTGATAATAATTATCACTTTAATGTAAATTATACCATAAAATCCTCATATACTCATCAAAAAATTGAATTTTTTTAAAACTTTTTTAAATATTATTAAATTTTTTATTATAATAAATTTCATACTATAATTAATTGAAAGTTATTATCAATTATTCTAAACATTTGCTTAGAATAGTGGTATAATAACTAAAAAATACTTGTTTTAATTTATTTAATCAGTTTTACACATAATAAAAGGGAATGAAGTAAAATTTGAAATAATTTATAAACAGAGGATTTTAAAATGGATAATAAAACTTTAGAATTAAAGGCTAGTTTTAATTTAGAAAATACATACACTAGCCTTCCAGATATATTTTTTACCAAACAAAAACCTTCAGGTTCAAAGAATCCTAAGCTAGTTAAATTCAACTACGCCTTAGCAGAAGAACTTGGACTAAACCCTGAAAATTTAAATAATGATTTTGGACTTGGCCTATTTTCAGGAAATAAAACTTTTGAAGGAATAGAATCTATAGCACAAGCTTATGCTGGTCATCAATTTGGACATTTTACAATGCTAGGTGATGGGAGAGCTTTACTTTTAGGAGAACATTTAAATAAAAATAATGAAAGATTTGATATTCAGTTAAAAGGCTCAGGAAGAACCCCTTATTCAAGAGGAGGAGATGGCAAAGCTTCTCTAGGTCCAATGCTTAGAGAATATATCATAAGTGAAGGAATGCATGGACTTTTAATACCTACAACAAGAAGTCTAGCTGTAGTAACAACAGGAGAAGATATTATAAGAGAAAGCTTTGAAAAAGGCGCAATCTTAACTAGAATATCATCTAGTCATATAAGAGTTGGAACTTTTGCTTTTGCTTCTCGATGGGGAAGTTTTGAAGATTTAAAAGCCCTAGCTGATTACACTATAAATCGTCATTTTCCTTATATAAAAGATGAAGAAAATAAATATTTAACTTTTCTTAAAGAAGTAATTAAGTTACAAGCTGATTTAATTTGTAAATGGCAATCTGTTGGATTCATTCATGGTGTTATGAATACTGATAATATGGCTATTTCAGGTGAAACAATAGACTATGGTCCATGTGCATTTATGGATATTTATAACTCAAATACTGTGTTTAGCTCAATAGATTTAAACGGAAGGTATGCCTATGGTAATCAACCAAACATAGCTATATGGAACCTTGCTAGATTTGCTGAAGCTATTCTTCCACTTCTAAATGAAGACTCCAATAAAGCAATAAAAATGGCTGAGGAAAGCTTAGATGAATTTGTTACTTTATATAAATCTAACTGGTTATCAAAAATGAGAAAGAAACTTGGTTTATATAAAGAATTTGAAGTTGATGAACTATTAATAGAAGGGCTTTTAAGCACTATGCAAAAATATGAGGCTGACTTTACTAATACCTTTGTTTCATTAACTTTAAATAAAATTGAAGAAGAAGAAATATTTAAAACAGAGGAATTTAAGAAATGGTATGCTCTTTGGAGAGATAGATTAGAAAAAGAAAATACTTCTTTTGAAAAAGCTCAAGAACTTATGATGAAAAATAATCCTTATATTATTCCTAGAAATCATAGAGTTGAAGAGGCATTAAAAAGTGCCCTAGAAGGAGATTACTCAGTTATGGATAATCTTTTAGAAGCACTAAAAAATCCATATGATTATTCAAAAGATTTAAGTTACTACACAGAGCTACCTAAAAGTAATATTCCTTATAGAACTTACTGTGGAACATAAAAATTAATGGGATATATCAAAACTTAATATAAAACTTTTAAATATATTTAGAGAATATGTAAATTGATTATTCCAAAACTAATCTACATATTCTCTTTATATTTTTTGAATGTTTTATTGAAAAGTTATTTTTATACAACCCATTTTAATTTTTGGTTCTGTTTTAATAAAGTGTTGATTTTAGCTATCTACTTATTTTTTTAATATATATTCATAACCTCTACATCATATGTCCCTACACCATCAATCATTTCATTATACATTCCAAGTATTTCTTCTCCATAAGTTTTACTAGGTGCCCATTTAGCTCCTAAATCAATAACTGACTCTGCTTTTCCATGTATTGAAGGAAAGTGTCTTGGATCTTCTGTTTCAACTTTTGGATATCCCTTGGCACCAGCATATAATGCTAAATGATCTAAATGAGCTTTTACTCCCTCATCCCATGATTTAAATTTTTTGTGAGCATTAGGATTCTTATCTCCTCCCCCTTTATTTGTTTTTAATCCACAAGGATTGTGATAAGAAGCATTTAAAACCCCTCCAAAATTTCCATAAGCTGTTTCCTTGGCTGCTTGTACATAAGCTAAAGCAGGATTAACATCTCCATGACTTCCTGCATATTTCCAATATAAATCTGCTAATTGAATAAACTCCTTACTTGCACCTTTTTCTTTTGCCCACTTCTTTGCATCTTCTGGCCCAATATATGAATTGGATATTATAGGAACATCCTCCTCTACTTGAATATCTACACTTAAGGTATTAATCCCTTTAACATAAACTATATCCATGTTTATAAGAGTTAACATTATAAGTATTGAAACTAATAAAACATCTATACTAAATTGATCTTCACTTAATTTTTCTTCAAACACTAAAATATCCTCCAAAAAAATTACATAATATTTGTATTACTCTTTAAAACATATGCTATAGATTAGTCAATTATGTAAAAAAAGTAGATTCTAAATAAAGAATCTACTTTTTTAAATTTATGGCTCTGTTTCAATAGAGTGTTTATTTTAGCTATCCCTTCAGACCTACTTAATTTCGCAGAGAGTTTCTATTGAATATTCCAGAATAATAGCTAAAGCGAAGAAACTCCCTCCGGTCAAACAACTTCGCTTTTTAACGCTATTATTCTTACATATTCAATGAAACTCTAAATTGCTTATTAAGATGGTCAAAAAGTTATATCTAAAATCAACACTAGTTTAAAACAGAGCCAAATTTATAAATATATTCCCATGCTATTAATATTAATGAGCCAATTAAGTAACATAATATATCTTTAAAATCAAAAGAAGTTCCTATAAGTATTCTAAAAAATTTTATATGTTCTAGCCCTAATATTTCAATTATTTTTATATATTGAAGTAATTCAACAAATACTCCAAATATGAATAGGTAAATAGGTAATTTTCTACTTTCAAAATTAAATAATCCCTTTATAAAACAATATAAAACTGGTATTACAATAACATCACCTATATAAGGTCTAATAAAATTGTCATGAACAAATAAAGCTATAAAAATTTCAGTAAATAATAAAATTAAAAAAGCTATAATATAATTTTTATTTATTTTCATTTTTCCTCCTTCATATTAAAACTAAGTTTAAACAAAAAAGTCAGCAAACAAATTTTTATGCTTACTGACTATAGATCACTATGATAATTCTAATGTTCTAATTCTACATTCTTTTTGTAAATAATTTTCTTTTATATAATCAAAAACTTCTTTGCAATCAGCTTCTCCATACTTTTTAGCTAGCATAATATTTAAGCTTGTTCCAAACCATATTCTACAGAAAGAAGGATCTATCATTAATTTTGCCCCTTCTTTTCCACTCATTCTTACATTTTCACCTTGCAATAATTCATTAAAATGATTTATAAGCATCATCATTATTCTATCACCAATTTTTGCATCTTCATCAGCTATAGTTACAAAATAATATGACCAAGCATATAAAAGGTTTTCTTCTATTGCAATACCTGCCACTTTTTCTCCTATAGTTTCACAAAAACATCTATGCATATAATAAGATAATTTTTTAGAATTATCTTCAAATTTCTTTTCATAAAAGTTTATTTCATAACCTACCATCATCTCTAATTTATTCATATCCTATATTCCCCCACACCAATATTTTTATCCTCAGTATAACATAAAATGGGTAAGCAATTCATTACTTACCCACGTCTATCTTTAAAAAATTCTGTTAAGATTTTACTACATTCTTCATCATTATTCCAAACAATGTCCAAAAAATGATTTAAATTTGGATTTTGAAGAATATTTATTATTGAACCTGCTGCACCAGTGGTTTCATCAAAGGTTCCTATATGAATCTTTGAAATCCTACTTTGAAGTATTGCACCAGCACACATTGGACAAGGTTCCAAGGTTACATACATCTCACAACCATAAAGTCTCCAATTTCCAAGTTTCTCACAGGCTTTTTTTATAGCGAGAATTTCAGCATGAGCTGTTGGATCATTTAAAGTTTCCTTCAAATTATGAGCTTTTGAAATAACTTTGCCATCTTTCACAATTACTGCACCAACTGGGACTTCGCCTTTTTTTCTAGCTTTCTCAGCCTCTTCTAAAGCCAATTTAAGCACTTTTTTAATTCTCCCCTTGTTCTATTTTATAAGTGTATATTCTAACCTTTTTAATTCTATTTCTATCAATTTTTTCAACTACAAGTCTGAATTTGTTTGTTTTTATCTCTTCTCCAACTTTAGGCATTCTTCCAAGATATCCAATTACATATCCTCCAATAGAATCAAAATCCTCTGATTCTATCTCAAAACCTATCATATCACTTAAATCTGATAGTCTTGTGCTACCATCAACAATAAATTCATTTTCTTTTATAACTTCTATATCTTTATCTCTTTCATCGTATTCGTCCTCAATTTCTCCTACGATTTCTTCTATTAAGTCTTCTATTGTAACTATACCAACAGTTCCACCATATTCATCTAATACAACAGCTATATGATTTCTTGTTGTCTTCATTTCTGAAAATAATTCAGTTATTTTCTTAAATTCAAAAGTTCTAAAAGGTTCTCTCATATATTTAGTTACATCGAAATTTTCTTTATCACTTTCTAAAAGTATTAAATCCTTAACATTTAAAACACCTACAATATCATCTATTGACTCATTATAAACAGGTATTCTTGAAAATTGTTCATCTTTTATTACTTTTAGTACCTCTTCGTAAGTTGATGTAACATTGACTGCCACAACATTCACTCTCTGAACCATTATATCTTTAACCTGAAGATCTCCAAACTCAAAAACGTTGAATATCATTTCTTTTTCTTCAACCTCTAAGACTCCTTCTTCTTCACCTACATCTACCATTGTTTTTAATTCTTCTTCTGTTATGAAAGGTTCAGTTTTACTTAAATCCCCTCCAAATAACTTTATTATTAAACCTGATACATTAGAAAATAACCACACCAAAGGTTTAAATATTATAACAACCAAATTTATAATTGGTGCTACTAACAAAGAAATTTTCTCTGCATTTTGCTTTGCTAAAGATTTTGGTGTTATTTCACCAAAAATTAAAACAAGTATAGTCATTATACCAGTAGCTACTGCAACTCCACTATCTCCAAATATTCTATAAGCTAGTGTTGACGCTAAGGATGATGCACCTATATTTACTATATTGTTTCCAATTAATATGCCTCCTAATAATTTATTAGGATCTTCCAATAATTTTTCTAATAATTTTGCTCCCTTAATTCCCTCATCTACCATATGCCTAATTCTAATTTTACTTAAAGACATTAAAGCTGTTTCTGATGCTGA
>NZ_JARIDH010000021.1 GCF_029267215.1 Clostridium sp. | reverse complement strand
AGTGTTCAAAAAATGAACGGAAGGGGAAAAGAAATGTTAACACATGAGATTGAGATATTAAAGATATTAAACAATGAGGAAAATATAAGCCAAAGAAAATTAGCTGATATGGTAGGTATTTCTGTTGGAAAGGTAAATGCCTTACTTAAAGAATTATTAGAGAGAGAATATATTATAAAGAATTATATAGATAAAAAAACATTTAAATATGAATTAACTGAAGCAGGGGTTGCTTTATTAGAAAGTTCATTAAATCAAATTAAGAATACAAAGCTATCAATACATAAAGGAAAATTTTATAAAGTTAAGGAAGCTGTTATTTTAGGAGCTGGAGGAAAAGGAAATTTTGGGAAGCCAGCAGGATTTTTAGAGATAGAAGAGTTTAGAATTATAGATAGAATTATAGAAGCTTTAAAATCAAATGGAATAGAAAAAATAGTTATAGTAAATGGATATAAAAAAGAGTTTTATGAAGAGCTTGCAGAAAAAGATTCATCAATAGTTTGTGTAACAAACTCAGCTTATAAATGGACAGGTACTATGAGTTCATTAGCTTTAGCAAAGGAACATATAACTCATGATTTTATACTAGTAGAAAATGATCTTGTTTTTGAAAGTAGAGCAGTTGAACAAATAATTAAGAATGAAAATAGAGACTGTATATTGCTTACTAATGAAAGTGGTTCAGGAGATGAAGCTTTTGTAGAAATAAGAGATGGTTACTTATTTAAGATGTCAAAGGATATACATCAGTTTAATAGAATTGATGGAGAGATGGTTGGAATAAGTAAAATTTCATATAAATTATTTAATATGATGTTAGAAGAATTTAAGTTTAATATAAACCCATATATGAATTATGAGTACACAATGTTAGATGTGGCTAGAAACTATAAGGTTGGATATGAGAAGATAAATGATCTTGTGTGGGGTGAAATAGATAATGAGGAGCAATATGATAAGATTAGAAAACATATTATTCCTATGATAAGAAGAAGAGAAATGCAATATAAAATAGAACAAGTCAGAAATGCCATAATAGAAGGATTAGGTGTTTCTGAAAATAATATAAAAGAGATACTTCCAGTTGGAGGTATGACTAATAAAAACTATAAAGCTTTTGTAGATAATAAGGCATATATAGTTAGAATACCAGGTGCTGGTACAAGTTCTATGATAAATAGAAAAGATGAGATGAGAAACTCTAAATTAGCAGCTAAAAAAGGAATAGATGCTAAGATACTTTTCTTTGATGAAGAATCAGGAGTTAAGATAGCAGAACTTATAGAAGGAGCAGAAACTTTAAATCAAGCAACAGCTAAGAAAAAAGAAAACATGGAATTAGTGGTTGGAGCTTTAAGAACTCTACATAACTCAGAATTACCAATGGAAAATAGATTTGATGTTTTTGAAAAAATAGAGGATTATGAAAACATAGTTAAAAAGGTAAATGGAACATTATTTGAAGATTATGATGAGACTAAGGCAAGAGTTTTAAAACTAGAAAAAACATTAGAAGAGTATGGAATGGAAATAAAACCATGTCATAATGATACAGTACCAGAAAACTTTGTTAAAGATATTAATGAAAGAATGTTCTTAATAGATTGGGAATACAGTGGATTAAATGATCCAATGTGGGATTTAGCAGCTCATTCAATAGAATGTGATTTCTCAGAAGATGATGAAGAATTATTCTTAGATATTTATTTTAATAATTCAATTGAAGAAAAGCATAAGATTAGAATTCTTATCTATAAAATATGCCAGGACTTTTTATGGAGTATATGGACTGTTTTAAAAGAGGCACAAGGTGATGACTTTGGAACTTACGGAATTGACAGATACAACAGAGGGAAGAAAAATTTAGATTTATTAGACAAAATATTAATGGAGAAATAAAAAGTATGTTTTTATTTTAAAGGAGAAAAAGATGTTTAATAAGAATTACAAAGGATATAGTAGAGGTGTTATGTCTGCTATAGCTTGGGGGCTAGATACAGTTTTAGTTGGTGTTGTTTTATCAATGGCACCATTTACAAATAATGAGATTGCTATAATGTTAGCACCATTTGTTAGTACATTTCTACATGATTTATTCTCAAGCATATGGATGTTTTTATATATTATTTCTACAAAACAAGTTGGAAAGTTAATAAAAGCATTAAAAACACCTAGTACAAAATATGTTGTATTAGGGGCTATAATGGGTGGCCCTATTGGTATGACTGGATATTTACTTTCTGTAAAATATATAGGACCATCATATGCAGCCACAATTTCATCTATATATCCAGCAGTAGGAGCTGTACTTGCAGCCATATTCTTAAAAGAAAAGATTAGTAAAAAAGGATATGTTGGATTATTAGTAAGTATATTAGGTATAGCATTATTAGGAATGAATAGTTCTGGGGGAGAAACAAGTTTAATAGGATTTTTATTTGCAGGATTAAGTGTAATTGGATGGGGATCTGAATGTGTAATATGTTCATATGGAATGAAGGACGATGATATTACACCAAAACAAGCATTACAAGTTCGTCAAGTAGTATCAGCAGTATGTTCAGGAGTTATAATAATACCATTATTAAAAGCTTATCCATTAGTATTTGAAGTTTTCAAAGGAAAAGTATTATGGATTATCATAGTAACTGCATTAATGGGTACAATTTCTTATGTATGTTACTACACTGCAATTCATAAATTAGGACCAACAAGAGCCATGGGATTAAATATAACATATGTTGTTTGGGCTATGGTCTTCGATAGAATTTTACTTGGACATGAAATAACTATTAAAATGGTAGTATGCGCATTAATGGTTATGATAGGTTCATTTGTAGTGGCAACTCAACCTGCACATGAAGAAGAACTTACTAATGTTGAAAATGTCGTGGAAGAAATAGAAGTTTAAGTTTATTTGAAAGATAGACTATATTTTTGATATTATAAATATAGTTATTAAAATATGGAAAATAAAAATAGAACATAATTAATAACTATGTTCTATCTATTTTTATAATTATATTATTGGATTAGAGGAGTTAATTAATATGAGAGCAATATTATTAGCAGCAGGAATGGGAACTAGATTAAGACCATTAACATTAGACACACCAAAATCACTTATAGAGGTTAATGGTAAACCACTTTTAGAAAGACAAGTTGAATATTTAAAAGAAAAAGGGGTAGAAGAGATAATAGTAGTTACTGGATATCTTGCAGAGAAATTTGACTACTTAAAGGAAAAGTATGGAGTTAAATTAGTACACAATGATAAATATGAAGTTTACAACAATATATATACTATGTATTTAGTAAGAGAATATTTAGAGGATACATATGTTGTTGATGCTGATGTTTATATTGCAAAGAATTTCTTATTAGAAAGACCTGAAACATCAATGTATTTTTCAGCAAACAAAAAAGGTTTTAAAGGAGAATGGAAACTTCACTTTGATGAAAATTTAAAGGTAACTGATATAGAAGTTGGAGATGATGAAGGATATATACTTTGTGGAGTATCATATTGGGCAAAAAAAGATACTGACATAATAGTAAAAGAACTTGAAGATATGGTTGAACATGGTGATTTTACTAATTTATACTGGGATGATATAGTTAAAAATAACATAGCTAAATTAGATATACATATTCAAAAGATATCAGAAGATAGTATATATGAAATTGATAATTTAGATGAGTTAAACTATGTTAAATCAATAGTTGAAAAATAATTTTCATATATTAAAGGATAGTGATTTTAATATGGACAAAGTAGTTAAATATAATAAAAAAAATAATAAGAAGGTTGTTTGGGTAATTAGTTTAATAGTAATATTATTTTTAATAATATTAGGCGGAGGATATTATTATATAAACTCTAAATTTAGCAAAGTTCAAAAAGTTGAAGTTAATAAGGATAATCTTTCTATAGATAAAACACAGGTTGAGGAAGAAAAGCATATAAAAAATATAGCTTTATTTGGGATTGATGCACCAAAAGGAAAAGTTGGTAGAAGTGATGCTATTATGATTCTTACTTTAGATGAAGAACATAAAGTTATGAAGTTAACTTCTATTATGAGAGATTCTTATGTTGATATTCCAGGTCATGGCGATGATAAGATAACTCATGCTTAT